>CAWZZK010000088.1:0-36069 GCA_963966455.1 Kaistia sp. | reverse complement strand
ATCGCGGTGCCGGGCGGGCTCGACAAGAGCGGGTTGCCGCTCGGGCTGCAGCTGATCGGCCGTCCGTTCGAGGAGGAGACGCTGTTCCGCCTCGGCCATGTCATCGAGGACGCGGCCGGGACCTTCTCCCCGGCACGCTGGTGGTGAGGGGACAATGGCGAAGTCGCCGGCCGAGTGCCTGACCAAGGACGATATCCGCACCGAGATCGATCGCCTGGACACGGAACTCGTGATCCTGCTTGCGCGCCGCTTCGGCTATGTGCGGCGGATGGCCGAGCTGAAGACATCGCCCGATGAGGCGCTGGTTCCGGCGCGCGTCGAGGAAGTGCTGGCGCGCGTCGCCGAACGCGCGACCGATCTCGGGCTCGATCCCGATCTCGCCCGGTCGCTCTGGACGACGCTCATCGACTGGAACATCGAATATGAGCGCGAGGCGATCGCCCAGCGCACCGGCGGCGCCTGAGCGCCGCCGGGATTCTTCACGTCATCGGTTGTCGAGCTGCGCCCGGACAGCGAAGAGACCCTGCCGCGTGATGCGATAGGGGCCGCCGCCGCTGGATGCGATGAAGCTGCGCCGCCTGAGCCTTTGGAAGAGGTCGAGCGTGACGTCGGCGAGCCGCCAGCCGTCACGGGTGATGCAATCGACCTCGATGATGCGGCCGTCCTCGCCTTTCAGATGCTGAATGAGGCCGCCTTGAGCGAGCGCGTGCAGCACGCGCTGCTCGCGTTTGGAAATGTTCATGATGAGACTGTCGAAGTGCCGGTGATCGAAGCCGCATGTCAGCGGGCCGGGAGCGCATCGCTCTCGGGCTTCTTTCCCTGCCGCACGGGCAGGGGATCAGCGGGACTCTGACGCGTTGAACATCCAAACTCCTGTCGGACAGCCGTGATTTAGCGAGCGCTGGATCGCTGCGCAAGTCGGGAAAGCGCGGGCGAGTCTCGGCTGCCGTCGGCCGTTGCGCGCCGGCAACGCCGTATCAGGCAGCCGGCTTCTCCAGGACATAGATGCCGACATCGATCGCACCGGCGCGGAAGCCACCTTCGCAATAGGCGAGGTAATAGTCCCAGAGGCGGCGGAAGCGGGTGTCGAAGTTCATCTTCTCGATCTGCGGCCAGGCTGCGTGGAAGCGCGTCCGCCATTCGGCGAGCGTCCAAGCATAGCTGGAGCCATGCAGTTCCTCGTAGCCGAGCACGAGGCCGGCAGCCTGCGCCTGCGCCTTGAGCATGGCCGGCGTCGGCAGCATGCCGCCCGGGAAGATGTAGGTCTGGATGAAATCGGGGTTGCGGCGGTACGCGTCGAACCGGTTCTCGTCGATCAGGATGGACTGGATCACCGCCTTGCCGCCTGGTGCCAGCCGCTGCCACAGCGTCTCGAAATAGGAGGGCCAGTACTCCTCGCCGACCGCCTCGATCATCTCGACCGAAACGATACGGTCGAACACGCCGTCGACGTCGCGATAGTCCTGAAGGCGAAGATCGGCCTGGAGCCCGGCACCGGCGAGGCGCGCCCGCGCATAGGAGAGCTGCTCGGTCGAGAGGGTGACGCCCGTGACCGCGCAGGACTTCTCGGCCGCCAGCCGTTCGGCGACCGCGCCCCAGCCGCAGCCGATCTCGAGCACCCGCTCGCCGCCGGAAAGGTCGAGCAGATCGGTGATCCGGTCGAGCTTGCGCTGCTGCGCCGTTTCCAGCGTATCGCCTTCGGCGCGGATGGCCGAGGAATACTGCATGCCGCGGTCCAGCCAGCGCTCGTAGAAGTCGTTGCCGAGGTCATAATGGAAGCTGATATTGCGCCGGCTTCCTTCCCGCGTGTTGCGCCGTCCGCGATGCTCGGCGCGGCGGAGGAGGCGTGACGCGAAGAAGCCCTGCGCCGGCGATCCGAGCGATTCCTCGTTGAGCGCGAGCAGCTCGATCAGGGCCGGCAGGTTCGGCGACGACCAGTCGCCGGCCATGTAGCCCTCCGCGAAGCCGGTTGCGCCCCCGGTGAGCACGCGACGCAACGCCCGGATATTGGCGATCGCGATCGTCGCCTCGGGACCCTCGAGATCGCCCTTGCGCTCGACCCGGCTGCCGCCCGGCGTAACGACGACGAGGCGGCCGTGCTTCAACCCTCGCGTCAGCAGGCGAACAAGCGGCCCGGCGAGGTCCGGCAGCAGTCGCGCGCCGATGCCGGGTCTCGATTCGATCATGCGCTCGCGTACCGACATGCGACCTCTCAGGCTTGTCTTTCGGGGATCAGGGTGACGGCGTCGGCCGGCGGGGCAGGGCGGCTCGTCAGCGGCACGCCCTTCAGCCACAGCTTCAGCGCCTCGTAGTGGATGCCGGCCATGACCTTCAGGGTGAGCAGGGGGTGGCTCAGAAGGGCGCCGACGAGCCCGGCATCGGTCAGCGGCCGGCGCAGGCCCGACATCGCCGTGGCGATCACGAGACCCTCCGAGTCGGAGCCGTTCACGCCGAGCGTCACCAGATCGTCCGGCACGCGCACGGTGAAATGATAAGAGAGGTCCATGCTCATGAAGGGCGAGACGTAGAATTCCTTGCGGCAGCCATGGCGAAGCATCGCTCCCGCGGCGGCGTCGACGCCCGCCGGCGCGATATAGAAGTGACGCTGTCCGAAGGTGTTGTTCACTTCGTAGACGATCGCCCCCAGCCTTCCATCCGCATGATGACAGAAAATGATGCTGATCGGATTGAATACATAACCGAGCATGCGGGGCATTGTCAGGATGCGCATCGCGCCGGCGGGGGGATCGATGCCGGCGGCGGCGAGGCGCCGCTCAATCTGCTGGCGCAGCGTGCCGCGCCCGTCGAAGCCGTGATCGGCATCATGGAAGGAGAGGAGATTGAAGCGGTTGCGCGAGAAGAATCGCAGCCGCTCGGAGAGCGCGTCGAGCTCGTCGAGATCGAGCAGCATCCAGAAGACGCGATAGGTCAGCGCATGCCGGCGCGGCCGCAGGCGCCGATGCGTGACCTTGCCGGTGAACAGCGCCGAGGCGCCGCTCATTCGGCCGCCTCCGCCGGCATGATCGGCAGCGACGCCGGTATCCGGCCATTCTCGTTGGCCACCCGCCACGGGCGGCGCACGCCGCCGAGCCGCTCGGCGACGGCGAGTCCGGACTGGAGCCCGTCCTCGTGGAAGCCGGCGCCGAAATGGGCGCCGCAGAACCAGAGCCGCCGACGGCCCTGCATCGCCCAGAGCGGAGCCTGCGCCGCCGTGGCCGAGGCGTCGAGGATCGGATGCTCATAGACCTCGCTGTGGACGAGCGTTCCTGAGCGCGGCGGCCGCGGCGGATTGAGCGTCACGAAGAGATTGCGTCCCGGAATGCCCTGCAGCTGATTCATCCAGTAGGTCACCGTCAGCGCGTCGCCATGCTCGATATAGTTCCAGCTGGACCAGACGGCCTTGCGCTTCGGCATCAGGCTTTCGTCGAGATGCAGGGCGGCGAGGTTGCGGCTGTATTTGAAGGCGCCGAGCAGCGCCGCCTCGTCGCGGTCTGGATTGTCGATGAGCGCCAGCGCCTGGTCGGCATGGGTCGCCAGCACGGCGTGGTCGAAGCTCTCCGACCCGCCGCGCGAATCATGAACCGTGACCGCATTCGCAGTCCGGGTGATGCGGCGGGCGCCGCAGCCGAGCCGGAGCGAGCCGGCGAGAAGAGCTGCGAAAGCCTCGACATAGCGGCGGCTGCCGCCCTCGACCGTGCGCCATTCCGGCCGGCCCTTCACCAGGAGCAGCCCGTGATTGATGCAGAAGCGGACGAAGCCAGCGGCTGGATAGTCGAGGATGCGATCGGCGGGCGCCGACCAGATGGCGGCCGCCATCGGCAGCAGGTGATCGTCGCGGAAGGCGGCGCTGTAGCCCTTCATGGCGAGATATTCGCCGATCGTCGGTCCGTCGGCTACGCCCGAAAGATCGCGCGGCGCCTCGCGATAGAAGCGCAGGATGTCGCGCAGCATCGACCAGTAGGCGGGCCGGACCAGATTGGTCTTCTGCGCGAAGAGGCCGGCGAGCCCGGTGCCGGAATATTCCAGCCCGCCGCCGCGCAGCGACACCGCGAAGGACATGTCCGACGGTTTGGTCGTGATCTTCAGATGATCGAACAGCGCCGTGAGATTGGGATAGGCTGGCTCGTTATAGACGATGAAGCCCGTGTCGACCGGCACCGATGCCTCGCCGAGCTTCGCAGTCACCGTGTTGGAGTGGCCACCGAGCCGGTCGCCGCGCTCATAGAGCGTGACCTCGTGACGGCTCGACAGCAGCCACGCCGCGGAGAGCCCGGAAATGCCCGAGCCGATCACCGCTATCCTGAGGCGCCGTCCTTCGTTCACGCTTGATGCTCCATGGCCATCGTTGCTGGTGATGACACATACGGTCGCGAACGAGGATTGGATGCGTGATCCGAACGCGATATCCGTCCGTATGAGAGGGTATGAGCCAGGATGTCGATCGAAGAACGAGACGGCGGGCGGAGCAGGGGGCGTTGCTGATGCAGCAACCCGACTCGGCCGAGCTTGGACGCCTCATCGAGGCGGTGGGATTGAACCGCGACCGGGCGGCATTCGCCCGGTTGTTCCAGCATTTCGCGCCGCGGCTGAAGACCTATCTGATGCGAGCCGGCGCCGCGCCATCGGCGGCCGAGGATTTCGCCCAGGAAGCGATGCTGACGGTCTGGCGCAAGGCGAGCCTGTTCGATCCGCGCCGCGCCGGCGCCTCGACCTGGGTCTTCACCATCGCGCGCAACCTTCGGATCGATGCGCTGCGCCGCGAGAAGCTCGACAGCCGCGAGCCCGACATCACCGAGCTGCCGGACGATCCGCTGACGCCGGATGCGATTCTCTCCGGAGCCGATGACACGATCCGGGTCGGATCGGCGCTCTCGGCTCTTTCCGACGATCAGGCCCGCCTGATCAAGCTGTCCTATTTTCACGAGAAGGCTCATGCCGAGATCGCCCGCGAACTCGGCATCCCGCTTGGAACAGTCAAGTCGCGTCTGCGTCTGGCTGTCATCAAGCTTCGGAGCCTGCTGAGCGAGACGCAATGACGAGCATTGTTCACATTCCCGCCGAGGAAACCCTTCTGGCCTATGCCGCCGGGACGCTGCGCGCGCCGGAGGCGGCCGTCGTAGCCGCGCATCTGGCGCTCTGCCCCGAATCGGATCGCTTCGTCGCCGAGCTTCAGGCTCTTGGTGGCGCGCTTCTCGGCAGCCTGCCGCCGACCGCGCTCGCCGCCGATTCGCTCGGCCGCATGATGGCCCGTATCGACGCCGATGGCGGCGAGGCCGGTGCCGAGCTGCCGATGAACGACATGGCCGACCTGCCCGAGCCGCTTCGCCGCTATCCGCTCGGGCCGTGGCGCTGGCTCGGACCCGGCACGCGCGTTCGGACCGTCGGCGTGCCGAAGGATGGCGATTGCCGCGTGCTGATGTTCAGCATCGGACCCGGCCGCAGGATGCCGCAGCACACGCATGACGGCGTCGAGATGACCCTTGTGCTCGAAGGCTCCTATCGCGACGAGAGCGGCCATTTCGGCCCTGGCGATTTCGAGGAGGCCGATACGGCGACGGACCATCAGCCGGTCGTCGATTCGGACATTCCCTGCCTCTGCCTCGTCGCGCTCGACGGGCAGATCCGCCTGTCCGGCCTTGTCGGCCGCATGATCCAGCCCTTCGTCCGGCTCTAGCAGAGGGTCGGGCGGGGGCTCCCATCGGAGCTTCCAGCCATGCCGGCCAATCTCACGACGCTGCTTCTCGGCTCGATCGCAGCGGCGGTCGTTCTCGTCCTGGCGATGACGACAGCCTGGCTGGTCCAGCGCCGGACGGGCAATGCCGGATGGTCGGACGCGTTCTGGTCGTTCGGGACGGGCGCCGCCTGCGTTCTCGTGGCTCTGCTACCGGTTGCGGGAAGCGGCTGGCCGACGACGCGCCAGCTGATCGTCGCCCTCGCCGCGGCGGTCTGGTCGCTCCGCCTCGGCAGCCACATCGCCGCTCGCTCGCGGGCCGCCAAGGAGGAGGATGCCCGCTATGCCGCGCTTCGGCGCGAGTGGGGCGCCGACTTCCAGCGCCGCCTTTACATCTTCCTGCTGATTCAGGCGGGTGCGGGATGGCTGCTGACGCTGCCGGTCCTGGCCGCGGCGCAGAATCCGAGGCCGGGCCTCACATGGCAGGACGCTCTGGCGATCGCGCTCTTCGCCGCCGCCGTGATCGGCGAGAGCGTCGCCGACCGCCAGATGCGCGCCTTCCGCGAGGCGCATGCCGGCGAGCACGGCCGCATCTGCGATACCGGCCTCTGGGCCTGGTCACGCCATCCCAATTACTTCTTCGAATGGCTCGGCTGGTGCGCCTATCCGGTGATGGCACTCGGCCTCGGGCACCCGCTCGGCTGGCTGTCGCTGGTCGGACCGCTGCTCATGTACTGGCTGCTGGTCCACGTCTCCGGCATACCGCTGCTGGAGCAGCACCTCGCGGCGAGCAGGCCGGACGCGTTCCGACGCTATGCGGAGCACGTACCGGCCTTCTTTCCCCGCCCGCCGTGGGGCTGAAGCTAAAGCGACATTCCCGTCCAGCGGCCGATTCCGCGCACGGCGAGAACGGCGAGCAGCGCCGTCGTCCCGCTCAGCAGCGTTCCCCAGGCCATGTCGATGACGGTGATCGTGGTGCCCCAGCCGCGCATGGTCGCGTAGTTGGTGAGGTCATAGGTGCCGTAGGCGAAGAGGCCGAGCAGCGCGCCGGTGACGAAGACGCTCGTCGCCGTCTCTCCGCTCTTCAGCGCCGGCAGCACGGCGAACCAGACGAGGCCGGCCGCATAGAGCAGATAGAACACGATGGCCGGCACGGGGCGGAAGCCGTCGATCAGCAGATCGCCGAGCAGCGGCCGGTAGATGCGCGATGCCATCGTTCCCAGCCAGACGCTGTCGATGGCGGCAAAGATCACGAGCGTGACGACATAGGTGACGGGATAAAGCATGGGATCCTCTCTGGGGTTCCCACTAGAAACGAACGGCCGGCGGAACTGGATCGTTCCGCCGGCCGCAAAGTCGTGTCAGGTCTGCGCGAGGCGCGGGCCGATGGCGCTTACCAGGAGCGCTTCATCCAGAAGTTGGCCGCCCAGGCGTCGCCGTCATTGTCGTCGGCGATGGCGCGGTCGATGTCGGCATGCGAGTACATGCCTTCGAACATCAGGTCGAGACCCGTGACCGGGGTCCAGCCGGTCGACGCGACGAAGCGGTAGGCGTCGATCGTCGTGTTGTCGAAGTAGCCGTCGCCGTCATACGACGCGTAGCCGCCCGAGACCGCCGACCAGACGGCCGGGGTCCAGACATGCTTGTAGGAGGCGAGGGCCGACCAGCTCGAGCCCGGAGCGACCGCCGCGTAGAAGTTCGAGTCGATCGAGTTCACGCCGTTGCCGACGAGACCGGCCACCGAGGTGCCGCCGGCGATGCCGGTGTAGGAGTTGGCATTGTCGCCATAGGCCGCCGTCACGAAGAACTTGTCGCCCTTCGAGAAGCTGTCGAGCGAGAATTCGGCGCTGCCGCCGACCGCCCAGCCGTCCTGCGCATCATAGTAGTACGGGTTGAGCGCCGTGCCGTTGCCGGTACGGTCGATCGCGTCGTTGACATAGGCAGCGGCCAGCTTCGTCGAGAAGATGCCCGAAGCGTAGGTCACGGCGCCGACGATGTCGGGAATGTTGTCCTGGCCGCCGAGGGTCTCGTCGCCCGGGGCGGCGCCACGGTCACGCTGGTCCTCGATCGAGAGCGCGAGGCCGACGCCGTTGACGGCGTAGGTGAACTGGATGTGGTCGGTCTTGGTGTCCGAACCGAAGGCGCCGGTGTCCGTGTAGCCACGGCCGAAGTCGAACAGCGAGGTGAAGCGGCCGGCCTTGACCGGGCCGATCGAGAGCCAGGCGCTGTCGACATAGGCCGAGTTGGTGGCCGAGTTGATGATCTGCGTCGCCGACTGCGAGAAGTTGCCGGAGTTGCCGGTCTTGGCACGGTAGTCGAGGAAGCCGGTGAGGTTGCCGTACTCGGTGACCGACGAAGCCGTCAGCTGGATCGAGGCTTCGGTGAAGAAGTTCGACCAGTTGCTGTTCGGGTAGATGGAATTGTAGATGCCGAAATCGGTGTCGCCGAACGACGTGCCGAACTTGACGTAGCCGCCCACCTTGATGCAGGTGTCGGTGCCCGGCGAGTAGAAGAAGCCCTTGCCGAAGGCATCGCACACCTTCACGTAGTCCACCGGCTCGGCGACCGTGAGATCCGCGGCCTGCGCGCTGCCGGCGGCGAAGATCGCCGCGGCGGAGCCGAGAAGCAGATGCTTGAAATTCATGTCAGACCTCTTCCTGAGGAAGACGCTCGGCATGCACCGAATGACGCCGGACAGCGGGAATCTTCCGCCACCCAAGCTTATCGGCAGGCCGTGTGCCCCCATTTTGCTGTATTCACCGGCTTGTTCAGAAGCCGCCGCCCGGAGCGACCCCTCGCTTCGGGTTGCCGGGAGACTAGCCAGAGCTTTTCACGCCGGCATGTGAAGAGTTCGTCACAAAAGTGGCTCGCCTTTTACGACAGACCCCTGTTGCACAAATGTCTCACGAGTGTCCACGGCGCAGAATGACAGTAAAAAGACAAGCCGGTTAACAATACTGGATTGGTGCAACTCTGCGCCGTGCGCTGCTCGCGTTGCGCGAGTGAGGCGGCGGAGGTCGGCGAGGCCTCCTAATTGTGCTGTGTGACACCGCAGCCTCTTGCAAAATCTCGACAATGCTGAACAAATCACGCTGCGACGGGCAGGCGGATTTCGGGAGCAGGGATTTCCGCAGCCGGTCGGCGTGGGTTAACAGATTGGTCGGCTCGGCATGCGATCTCACGGGTCGCAGACGAGCAGACCTCCGGTTCGTCGCGTGGGAAATGTCTGGTGCCTCGAGGGGTGGCACCGGATCAGGTTGAGCAATGCTGCTCGCCGTGACTCGGGACGGAAGTCGGAATGCAAGCCGTTTTAAGGCCTTATCCAGCTTACGATCACACCGCCGCGGCGGAGGTGTCTGCCTCGATATCGTGCATGGCTTCGGTTCGGACGCCGAAAAAAGGCGCTTGCCGGGTCGTGGGGCAGGGGTTACAAAACGTCCATGCTGCTCTGCACCGAAAATGGTGCGTTGCAAAAATCGGGCGATCCGCGGGGACTACCGATGTTTTTTGATGATTCCGCTCAGGCACTTGCTCAGGACGTTCCGGCCGTCGGCCTCTTCCGCGGTGCGGAAAATGTCGCCGACCAGGAGGCCGTACCGAGCGCCCGGCTGGCCAGGAAGGCCGCAGAGATCAACGCGTCGACGTTCAAGCGGTTGCTGGACGTCGTCGGGGCTGCCGGCCTTCTCCTCGTGCTGGCCCCGGTGCTCATCCTGATCGCGATCGCGGTCAAGCTGGAGAGCAAGGGTCCGGTTCTCTTCCGCCAGAAGCGCTACGGCGTCGGCCGGGAGATCTTTACCCTCATGAAGTTCCGCTCGATGACCGTGATGGAGACGCATGGCGCCTTCAAGCAGGTCTCGGCGGGCGACAACCGCATCACGCGGGTTGGCGCTTTTCTGCGCCGGACCAGCCTCGACGAACTGCCGCAGCTCTTCAATGTTCTGAAAGGCGACATGTCGCTGGTCGGGCCGCGTCCGCATGCGGTGCCGATGGATGACACCTTCGGGCGCATCCTTCCCAACTATGCTGATCGTCACCTCGTCCGTCCGGGCCTCACCGGCCTTGCGCAGATCGAAGGTCACCGCGGTCCCACGGATGCGATGAACAAGATCCAGATGCGGCTGCGCTGCGACCGCGCCTATATCCGCAAATGGACGCCCCTCTACGACGTCAAGATCCTTCTGCTGACGCCGACCTCTCTGCTGCACGCCAACGCCTTCTGAGGCGCGATCTGGCGAGCCCGGACGCAGCTAAGACACCGAGAATGGCCGCCGCGCTTTCCAGCCGGCGGCTTTTTCGTGAGCGCCCCTAGCCCGTTCGAGCCGTCATGCATGTTTCCTTCGTAATCCGGGCGCTATAAACGGCTCGGCCACGATGAGGCGGGGAATCGCTCGCCGGAAGCGTGGAGTTCACGTATCGTGCCGGAAAGACGGTTTGGCCGTGGGTCTGGCTGTTGAGTGTGGGGGCGGAATGATCGTTGCGGGAAAACTTCACTCGGGTCCCGGCCGCGCGGTGCTTGCCGGCGTCGCCGGCGTGGCGCTTCTGGCCCTGGTCGGCTGCAACGACAAGAACACCTATGTCCCGCCGCCGCCCATGAAGGTCACGGTGGCGAAGCCGGTTCAGCAGCCGGTGACGGTCTATATGGAGCTGACGGGCACGACGGACGCGATCAACCAGGTCGATCTCGAGGCGCGCGTCCAGGGTTTCCTGACGGGCATCAGATATGTCGACGGTCAGGCCGTGAAGGCGGGTGACCTTCTGTTCACGATCCAGAAGGACACCTACCAGGCGCAGCTGGATCAGGCACAGGGCGCGCTGGCCTCGGCCAAGGCGGCGCAGGAAAACAAGCAGCTCGAGTTCAACCGGCAGAACACGCTGGTGCAGCAGCAGGTCACCTCGGTCGCCAAGGCCGACGACGCCAAGGCGCAGCTCGATCAGGCGATCGCGGCGACGCAGCAGGCGCAGGCCGATGTCGAGGTGGCGCAGATCAATCTCGGCTATACGAGCGTGACCGCGCCCTTCGACGGCATCGTGACCAATCACCTGCAGGATGTGGGCGCACTGGTCGGCTATACCGGCCCGACCAAGCTCGCGACCATCGTGCAGATGAATCCGATCTACACCTATTTCAGCGTCAACGAGCGCCAGGTTCTATTGATCAAGGAAGAGCTGACCAAACGCGGCCGCACGCTTCGCGACATCCACGACTTCCCGGTCGAGATCGGCCTCTCGGTCGATACCGACTATCCCTACAAGGGCGTGATCGACTACATCGCGCCGAATGTCGACCAGAACACCGGCACGCTGACGGCGCGCGGCGTCTTCGACAACAAGAACTCCGCGCTTCTGCCGGGCCTTTTCGCGAAGGTTCGCGTGCCGCTGCAGCAGCAGCCGGATGCCATCCTCGTCAACGACACGGCGATCGCGTCCAGCCAGGCCGGCAGCTATGTGCTCGTCGTGAATGCCGAGAAAAAGGTCGAGCAGCGGATCGTGAAGACGGGCCAGCTCGAGGGCCAGCTGCGCGTGATCACGGAAGGCCTCACCAAGGATGACCAGGTGATCATCGGCGGCGGCATGCGCGCCGTGCCGGGCAATGTCGTCGATGTCGAGGACGGCCAGATGGCCGCCGCGCCGCCGCCGGATCTGGCGCCGCCTTCGGCGGCGCCGGCTGGGGCGGATGCCAAATCTTCGGCACCGGCCGCATCGGCTCCGGCCCCGGCTTCGCCGGCGTCCGCACCTGCGGAGACCAAGTCGCCCGACGCGGCTGCTGCGCCGGCTCAGCAGGCGCCGGCGCCCGCTGCGCCAGCGAATCCCTGAGGCGAGGGCCGGACGGTGACGTCCGGCGACCATTGGACGGACCGAGGGGGCGGCGCCCATGATTTCCAAGTTCTTCATCGAGCGGCCCGTTCTCTCGAACGTTCTCGCGCTCGTCATCGTGCTGATCGGTGCAGTGGCCGTCTTCACGTTGCCGATCTCGCAATACCCCAATGTCGTGCCGCCGACCGTCGTCGTGACGACGAGCTATCCCGGCGCCAGCGCCCGCACGATCATGGACACCGTCGCCCTGCCCATCGAGGAGCAGGTGAACGGCGTTCAGGGCATGATCTACATGCAGTCGACGAGCGCGAGCGACGGCACCTACAACCTGACCGTGACCTTCGACATCGGCACGGACCCGGACCAGGCGCAGGTGCTGGTGCAGAACCGCGTTGCGATCGCGCTCGCCTCGCTTCCCGAATCCGTCCAGGTCCAGGGCGTGAACGTGCAGAAGAAGTCGACCGCCGTCCTGCAGTTCATCACGCTGTTCTCGCCCGACAACACCTATGACGGGCTCTATCTCTCGAACTACGGCGTCATCAACATCCAGAACGAACTGGCGCGCATTCCCGGCGTCGGCAATGTCATCGTCAACGGCGCCGGCCCCTATGCGATGCGCGTCTGGATGGACCCGGACAAGCTGCAGGCCTTCGGGCTGACGCCGACGGATGTCGTCGATGCGATCCGCAAGCAGAGCCAGGAAGTCACCGCCGGCATGACCGGCATGCCGCCGGCGCCGACCGGCCTGAATTTCCAGTACACGGTGAATGTCAACGGCCGCTTCAACGACGCGCCGGACTTCGAGAACATCATCGTCAAGGTGAACAACACCAATGGCGGCCAGATCGTCCGCGTCCGCGATATCGGGCGCGTCGAACTCGGCTCGCAGAGCTACAGCCATACCTCGCTGTTCAACAATGCGCCCACGGCGGCGATCGGCATCTTCCAGCTTCCGGAGGCCAACGCGCTCGGCGTCGCCGAAGCAGTGAAGGCCAAGATGGAGGAACTCTCCAAGGCCTTCCCGCCCGGCCTTCAATACGAGATCCCGTTCGATACGACTCGCTTCGTCTCGGCCTCGATCGACGAGGTCTACAAGACCCTGATCGAGGCGGCTATCCTCGTCCTTATCGTCATCCTCGTCTTCCTGCAGGACTGGCGCGCCGTTCTGGTGCCGGCCACGACCGTGCCGGTGACGATCATCGGCGCCTTCGCGGCGATGGCTGCGCTCGGATTCAGCGTCAACACGGCGACCTTGTTCGCCATCGTGCTCGCCATCGGCATCGTGGTCGACGACGCGATCGTCATCGTCGAGGGCGTCTCGCGTCATATCGAGGAAGGCAAGAGCGGACACGACGCCGCCATCAAGGCGATGGACGAACTGTTCGGTCCGATCATCGGCATCACGCTGGTGCTGATGGCGGTGTTCCTGCCGTCATCCTTCCTGCCGGGTCTGACCGGGCAGATGTACAAGCAGTTCGCGCTCGTCATTGCCGCGACAGCCTTCATCTCGGCGATCAACGCGGCGACGCTCAAGCCGACGCAGTGCGCCCTCTGGCTCCGTGCGCCGACGCCGCGCGACAAGCGCAACATCTTCTTCCGCGGTTTCAACCATGTCTTCGACTGGTGCGAGAAGCGCTATGCCGGCCTGATCCGACATATGGTGAAGGTCTCCTATCTGATGGTCCTCGCGGCGCTCATCCTCGTGGGCACCGCCTTCTGGGGCATGTCGCGCATCCCGACCGCCTTCCTGCCGATCGAGGACCAGGGCTATGTGGTCATCGCCGTGCAGCTGCCGGAAGGCGCCTCGCTGCAGCGCACGGACGCCGTGATGAAGCAGGTGTCGGCCGAGGCCAAGGCGACGGCGGGCGTCGAGAATGTCATCGCCATCAGTGGCGTCTCGGTGCTCGACAACAGCGCGACGCTGTTCAATTCGGCCGTTCTCTATGTCGTCCTCAAGGACTGGTCGGTGCGCGGCCCGGACGAGAGCCTCAAGGTCATCTACGAGAAGCTCACCGAGCAGCTGAACGGGCTGCAGGACGCGACCGGCTATGTCCTGGTGCCGCCGCCCATCCAGGGCATCGGCAATACCGGCGGCTTCACGATGGAAGTCCTCGTCAAGAACGGCAGCTCGGACTTCCACCAGCTGCAGGCGGCGGTGACGGCGCTCGAGCAGCGCGCGGCGACGCAGACGGGGCTTCAGCGCGTCAATTCGAGCTTCAGCGCCACCACGCCGCAGTTGACGCTGAAGGTGAACCGCATCCTCGCCGAAACGCTCGGTGTGACGGTCGGCCAGGTCTTCTCGACCATCGAGGCCTATCTCGGCTCGACCTACGTCAACCAGTTCACCAAATACAACAACGTCTTCCAGGTCTATGTGCAGGCGGCGCCCGAGAATCGCGTCTCGCCGCAGGACGTGATGAACCTGAAGGTCCAGACCAAGACGGGCGAGATGGTGCCGCTCGGCACGCTTGTGTCCTTCGAGGACACAGACGGCCCGCCGCTGATCACGCTCTACAATCTCTATCCCGCGGCGACGCTCGCCGGCGGCGCTGCGCCCGGCTTCTCCTCGGGACAGGCGATGAGCCTCATGGAGCAGATTGCCGACGAGACGCTGCCGCCCGGCTATGGCATCGACTGGACCGCGATGTCGTACCAGGAGAAGATCGTCGGCAACGATCTCTACTTCGCCTTCGGCCTCGCCATCGTGCTCGTCTATTTCGTGCTGGCGGGCCAGTATGAGAGCTGGCTGTTGCCCTTCGCGGTGCTTCTGGCGGTGCCGCTGGCGCTGCTCGGAACGGTGATCGCGCTGACGGCGGTGGGAGCGGCGAACAATCTCTACACGCAGATCGGCATCATCTTGCTGATCGCTCTTGCGGCGAAGAACGCGATTCTCATCGTCGAATATGCGCGCGACCAGCGAAACGAGGGCATGGAGATCGTCGAAGCGGCGGTGGAGGCGGCAAGGCTCCGTTTCCGACCGATCCTGATGACCTCCTTCGCGTTCATCCTCGGCGTGATGCCGCTCGTCTTCGCGACGGGTGCCGGCGCCGCCTCGCGACGCTCGATCGGCATCTCGGTCGTCAGCGGCATGTTGGCGTCCACTTGCCTTGCGGTGCTGTTCGTTCCGTCCTTCTATGTCGTGATCCAGCGGCTGGCCGAGCGCGGCAAGAAGGGGAAGCCGGCGGCGCTGCCGCCGCAGGAGCCGATCGCAGCGGCCGAATGAGGCTGCCCGTCAGGGGCAACGACAGGGGGAGGTTCGCATGTGGGGTCGTGACGAATTCGGTCGGCGGCGACTGACGGCGGCGGTGGCGTATGTCGCCGGACCGGGGCTGATCGCGGCGGCGCTGCTGGCGGCGGCGCCGGCCTTCGCGCAGTCGACCAACCAGCAGATCGAGACGATGGAGCAGAAGCTCGATTCCAACGCGACCATCGACATGGGCGCGCTCGGCTTCCAGGACGATCTCGCCAAGCTCGAACAGTGCCAGTCCGCCTGCAAGCCGCTGATCGAGCAGATGATGGCGAAGTATCGCACCGATCCGAAATTCGGCGGCGATCCGAAGCTCGGCGCCTCCGACGCGACGCAGCTCGCGGCTGCCCTTGCCAATGCGGCGGCGACGCTGCCGAAGGCGGAGGCAACCGCGATCGGCGAGCAGGTGACGACCTCGCTCGGCGCCGATGCGGGCGCGGCCTTCAGTTCCGCCTATGCCGCGACGACGGCCCCCTACAATCCCCAGTGAAGGCTGCCGGCCTGACCGGCCGGGCGCTTGCAATGGCCACGATGTCCTGATCCGATAGGCGGGTCAGAGACATGCAGGGATTCCATGGCCTTCGATCTCATCGTCCGGAACGCGACGTTGCCCGACAGCCGTCCGGGCCTCGATATCGCGGTCGAGGGCGGCCGCATCGCCGCCATCGCGCCGTCGATCCAGGCCGAGGCGGGCCGCGTCATCGATGCCAGTGGCTATCTGGTCGCGCCGCCTTTCGTCGATTGCCACTTCCATATGGACGCGACGCTGTCGCTCGGCTTGCCGAGGATGAACCAGTCGGGCACGCTGCTCGAAGGCATTGCGCTCTGGGGCGAGCTGAAGCCGCTCCTGACGCATGAGGCCGTCATCGAGCGGGCGCTGCGCTATTGCGATCTCGCTGTTTCGCAGGGCCTCCTCGCGGTGCGCAGCCATGTCGATGTCTGCGACGACCGCCTGCTCGCCGTCGAGGCGTTGATCGAGGTGCGCGAGAAGGTGAAGCCCTATCTCGACCTGCAACTCGTCGCCTTCCCGCAGGATGGCTATTACCGCTCGCCCACCGCGGCGAAGAATCTCGAGCGGGCGCTCGACATGGGCGTCGACGTGGTCGGCGGCATTCCGCATTTCGAGCGCACCATGGCCGATGGCGCCGCCTCGGTGCGGACGCTGTGCGAGATCGCAGCGGAGCGTGGCTTGATGGTCGATCTTCACTGCGACGAAAGCGACGATCCGCTGTCGCGGCATATCGAGACGCTGGCGGCGGAAACGCAGCGGCTCGGCCTCCATGGCCGTGTCGCCGGATCGCATCTGACCTCGATGCACTCGATGGACAACTACTATGTCTCGAAGCTGCTGCCCCTGATGCATGAGGCCGGCGTCGCGGCGATCGCCAATCCGCTCATCAACATCACCCTGCAGGGCCGCCACGACACCTATCCGCGCCGCCGCGGGCTGACCCGCATCCCGGAAATGAGGGCGCTCGGCATCCCGGTGGCGCTCGGTCAGGATTGCTGCATGGACCCGTGGTACGGGCTCGGCCAGGCCGACATGCTCGATGTCGCGAACATGGCGGTTCACGCCGTGCCGATGACGAGCCGCGAGGCGATCCGCTGGTCCTTCGACGCGGTGACCACAGTGCCGGCCAAGATCCTGGGGCTGGAACATTATGGCCTCGCGCCGGGGAAATATGCCGACTTCGTCATTCTGCAGGCGCCGGATCCGATCGAGGCTGTGCGGATGCGCGCGGCCCGCCTCGCGGTCGTCCGCCGCGGCAAGGTCATTGCCGAAGCGCCGCCTCGGATCACGCGGCTCGACCTCGACGGGCGGCCGTCCAGCCTCGATCCCGCGTCATATCGGCCTCATGTCGCGCACTGAGGGAACCCGTCGCGCCGGGCCAGGGTTGCCCGGCTGGGAAGGTGCTTGAACATGGGTCGATTCCGGATTCTCTCCTATAATGTCCATGCCTGTATCGGCATCGACAAGCTACATGCGCCCGACCGGGTCGCGCATGTGATCGCCGCCTGCAAGCCCGACATCGTCGCCTTGCAGGAGATCGATGTCGGGCGCGCGCGCTCCGGCGGCATCGATCAGGCGCATACGCTGGCGCAGCTCCTCGGCATGAAGGCGCATTTCAATCCGTCGACGCAGAACGGCGCCGAACACTATGGCGACGCCATCCTGACGGCGCTTCCGATCCGTCGCATCCGAACCGGGCGCTTGCCGGGCTTTCACGACCGCATCAAGGTCGAGCCGCGCGGCGCGCTCTGGGCGTCGGTCGAGGTCGGCGGATCAGAGGTGCAGATCGTGAACACGCATCTCGGCGTCTGGCCGCATGAGCAGATGCTGCAACTGACGACGCTGCTCGGGCCGGAATGGCTCGGCCATCCCGAGTGCCGGGACCCGGTTGTCTTTGTCGGCGATTTCAACGCGCCGCCCGGCCTGATGCCTTACCGGCGCCTGGCGTCGGAATTCACCGATGTGCAGAAGGAGTGGGGAACGAGGAAGGCGAAGCCGACCTTCCCTGGCCGCATGCCGACGCTGCGCATCGATCATGTCTGGCTGCGGGGCCGGGCGCATATCGAGAATGTCGAAGTCGTGCGCACGCCGCTGTCGCGCGTCGCCTCCGATCATCTGCCGATCGTCGTCGATATCGACATCGCATCGACCGAGGCGCGCCACCACGGCGGTCAGAAACGGCGCAGCCGCTGATGAAAGCGACGGCGAGACGGATGAAAAATCGGCAGCCGATCGCCGGCTGCCGTCGCGGGTCGGCTTAGGCGCCGCGGCTGAACCAGCCGAACAGCCGGGTGCGGACCGGCAGAGCAGGCGTCTTGCGCTCGGCGGCGCGGCGGCGCGGCGGCTGCGGCAGCGGCGCATTGTTGAACCGGCTCAGATCCGCCATCAGCTGCTCATAGCGGCCGAGGCCGGAACTGTTCATGTGGCAAAGCATCAGGGCGCCGGCGGCGAAGCTCGACCCGAGGCCGAGGTTACGCGAGCCCGTGGGCAATCCCTTGGCGGCATTTCCAGTCGTGCGATCCATGGTCTCCCTCCCGGCGTACGACGCTCGTCGTCCAACGCTCCAATGCAGGAGTCGTTCCAACGGATGCGATGCGGGTGGCCAGCTAGAAATACGCCCGCTCCTGTCAAAAGTGAATGCTTTATTAACAGGAACGAGCTTCGCCTCTTTTTTACTCAAATCATGGCAGGATGACGACGCGGCATCTCGCCCCGGTCTCTTCGGCCACGGCGTGAGGCGGGCGGACGATGAGGCATCCGGCGCGGTGGAAGGTGGAGAGCATCGCGCTATCCTGGCGCTCAAGCGGCGTCGCGACGCGGCTGCCGTCGTCTGCGATGCTGAGCCGGGCACGGATATAGTCCTGACGCGCATCATTGGCGCGAACCGGGCCGCCGAGGGTGGCTCCCACGGTCGGATCGGCCTTCGGCAGGCCGAGCAGCGTTTCGACCAGCGGCCGCAGGAAGAGCAGGGCGCAGACGAGGCTCGAGACCGGATTGCCGGGAAGGCCGATAACCCGGGTTGCGCCGAGCCGGCCGAACAGCAGCGGCTTGCCCGGCCGCATGGCGATGCGCCAGAAGTCGAGCGCCATGCCGCGCTCTTGCAGCACGTCGCGCACGAGATCGTGATCGCCGACCGAGGCGCCGCCGATTGTCACCAGAACATCAGCGCCCGACGCGCCATTGATGGCGGCGGCCAGCGCGGTGCGATCGTCGCGGACGATGCCGAGATCGCGGACCGCGCCGCCGAGGCTCTCCACCAGCGCGCCGAGGCCGTAGCCATTGGAGGCGACGATGCCAGACCCATCATCGCCGGAACCGGGCGGCACCAGCTCGTCGCCCGTTGCGATGATGGCAATGACCGGCTTCCGACGAACCGGTACCGTCGCGTGATCAAGAGCGGCGGCGAGTGCCAGCTGTCGCATGCCGAGCCGGATGCCGGGCTCGATCATCCGCTCGCCGGCCGAGAAGTCGAGGCCGCGCCGCCGGATATGCTGTCCCGCTCGGACGGTATCGCGCGCCGCGATCCGGCCATCGGGAAGCACCGTCGCGTCTTCTTGCAGCAGGATGGCGTCGGCGCCCCGGGGCACGACCGCGCCGGTGAAGATGCGCACCGCTTCGCCGGAGCCGACTGCGCCAGCAAAGGGATGCCCGGCCGGAGCGGCGCCAATGACGCGGAGCGTCGCGGGGAGGGCGGCGGCGTCGGTGGCGCGAAGCGCATAGCCGTCCATCGCCGAGACGTCCTGGGGCGGCTGCGTCCTGAGCGCGTCGAGCGGCGCGGCGAGCACGCGGCCGGTGGCGTCCGCGAGCGGAACCCGCTCGATCGCGAGCGGCTCGACGCCGTCGAGGACGCGGCGGATCGCCTCCTCGACCGGGAGCAGCGGCTTCACGGCTCGGCCTTCCAGTGTCCCGAACGCCCGCCCTGCTTCTCGACGAGGCGGATCGGGCCGATCGTCATGCCGCGATCGACAGCCTTCGCCATGTCGTAGATCGTGAGGCAGGCCACCGAGACGGCGGTGAGCGCCTCCATCTCGACGCCCGTCCGGTCAGCCACCTTGGTCGTCGCCCGCACGACGAGGCCCGGCAGGTCTTCGTCGGCCTCGATGTCGATCGTGACCTTGGCCAGCATGATCGGATGGCAGAGCGGTACCAACTCATGCGTCTTCTTGGCGGCCATGATGCCGGCGATGCGGGCGGTGGCGAGGACATCGCCCTTGGCGGTCTGGCCGCGCATGATGAGCCGAAGCGTCTCGGCCTCCATCCGCACCGCTCCCTCGGCGATCGCCGTGCGGTGGGTGACGGCCTTGTCCGAGACGTCGACCATCTGCGCGGCGCCGGTTTCGTCGAGATGGGTGAGGCGGGTCATCGCGCGATCTCCTTACGCATGAAGACGCGGCGCTCGACCGGGATGCCAGCCGCCAGCTCGGCGCCATGCAGCAGATGGAAGGCCGGGCCCCAGTCATCACGCTCGACCGGCGTGAAGCCGCGCCGCGCATAGAAGGGCGCGTTGAACGGGACATCTGCGAAGGTGGAGAGCGTGACCGCGGGGAGATGGCGCCGTGCCGCCTCGCCGTCGAGCGCTGTGAGCAATGCGCCACCGACGCCGCGGCCGTGATGGGCGGTGGCCACCGAGAGTTCGTAGAGATGCAACGCGTCGTCGAGCACGCCGGCGAGCGCGAAGCCGACCAGAATCCCATCGAACTCGGCCCCGAGGGCAGCGCCTTTCGCCATGACGGCGCGGATGAACGCTTCCGACGACACCTCGCCATCGGCGATTGTGTCCAGCCCGACTTCACGGAAGCGGGCGGCGGCGTCCAGCTCGATCGCCGGAACCAACGCCACCTCGTCCGGCCGGATGGCGCGGATCGCCACGGTCATGGTCACGCAGCCGGTGCGAGCAGAGTGCGGGTCGCTTCCGCCACGTCCTGCTGGCGCATCAGGCTCTCGCCGACGAGATAGGTGTCGATGCCGACTGCCTTGAGCCGCGCGATATCGGCCGGCGTGAAGATCGCGCTCTCGCCGACGATGACGCGATCCTTCGGGACGCGTGGAGCCAGCCGCTCGGACGTCTCCAGCGTCGTCTCGAAGGTGCGCAGATTGCGGTTGTTGATGCCGATGAGCGGCGAGCGCAATTTCAGCGCCCGGTCCAGTTCTTCGTCGTCATGGACCTCGACAAGCACGTCCAGATCGTTCGCGATGGCCGCGTCCTCGATCTCGCGGGCCATGGCATCGGGAACGGCCGCCATGATGATCAGGATGCAGTCTGCGCCCCAGACCTTCGATTCGAAGACCTGATAGGGCTCGTAGATGAAATCCTTGCGCAACGCCGGGAGATCGACCGCCTCGCGCGCAGCCGCGAGATAGTCCGGCGCACCCTGGAACCAGGGCCCGTCGGTGAGGACGGAAATACAGGCCGCCCCGCCGTCCGCATAGGCCTTCGCGAGGGCCGGCGGGTCGAAGTCCGGCCGGATCAACCCCTTGGACGGGCTCGCCTTCTTGATCTCGGCGATGAGCGCCGGCCGGCCCTCGGCATGCTTGCGGCGGAGGGCATCGGCGAAGCCTCGTGACGGCGGCGCATCCTGCGCCCGCGCTTCCATCTCGGAGGGGCGGATGCGCTCCTTGGCGAGCTCGATCTCGTCGCGCTTGGTCGCCTCGATCTTCTTCAGGATGTCGGTCATCGGTTCAGCCTGTTGTGACGGCGACGAGCTTGTCGAGGCGGGCGAGGGCGGCGCCGGTGTCGATCGACTGGGCCGCCCGCGCGACGCCCTCGCCGAGCGTCGCTGCCTTGCCGGCGACGACGAGCGTCGCCCCGGCATTGAGCAGCACCGTGTCGCGATACGCGCCGGAGGCCCCGCCGAGCAGGGCGCGCAGCGCGGCCGCATTGTGGGCGGCATCGCCGCCGCGGATCGCTTCGGGCGGCGAGACGGGGAGGCCGACCTCTTCCGGCGTGACGACGAAGGTCTCGACAGCGCCGTTGTCGAGCGCCGCGACGCGGGTCGGGCCTGTCGAGGTGATCTCATCGACGCCGCCGGCGCCGTGCACGATCCACGCCCGTTCCGAGCCCAGCGCCGCCAGTACCTCGGCGAGCGGCTCCAGCCATTCGGCGGCGAAGACGCCGACCAGCTGGCGGCGGACGCCGGCCGGATTGGAGAGCGGCCCGAGCAGGTTGAAGATCGTCCGCGTGCCGAGTTCGACGCGCGCCGGGCCGACATGCTTCATGGCCGCGTGATGAGCCGGCGCGAACATGAAGCCGATTCCGGCCTCGCGGATCGCCGCCGAGATCACATCGGGCGGCACGTCGACATCGACGCCGAGCGCCATCAGGACATCGGCGGCGCCCGATTTCGAGGAAAGCGCGCGATTGCCGTGCTTGGCGACCGGCACGCCGGCGCCGGCGACGACGAAGGCCGAGGCGGTCGAGATGTTGAGCGTATGCGAGCCGTCGCCGCCGGTGCCGACGACGTCGACCGCGTCCGCCGGCGCCTCGACCGTGAGCATCTTCGAGCGCATGGTCGCGACCGCGCCGGCGATCTCGTCGACGGTCTCGCCGCGGACGCGCAGCGCCATGAGGAAGCCGCCGATCTGCGCAGGCGTCGCATTGCCCGACATGATGATGTCGAACGCCGCTTCCGCCTCGGCGCGGGTGAGCGCCTGTCCGGCCGCGACCTTGGCGATATGAGCCTTGAACTCGCTCATGGCGTCAGGCCACCGACCGCGCCTGGCGGTGACGGGCGTTCCAGTCGCGCGCCAGCTCGATGAAGTTCTTGAGCATCTGGTGGCCGTGCTCCGAGGCGATGCTCTCGGGGTGGAACTGCACGCCATGCATCGGCAGCGTCTTGTGCATGGCGCCCATCACGACGCCGTCGTCGGACTCGGCGGTGATTTCCAGCACGTCCGGCATCGTCTCGCGGCGGACCTGCAGCGAGTGGTAGCGTGTCGCCTGGAACGGGCCGTTGATGCCACGAAAGACACTGCGGCCATTGTGGCGGATGGTCGAGATCTTGCCGTGCATCTGGCTCGGCGCCCGCACGACGTCGCCGCCCAGCGCCTGGCCGATCGCCTGATGACCGAGGCAGACGCCGAAGATCGGGATCGTGTCGCCGGCCCGCTCGATCAGATCGAGGCAGATGCCGGCCTCGTTCGGGGTGCAGGGCCCGGGCGAGAGGACGATGCCCTCTGGATCGAGCGCGATCACCTCGTCGACGGTGATCTTGTCGTTGCGGCGAACCATCAGCTCGGCGCCGAGCTCGCCCAGATAGTGGACGAGATTGTAGGTGAAGCTGTCGTAGTTATCGATGACGAGGAAGGACATGGCCGCTTCTCCCTACTGCCCGCGCCCGGCCTGGGAAGCGAACTTTACCGCTTCCTCGGCGGCGCGGAACAGGGCCCGCGCCTTGGCGATGCATTCCTGGTGCTCGCTTTCCGGCACCGAGTCGGCGACGATTCCGGCGCCGGCCTGCGCATACATGCGCCCATCCTTCACGATGGACGTGCGCAGCACGATACACGTGTCCATGGCGCCGTCGGCGGAGAAATAGCCGACGCAGCCGGCATAGATGCCGCGCTTCTCCAGCTCCAGCTCGTCGATGATCTCCATGGCGCGCACCTTGGGCGCGCCCGAGACGGTGCCCGCAGGGAAGCCGGCGGCGAGCGCGTCCAGCATGTCGTTCGGTGCGGCCAGCCGCCCGACGACATTGGAAACGATGTGCATGACCTGGCTGTAGTATTCGAGGAAGAACTTGTCGGTGACCTTCACCGAGCCGATCTCGGCGACGCGGCCGACATCGTTGCGGCCGAGATCCAGCAGCATCAGATGCTCGGCGAGTTCCTTCGGATCGGCGAGGAGCTCGGCGGCGAGCGCCTTGTCCTGCTCGCTCGTCGCCCCGCGCCGCCTTGTGCCGGCGATCGGCCGGATCGTGACCTCCCCGTCGCGCACCCGAACGAGGATCTCAGGGCTCGATCCGGCGACGGCGAAGCCGCCGAAATCGAGGAAATAGAGGAAAGGCGACGGGTTGGTCCGCCGCAGCGCCCGGTAGAGCGAGAAGGGCGGCAGCGTAAACTCGGCCTCGAAACGCTGCGACAGCACGACTTGGAAGATGTCGCCGGCTGCGATGTACTCCTTCGCCCGCGCCACCATTTCGAGATAGCGCTCATGCGGCGTGTTCGAGACGACGTCGATGTCGAGATCGACTTCTGCCGGCTCGAACGCGCGGTGCAGCGGCCCCTCCAGCGTGTCGACGACGCCGGTCAGCCGCTCGACGGCCCGCGCATGCGCCTGCGCCGCGCTGACGCCGGCGACGGGTCGGACGGGCGTCACGACAGTGATCTCATCCTTCACCGCGTCGAAGATGACCATCACCGTCGGGCGCATCATGATGGCGTCCGGCAGGCCGAGCGCGTCCGGATTGGGCGGCCCGAGGTCCTCCATCTGGCGGACCATGTCATAGCCGAGATAGCCGAAGATGCCGGCCGACATCGGTGGCAGCCCTTCGGGGAGGTCGATATGGGATTCCGCGATCAGGCGGCGCAGCACGTCGAGCGACCCGCCTTCCACGGGCTCGAAGGCCTCTCTTCCCGGCGTCACGCTGCGGTCGATCTCGGCCCGGTCGGCATGGGCGCGGAAGAGGAGATCCGGCTCGATGCCGATCATCGAATAGCGACCGCGCACCGCGCCGCCCTCGACAGATTCGAGCAGGAAGGTGTTGCTCCGCCCGGCGGAGAGCTTGAGCATGGCGGAGACGGGAGTCTCCAGGTCCGCGACGAGGCGGGTCCATACGACCTGCGCCTTGCCCGATTCATAGTTGCGCGCGATCGTCTCTGGCGACGGCTCGATCAGCATGATGTCTGTCCGGTATCGGCGGGCGGAACCCGCATCTGTGGCGGTATCGGCTCAGCCGCGCTGGCCCGAAAGGGGCCCTAGGCGCGGCGCAGTGCCCGGCTTCGGCCGGGCAAGGCGGTCAACGCCATCGCCACCCGGCATGCCAGCGCGCGTCGCCCTGCCAGCGTGCATCGGCGTCGCCCCGGCGCGCGGCCCGGTCGGTCGGCGCGAGCGCAGCCGCCGCCATCCGCTGGTCGCGGACGGCTCGATCGGCAATGCAGATGCGCTGGGTCGACATCGGGTCCTTCGTCAGCTTGCGCCGATTACGCGCTGCAGCGCCTGCTGGTTGACCTTGGCGCCGAGCTCGTTCTGCAGCTCGCTGATATACTGCTGCAGGAGATCGTTCTGCATCGCATCGGCGAGCTGCCGGGTCAAGGACACTTCCTTGGGGTCGTCCTTGACGAAGGGCGTGTCGGTCACGCTCTCCACCTGCAGCACGATCTGCTGGTCGGGCTCGACGCCGGCGACGGCGGCTGCATAGCCCTTGGGGCCATCGAAGGCGGCCTTCAGCGCATCGGTCGAGAAATCCGCCGGCGGCTTGCTGCCGCGCGTCTGGTTCTCGTCCGTCTGAACGGTGAGGCCGAGCGACGCCGCGACGGCGTCCATGGTTTCGCCCTTGGAAAGGCGGGCGGCCGTCTCCTTCGCCTTCTCGGCGAGCCTGGTCTCGATCGTCGCCTTCTTCCAGGCGGCGGCGACCTGATCCTTGACGCTGTCGAGCGGCCGGTCGGCGGCTGGGTCGATCGCCGAGACGGCATACCAGACGGTGGTGTCGCCATCGGCGAGCGCCTGGTTGTCGATGCCGACATCGCTCTCGAACGCCGCCTTCAGCAGCTGGTCCTTGGCGGGGATATCGGCGACCGGCTTGCCGTCGCCATCGTTGCCCGTCGCGTCGACATTGATGCTGCGCAGCGTCAGCTTGTTCTTGGTCGCGATCTCCTGGAGCGTCGCGCCGCCGGCCCGGGCATCCTCGATCGAATCGCGGACGGTCGAGAGATCCTTGCGCGCCGCTTCGAGGGCGAGGTTCGACTTGATCTCCGCCTTGACCTCGTCGAACGGCTTCACCGTCGACGCATTGACCTCCGGCACCCACAAGAGGACCGGCCCGAAGCTGCCGACGATCACGTCGCTGGTGGCGCCGGGAGCGAGCGAGAAGGCCGCCTCGGCCACCTTCGGATCGATCAGCTTGTCGCGCGTCACCGTGCCGAGATCGGTATCGGCGAGCTGCCGGCCGGTGCTCTGCACGATGCTTTCGAAGCTCGCGCCGCCCTTGAGCTTCGCGGCCTGCTCGTCGGCCGTCGTCTGGTCGGAGAAGTTCAGCTGGTAGACATGGCGCGTCTCGGGCGTCGTGTACTGCGCCTTGTCCGTCTCGTACGCCTTCTGCGCGGTCGCGTCGTCGATGTCAGACGGCCGGGCGACGTCGTCCGGCGAGAGCGTCATGATGGCGATCTCGCGGAGCTCGGGACGCTTCCAGTCGGCCTTGTGGTCATTGTAATAGGCCGTCAGCTGATCCGCCGTCGGCTCGCCGACATCGGTGATCAGCGAGGCCGGCATCACGATGTAGCGGATGGTGCGCGCCTCGGACTGGTAGACGTGCACCGCCTCGGCGAGCGTCACAGGGAGCGTCGCGCCGCCCGAGATGCTGTCGGCGAGCTGCTTGCGCCGCTCGACCGCCCGCCGCTCCAGCACATAGTCGTCCTCGTTGAGGCCGTTGGCGCGCAGAAGCTGCACGAAATAGGCGCGGTCGAAGGTGCCGGCGGCGCCCTTGAAGGCCGGGTCCGCGGCGATCTCCTTGACGAGCGTTTCCTGCGAAACGCCGAGGCCGAGCGTCTCGGCCTGGTCGTCGAGTGCCGCTTCGGTGATGAGGCGCGCCAGGACGCGGTTCGGCAGGCCGAAAGCCTTGGCCTGGTCGGGGGTGATCTGCGTGCCGACCTGCTGGCTGAGATTCTGCAGTTCGCGGCGATAGGCGCGGTCGAAATCGACCACCGAGATTTCGGTATTGCCGACCTCGGCAACCGTATTGGTACCGATGCCGCTGAGCGCGCCCGCGACGCCCCAGACGCCGAAGGAGATGATCAGGATGCCGATCAGGATCTTCGCCACCGGACCGGAGGCGTGTTTACGCATGGAATCGAGCATCGGCATCCTCTGGTAGAGGCGGTTCGCCCTGGACCCCGCCTTCGTCTTCGCCCCGATTTGGGGCGCGCGATCATAGAAAGGCGGTTTCGCCGGAGCAATAGCCGCAGCGGCGGCCATTCGCGCTCTTTCGGCGGGCGGTTCTCCAGCAGCCGCGGCTCCCCCCCTTGACTTGCCGCCGCCCGCTGACCGCATAGAGGGGAAAGCGCGTAGTCAGCGGAGGAAAAACGCAAAATGTCGAGGCTGAGGCCGATCGTCGTCGGCAACTGGAAGATGAATGGCCTGAAATCGTCGGTGGCCGAGTTCTCGCGCATCACCGAGGGCTACGATATCGGCCTCCGCGCCAAGACCGATCTCGCCATCTGCCCGCCCTTCACGCTGCTGTCGACCTTCGCGGTCGTCGCGCTCGGCTCGCGCGTTCTCATCGGCGGGCAGGATTGCCATCGCAGCCCGAGCGGCGCCCATACCGGCGACGTGTCGGCCGAGATGATCGCCGACACCGGCGCGACGCATGTCATCGTCGGCCATTCCGAGCGACGCGCCGACGACCTCGACACCAATGCCGTCGTGCATGCCAAGGCGCGTGCCGCACGCCGCGCCGGCCTCGTCGCCATTCTCTGCATCGGCGAGAGCGAGGCGGAGCGGGACGGGGACAAGACGCTCGAAGTTCTCGAGGCGCAGCTCGCAGCCTCCGTTCCCGACGGGGCAACGGCCGACAATCTCATCATCGCCTATGAGCCGATCTGGGCGATCGGCAGCGGCCGCACGCCGACGCTGGACGAGATCGCCGAGGCGCACGCCCATATCCGCCATCAGCTCGCGCTGCGGTTCGGCGACGAGGGCGAGGGCATGCGCATTCTCTATGGCGGCTCCGTGAAGCCCTCGAACGCCGCCGACATCCTCGCGGTCGAGAACGTCAACGGCGCCCTCGTGGGCGGCGCCAGTCTGCGCGCCGTCGACTTCCTCGGCATCGCGCACAGCTATCCCTGACGGCAGTCTGGAGGGGCGCCCGCCAGCCCCTCTGTCCGCCTCCCCTTGGTCCTTTGGGGCAGGCCACCCATATGAGGCGCGCCCGGGCACTGGCATCGCCCGGGTCGATCGTGTACAAGGCGCCGGTTTTCAGAAGCTTCCGATCAGAGTCATCGATGCAGACAGTCATCATCGTGATCCACCTGATGGTGGTCGTCGCGCTCGTCGCCGTTGTCCTCCTGCAGCGCTCCGAAGGCGGTGCGCTCGGCATCGGCGGCGGTGGCGGCTTCATGACCGCCCGTGGATCCGCCAACGTCCTGACGCGCACGACCGCCATTCTGGCCGCCGCGTTCTTCGTGACGTCCATCGCCCTGACGCTGATCACGCGCTATGGCGACCGTCCCGCATCGATCCTCGACCGGATCCAGAGCGAGTCGACCCCGGCGACGACGCCGGCCTCCGGCAACGGTCAGGGCATCCTCAACCAGCTGCCGCCGATGAAGTCGGATGGCACGGCGGCCCCGGCCGCTGGTGATGCGGCGACGCCCGCTCCCGCGACCGGTGCTGCCCCGGCGGCTCCTGCGACGGGACCGGCTCCGGCCACCGCGCCGGCTCCGACGGCTCCCGCCGCGCCGACGGTGCCCAACACCAACTAGGCGCCTGAAAGACCAGGAATTCCGGGACGTCGCCGCCCCTTTGCGGCGACGTTTCGTTTGGGGCGGAGAAAACGCCGCCAGGAGCATTTCAGAGCCGCAGCCGGCGGACGCCGCGCTGTGGTTTGATCGAGCGAATCGTTCAATCGGAGGCTAAGGTAAGAGCCCATGGCGCGGTACGTATTCATAACCGGCGGCGTGGTTTCCTCGCTTGGCAAGGGCATTGCCTCGGCAGCGCTCGGCGCCATGCTGCAGGCACGCGGCTACAAGGTCCGCCTGAGGAAGCTCGATCCCTATCTCAACGTCGATCCGGGCACGATGAGCCCGTATCAGCACGGCGAAGTCTTCGTCACCGATGACGGCGCCGAGACGGATCTCGATCTCGGCCACTACGAGCGCTTCACCGGCCGCCCTGCCTCCAAGGCCGACAGTGTCACGACCGGCAAGATCTATCAGGAGATCATCACGCGCGAGCGGCGCGGCGATTATCTCGGCGGCACGGTGCAGGTGATTCCCCATGTCACCGACGCCATCAAGGCTTTCGTCCTGTCCGGCAACGACGATGTGGATTTCGTGCTCTGCGAGATCGGCGGTACCGTCGGCGACATCGAGGCGATGCCCTTCCTCGAGGCGATCCGCCAGATCGGCAACGACCTGCCGCGCGACGACGTCGTCTATATCCACCTGACGCTGCTGCCCTACATTCCGTCGGCCGGCGAATTGAAGACCAAGCCGACCCAGCATTCGGTGAAGGAACTGCGCTCGATCGGCATCCAGCCGGACATCCTGCTCTGCCGCTCGGACCGCCCGATCCCGAAGGAGGAGCGGCGCAAGCTCTCCCTCTTCTGCAATGTCCGCGAATCGGCGGTCATCCAGGCGCTCGACGTCGCGCACATCTATGACGTGCCGACCGCCTATCACGCCGAGGGCCTGGACACCGAAGTGCTCGCCGCCTTCGGCATCAAGGACGCGCCGACGCCGGATCTGTCGCGCTGGAATGCGCTGACCAACACGATCCGCAATCCCGAGGGCGAGGTCACCATCGCCGTCGTCGGCAAATATACCGGCCTCAAGGACGCCTATAAGTCGCTGATCGAGGCGCTGCAGCATGGCGGCGTCGCCAATACCGTGAAGGTCAATATCGACTGGATCGAGAGCGAGGTCTTCGAGAAGGAGGATCCGGCGCCTTATCTCGAGCGCGTCAACGGCATTCTCGTCCCCGGCGGCTTCGGCGAACGCGGCTCGGAAGGCAAGATCCTCGCCGCAGGCTTCGCGCGCCGCCGCAAGGTGCCCTATTTCGGCATCTGCTTCGGCATGCAGATGGCGGTGATCGAGGCGGCCCGCAACATGGCCGGCATCGACAATGCGAGCTCGACCGAGTTCGGCCCGACCTCGGAGCCGGTGGTCGGCCTGATGACCGAATGGCTGCGCGGCAACATGCTGGAGAAGCGCCATGCGGCCGGTGATCTCGGCGGCACGATGCGGCTCGGCGCCTATGAGGCGACGCTGGAGCCGGGCTCGAAGATCGCCGAGATTTACGGCTCGACCGACATCTTCGAGCGCCACCGCCACCGCTACGAGGTCAATCTCGACTACAAGCAGCGGCTCGAGCAGTGCGGCATGCATTTCGCCGGCATGTCGCCGGACGGCGTGCTGCCCGAGACGGTCGAACTGCTCGACCATCCCTGGTTCATCGGCGTGCAGTATCATCCCGAGCTGAAGTCGCGGCCGCTGGCGCCGCATCCGCTCTTCGCCTCCTTCATCGCCGCGGCGAAGGAGCAGTCGCGGCTCGTCTGAGCGCGCGGCTTGGTCCCGCTCCCTGCATGACTCCCATGCAGGGCACGCTCTGGCGTTCCGCCGGCCGCCCCTCCATATTGGCGGCGCAAGGGGAGAGGGAGAGACGCATGTCGGGTGTGGGCATCTTCATGACGATCGTGATCGGCATCCTCGCCGGTTGGATCGCATCGCGGACCATGGGCCGTCGCCACGGCCTGATCGTCAATCTCATCGTCGGCCTCATCGGCTCGTGGATCGGCGCGATCCTCGCCTCGACCTTCAATCTCGTGCCGGAGCCGGGCTTCGTCGGCAGCCTCGTCGTCTCGACGATCGGCGCTATCGTCCTTCTCTTCCTGCTCGGCCTTTTCCGCCGCGGCTAACTCCGACCCGGAGCTTCCATGGTCGTCGTTCTCGATACGGTCACCGCGCCCGCAACCGCCAAGGATCAGGCAGCGAAAGACCGCCGTCCGCGCCATCCCGAGAAGGCGAACCGGCCTGACACGCCGCTCCTGCGCAAGCCCGACTGGATCCGCGTCCGCGCGCCCGGCTCGCCGGTCTATCGCGAGACGCAGGACATCGTGAAGAAGAACGGCCTCGTCACCGTCTGCGAGGAGGCCGGCTGCCCCAATATCGGCGAGTGCTGGTCGAAGAAGCACGCGACCTTCATGATCATGGGCGACACCTGCACGCGGGCCTGCGCCTTCTGCAATGTGCGCACCGGCATGCCGGAAGCGCTCGACCGCGCCGAACCGCAGAAGGTCGCCGAAGCGGTCGCCAAGCTCGGCCTCGAGCATGTCGTGATCACCTCGGTGGACCGCGACGATCTCGACGACGGCGGCGCGCAGCATTTCGCGGAAGTGATCCTCGCCATCCGCGCCGCGGCGCCGGGCACGACGATCGAGATCCTGACGCCGGACTTCCTCCGCAAACCCGGCGCGCTCGAGACCGTCGTCGCCGCCAAGCCCGACGTCTTCAACCACAATCTCGAGACCGTGCCGTCGAAATATCTGAAGGTCCGGCCCGGCGCCCGCTATTTCCATTCGCTGCGGCTCCTGCAGCGGGTGAAGGAACTCGACCGCGAAATGTTCACCAAGTCCGGCATCATGGTCGGGCTCGGCGAGGAGCGGAACGAGGTTCTCCAGCTCATGGACGACCTGCGCGTCGCCGATGTCGACTTCCTCACCATCGGCCAGTATCTGCAGCCGAGCCGCAAGCATCACCCGGTCATCCGCTTCGTCGAGCCGGCGGAGTTCAAGTCCTTCGAGACGATCGGCTATGCCAAGGGCTTCCTGATGGTGTCGTCGAGCCCGCTGACCCGCTCGTCCCACCATGCCGGCGAGGATTTCGCGCGCCTGCGCGCCGCGCGCCAGGCGCAGCCGCGCGGCTGATCCGATGCCGAAATACGATACGGAGCGCCGCGTCGCACATTCTGCCGAGGCGATGTTCGACCTCGTGGCGGACGTCTCGAAATATCCCGAATTCGTGCCGCTCTGCGAGAAGTTGACCGTCCGCGGCCGTCAGGAATCGGGCACTCGCGAGGTGCTGATCGCCGACATGACGGTCGCCTACAAGATCGTCCGCGAGACCTTCACCACCAAGGTGGTGCTCGACAGGGCCGCAGGAACCATCAGCGCCGAATATCTCGACGGCCCGTTCAAGCATCTCGACAATCTCTGGACCTTCACGCCCGACGGCCCGGACCGCTGCCGCGTCCGCTTCGCGATCGACTACGAATTCCGCTCTCGCGCCCTCTCGATGCTGATGGGCAGCGTCTTCGACAAGGCCTTCAGGAAATTCGCAGAAGCCTTTGAGAAGCGAGCAGATGTCGTCTACGGGAAAGTAGCATAGGGCGGTGTATCGTCCTGGACCGCCAGTTCTTCGCCATCGGTCGGTCTCGAAGGCTGAAGCGGGCCGAACAGTCTGAGTAGAACATCGTCCATTGTTGCGAGCGGCTCGAAGCGACTGCGAGGCACAACCCGATGGTTGGGGCGATGGGTCTTGCTTCCCTCGGTATTGCCTTTCGTATGTCTGGCGACGCGAAGGTCACGAATATCGGGCAGGGGCTGACCGGGAGCGCCTCCGAACCAAAGGTAGGACTGCAGATCAAGTTGCGGCGTCACGACGATCCAGATGACGCATCCGCTTGGCTTATCCATCAGCTTCACGCTGATCTTGGTGTCTGCCGCCTTGCCACCCACCTTCACCGTCTTGAATTGGATGTGCCTGACGATCTCGCGATAGCCCATGACGAGATCATGGCCGCCGGCGTCGAACTCAGAGCGGAGAACTTCGACATCCGTAACGCCGAGCTGCCAAAGGCGTCGGAGCGCGTCGCCGACGAAGACGTGCTCGACGATCCTCTCCCGCAGGGTTGAATACCGGGAGTGCGCGTCCCGTTCATCAAAGTGCTGGTTCAAGCCGCTTCGCTCCCTTCTTCTCCCTCCCCCTTGCGGGGAGGGCCGGGGGTGGGGGTGGCGTAGTATTGTGGAGGCGGGGCGGTTCGGTGTCAGCGTCCGCACGACATGGAGGAGGGCGCAATCTCGTCCTGACCTCCACCCCAACCCTCCCCGCAAGGGGGAGGGAGTCTCGTCTTTGCCTGTGCCAGGCGCATAATAGCGCCCTTTCCACAGACCTGCGTGCCACGCCGCAAGCAGGCCGGATCATCCGTTCCGGCTCACCCCTCGCCAAGCCGCCTCAGCATCGCCAGCGCGTTGGCGACGGTGTCGTAGCGGACGCCGGAGCGGTCGCGGCCGGAGAAGACATGGGACTCATGGACCGCCTGGCCGCCGCGGCGCATCGCCGCGAAATGGATGAGGCCGACCGGCTTTTCCGCCGAGCCGCCTCCGGGTCCGGCGATGCCGGTGACAGCAACCGCGAGATCGGCATCGGACTTCGCCAGCGCGCCGACGACCATGGCGAGCGCCACTTCCTTGCTGACGGCGCCGACGCGCTCGATGAGCGGCGCCGGCACGCCGAGCATCGCCGTCTTGGCGGCGTTGGAATAGGTGACGAAGCCGCGGTCGACGACGGCGGACGAGCCGGCAATCTCGGTCAGCGCGCCGGCGATCAGCCCGCCGGTGCAGGATTCGGCCGTGGCGATGGTCAGCTTCCGCTCGGTGCAGAGGCGGATGAGTTCGGCGGCGGCCGGCATCAGCGGCGTGAGATCGGTCATGGCGCGCTCAGTCTTCGAAAGGCAGGCGAATGGTGGCGGTCGCGATCGCCGCAATGCCCTCGCGGCGGCCGACAAAGCCGAGCTTCTCGTTGGTCGTCGCTTTCACGCCGACCCGGCCGGCGGAAATCCCCGCGATTTCGGCGATCCTTTCGCGCATCGCGTCGCGGTGCGGGCCGATCTTCGGCGCCTCGGCGACGATGGCAAGGTCGAGATTGACGATCCGCCCGCCACGCTCCGTGACGAGGTCGACGGCATGGGCGAGGAAGCGGTCGGACGAGGCGCCGCGCCATTGCGGGTCGGAGGGCGGGAAGTGACTGCCGATATCGCCCTCGGCGATCGCGCCCAGCAGCGCGTCGGTCAGCGCATGCAGCGCAACATCGGCGTCGGAATGACCAGCCAGCGTCTTCTCATGCGGGATGCGGATGCCGCCGAGCCAGACCGCGTCGCCATCGGTGAAGGGATGTACGTCATAGCCGGTGCCGACGCGGGTCTCGCCGGCTTCGAGGAGCGCTTCGGCCTGCAGCCGGCGGTCGGCCATCGCGATATCCTCCTGGCTGGTCAGCTTGATATTGCTGCGTGCGCCGGCGACGAGCCGGACCGGGATGCCGGCCCATTCGGCGAGCGCCGCATCGTCGGTGACCTCGATCCCGGCAGCGGCGGCGCGGCGATGGGCGTCGAGAATGACGTCGAGATCAAAGCCTTGCGGCGTCTCGGCCGCGAAGAGCTGGTCGCGCGACACCGTGCCGGCGACGAACCCATCCGCATCGCTCCGCTTCAGCGTATCGGCGACGGGGGAGGCGGCGAGGACGGCGCGATCTATGGCGAGGGCGTCGATGACGCGCGTCAGCAGATCGTCCGTGGCGAAGGGCCGGACAGCATCATGGATGAGCACGGCGTCGGGCGCGTACGCGGCGAGGGCCTCGAGCCCGGCCAATACGGAGGCCTGACGGGTGGCGCCGCCCATGACCGGCGGTAGCAGGCCGTCGAGGCCATCGACGGCTTCGCGATAAAGCGCTTCGTCGTCGGGATGGATGACCACCGCCACATGTTCGACACGGGGATGGCCGAGAAACAGCGCCGCCGAACGGGCGAGCACCGAGCGGCCGCCGATCATGCGGTATTGCTTCGGCAGTCCCCCACCGGCGCGCACTCCGCGGCCGGCGGCGACGATCAGGGCGGCGATCCGGAGCGGCGGAACAGCGGTCGGCATGGCGTCAGGTCCGGTCTCGGCGGCGCCGTTGTGGCGCGGCGCGGCATGGATCGGAGATTTCGTGCAGCTTCGCAACAAGTCTCTTGCCGCCGCACAATCCCTGACTAATATGTGGGCAGAGACCTGCATGCCTATTCGGTAGTCAATTGATCGAAAACTCGACCTGCCTGCGCCGCCTGGCCGATCCGCTCGCGATCGGCGGGGTGACGATCGCCAATCGCGTGCTGCTGGCGCCGATGTCCGGCGTTTCCGACCGGCCGTTCCGCCGCGTCGCGGCCGCGCATGGGGCAGGGCTCGTCGTGTCGGAAATGGTGGCCAGCGAGGAACTCGCCGGCGGCAATCCCGAATCGGCGATGCGGGCTGAGGCGACGGGCAACTCGCTGCATGTCGTCCAGCTCGCCGGCCGCGAGCCGCACTGGATGGCCGAGGGCGCCCGCGCCGCCGCCGATGCCGGCGCCGATATCATCGACATCAATATGGGCTGCCCCGCCAAGCGAGTCACCACCGGTTATTCCGGCTCGGCGCTGATGCGCGATCTCGATCACGCGCTGACGCTGGTCGAGGCGACGGTGGCGGCGAGCCCGGTGCCGGTCACTCTGAAGATGCGGCTCGGCTGGGACGAGCGGACCATGAATGCGCCGGAGCTGGCGCGTCGCGCCCAGGCGGCGGGCGTCGCGATGGTGACCGTGCATGGCCGCACGCGCTGCCAGTTCTACAAGGGCTCGGCCGACTGGAAGGCGATCCGCGCCGTCAAGGACGCGGTGTCGATCCCGCTCATCGCCAATGGCGACATCCGCTCGCCGGCCGAGGCCGAGGAGGCGCTGCGCCTTTCGGGCGCCGATGGCGTCATGATCGGCCGCGGCGCCTATGGCCGGCCTTGGCTCCCGGGCGCGATCGCCGCTTTCGCGGCGACGGGGGCGATGCCCGAGGCGCCGGCGGGCGAAAGGCTCGCCGCGCTGCTGCTCGGCCAATATGAGGAAATGATCGCGCTCTATGGGCCGATCCTCGGCATGCGCAATGCCCGCAAGCATCTCGCCTGGACGCTGGAGACGCTGGAGGAAGGCGCCGTCGACCCGGCGCTCCGCCAGGCGATCATGACGGAGACGCGGCCGGCCAGGGTCACACAGATGCTCGGCCGCCTCATCGCCGACGCTCCCCTCAGGAGGGCGGCATGAACGCGCGCGACCCCGGCCCGCGCAAGGCCTCCGACATGGCAGCGTCGCTGCTCCTCGATGCCTTGCCGCATCCCGTGCTGCTGGTCGACGAGAAGGGGCATGTCTCGGAGGCGAACAGCGCCGCGCAGGACTTCTTCCAGGTCTCGACCGCGATGCTGCGCCGGCAGCCGATCGCGAGCTTCGTACCCTTCGGCAGCCCGCTGCTGGCGCTCATCGACCAGGTGCGCATGCGCGGCGCGGCGGTCAACGAATACCGCGTCGATGTCGGCACGCCGCGAAACGGCAGCGAGCGCATCGTCGACATCTATGCCTCGCCGATCCTGGAGCAGCCGCAGCATGTCGTGGTGATGCTGCAGGAGCGGACCATGGCGGAGAAGATCGACCGCCAGCTGACGCATCGCGGCGCCGCCCGCTCGGTGACCGGCCTTGCGGCCATGCTGGCGCATGAGATCAAGAACCCGCTTTCCGGTATCCGCGGCGCTGCGCAGTTGCTCGAATCCTCCGTCGACGACAACGACCGCGCCCTGACGCGTCTCATCACCGACGAGGCCGACCGCATCGTGAAGCTGGTCGACCGCATGGAGGTCTTCTCCGACGAGCGGCCGATCGAGCGCGACCCGGTCAACATCCATGTCGTGCTGGAGCATGTGAAGCGCCTCGCCCAGTCGGGCTTTGCGCGCCACATCCGCATCGTCGAGGAATATGATCCGTCGCTGCCGCCGGTCTATGCCAATCGCGACCAGCTGATCCAGGTCTTCCTCAATCTCGTCAAGAACGCCGCCGAGGCGATCGGCGACGATGCCGATGGCGAGATCCTGCGCACCACCGCCTTCCGCCCCGGCATCCGCCTGTCGGTTCCCGGC
>CAWZZK010000087.1:0-9753 GCA_963966455.1 Kaistia sp. | reverse complement strand
GGTATAAACTTTCCACGGGGCGCCGGGGCACCGGGGCGCCCTTTTTCGTTGGGCGATAAGCTCCGCAACAAAACTAAAACGCCCGGGTGAGGCCCGGGCGCTGCGAAGATGATCGATAGACCCGGCCGGATCAGACCATGCCGAGCGCCTGCTTGTAGAGGTCGAGGATCGCGTCCTGTTCCTCGCGCTCGTTGGCGTCCTGCTTGCGCAGGCGGATGATGGTCCGGAGCACCTTCGTGTCGTAGCCGTTGCCCTTGGCCTCGCCATAGACATCCTTGATGTCGTCGGCGATGGCCTTCTTTTCTTCCTCGAGACGCTCGATCCGCTCGACGATCGAGCGGAGCTGGGCCGCGGCGATGCCCTGGACGTCGTCATTCGACATGGCTGCTGTCCTCGAAACTGTGATCTGAGGCAGGGTCACTGCCCGTTTCCTGTCGCCCGGTCAAGCCGCGCCAGCGGCCGAGAGCCGCGGTCCACCGCTTTCGGGCCTTATCCACTTGTCATTCCTTCGGGCGGTTGGTCTCGAAGGCCGCGAGTCGCGACGGGCTCGCCTCGCGCTGGTTCGCAGCCCGCCATTCCTCATAGGGCATGCCGTAGACCACCTCGCGCGATGCTTCCTTGGAGAGCGTGATCCCCTTCGCCTCCGCCGCCTCGCGATACCAGTTGGCGAGGCAGTTGCGGCAGAAGCCGGCGAGATTCATGAGGTCGATATTCTGCACGTCGGGACGGCCGGAGAGATGCTCCAGCAGCCGGCGGAAAGCGGCGGCCTCGAGTTCCGTGCGCGTCGCGCTATCGAGGTCGGTCATGGCCGAAGACTCCGGAGAAGCGGCTCGACCGGGCCGGTCAGCGAGCCATGCATCACGACGCCATGTGGAGATCGGTCGAGCCCCATGCCGTCCAGCGCCGCGCCGATCCGCTCGACCCATTCGGCGACACCATCCGGCTCGGCGATCAGGTCCTGGCGCACCTCGATCAGAGCATGCGCGATGCCGCGCCGCGTCGCGTGGCGGTACAGCGTGTCGCCCTTCAGCGCGCCGTGATAGGGCTCGTTGTCGCCGACCGTCAGCAGGCCGTCGACGGCGAGGCCTTCGATCAGCGGCCGCGCGAAGCGGGGATCGGCATCCCAGAGCACGCCCGCCTGCCAGGGACGCGGAACGCCCTTCCAGACCGGCGTGAAGCTGTGCACGGAGAGGATCACCGGGATGCGGCCGCTCACCATCGCCGCATCGATCAGCGCGCCCACCGCGTCGTCATAGGGCCGGTAGAAGCGCTCAATGCGCCTTTGCCGCTCGGCGGCGTCCACGCGCGCATTGCCCGGAATGACGGCGCCATCCGAGAGGCGCATCACCAGCGTCGGGTCGTCGAGGCCGCGATTGGGATCGATCAGCAGCCGCGAGAAGCGCGAGAGCACGGCCGGAACGCCAAAGCGGGCCGCGAGCCCACGCGTCACGGCGGCGGCGCCGATGTCATAGGCGATGTGCCGCTCGAAGGCGGCATCGCCGAGGCCGAGCCTGTCATAATCGGCCGGGACGGCGTTCGACGCATGGTCGCAGAGGAGCAGCAGTCCCGCCGATGCATCGCCGCCGATCTGCTCGAAGGCCGGCGCGTCGATATCCGGAAGCCGGGCGTCCGCCATCACGGCGTTGCTGTCGGCCGGGCCGTCGGAAGTCGGGCCGCTGGAGAGGGGTTTGTCGGGCATGGCCATGATGATACTGACGAGGGCAGCAGCCCGCTACCGCATTCGCACCCCGTCCCCGACTGGATCCCGATCGTGACCGACCATTCCCGCCAGGGGGCGCAGACGCTGGCCCTGCCGGCGCTCGTCATGGGCGCCCTTGCCATGGCGATCTCGCCGATCTTCGTGCGCCATGCCGAGGTCGGCCCCTTTGCCAGCGCGTTCTGGCGAGTCGGCGCCGCGATCCCGCTTCTCTTCGTCTGGTCCTATGTCGAAGGAAGGCGCGCGGGCGGGACACTTCGCGATCTTTTCCGCTTCGACGCGCCCATCATTTATGCCGGGCTCTTCTTCACCGCCGATCTCATCTTCTGGCACCTCGCGATCCTGAACACCTCGGTCGCCAACGCGGTCTTCCTCGCCACCATGGCGCCGGTCTGGGTCGCGCTCGGCTCGAGCTTCTTCATCGGCGAGCATGTCCCGCGCAGCGTCTTCGCCGGCCTCGCGCTCTGCCTCGTCGGGGCGGCCTTCCTGATCGGCATGAGCTGGCATCTCGCGCCGGACCATCTTTTCGGCGATCTCTGCGGCCTCGCGACCTCCGTCTTTTTCGGCGCCTATTTCCTGCCGGTGCGCGTCGCGCGGCGGACGCAGTCGGCCGCGAAGATCACCTTCCTCTCGACCATCATCACCAGCCTCGCGCTGCTCGCCGTGGCGGTCGCGGTCGAGCCGCGCATTCTGCCGACGACGCTGGAAGGGGCCGCCGCCATCGTCGGCCTCTCGGTCGTCAGCCATGCCGGCGGCCAGGGCCTCCTCGCCTTCGCGCTCGGCCATCTGCCGGCCGCCTTCTCGGCGCTCGTCATTTTCCTCGAAGCGATCGCCGGGGCGGTGTTCGGCTGGCTGTTCGCGGGCGAGCCGATATCGCTGCCGCAGGCGTTGGGCGGCCTGCTGATCCTCGCCGGCATCATGGTCGCCCGGCCCCGCAAGGCCCCTGCCCCGCCGGACGCCGGGGCGGCGTCATGATGCCGCCGCCTTTGGCGCCATCATCGGCGCGCGCCGTCGCGAACCGCGCGGGGGCGGCTGCGATCCCCAATTTCGAAGACGCATGACCCTTGTTTCCGCTCCTTCGCACCGCGCCGGCACCCCGGCGGCGGCCAGACCGTTGACAGCCGAAAAAAATCGCGCCCATAAAGCGCGCGACCATGTTGAGAGTTCGATCACCTTGATGGTGCGCCGCATGTTGTCGAGGCGCCGCCTCGCCGCCGCGCTGGCGCTCGCCGCGGGGTTCCTGCTGGCGCCAGGCGTTGGCATGGCTCCTGCATTTGCCGATCTGAGGCTCTGCAACAAGACGAACAACCGGGTCGGCGTCGCCATCGGCTACAAGGACAAGAAAATCTGGACGACGGAAGGCTGGTGGAACATTCCCGTCAACAGCTGTGAAACGCTCGTCAGCGGCACCCTGGTGTCACGCTTCTATTACGTCTACGCGGTCGACTACGACCATGGCGGCGAATGGAGCGGCAAATTCGTGATGTGCACCAAGGACAAGATGTTCACGATCCAGGGCACCGAGGATTGCGTGGCCCGCGGCTTCAACCGCACCGGGTTCTTCGAAGTGGACACCGGCGAACAGACGAACTGGACGATCCAATTGAACGAACCCGCCCAAGCAGGAGCGAAGACGCAATGAGACGCTCGCGTAAGGTCAAGATTCTCGCGACGCTCGGACCCGCCTCCTCCGACAAGGCGACGATCCTGGCGTTGTTCCGTGCCGGAGCCGACGTGTTCCGCATCAATATGAGCCACACGCCGCATGACCGGCTGCGCGAGCTCGTCGCCATCATCCGCGAGATCGACGGCGAGGAAGGCCGTCCGATCGGCATCCTCGCCGATCTGCAGGGGCCGAAGCTGCGCCTCGGCACCTTTGCCGACAAGGCGGTGGAGATCACCGTCGGCCAGACCTTCACGCTCGATTCGGATCCCACGCCGGGCACCACCGGCCGCGTGTTCCTGCCGCATCCGGAAATCCTGGAGGCGCTGGAGCCGGGTCACCGCCTGCTGATCGACGACGGCAAGGTCCGCCTCCGCGTCGTGTCGACCGACGGCAAGTCCGCGCTGACGACGGTCGAAGTCGGCACCAAGCTCTCCGACCGCAAGGGCGTCTCGGTGCCGGATTCGACCATCCGCACCGGCGCGCTCACCGAGAAGGACCGTGCCGATCTCGACGCGGCGCTCGAGGCGAAGGTCGACTGGATCGCCCTCTCCTTCGTGCAGCGTCCCGAGGACGTCGCCGAAGTGCGCAAGATCGCCGCCGGTCGCGCCGGCATCATGTCGAAGATCGAGAAGCCGCAGGCGGTGCAGCGCCTCGCCGATATCATCGAGATTTCCGACGCGCTCATGGTCGCGCGCGGCGATCTCGGCGTCGAGATGCCGCTCGAGGAAGTACCCGGCATCCAGAAGCAGATCACCCGCGCCTGCCGCAGGGCCGGCAAGCCGGTGGTCGTCGCGACGCAGATGCTGGAATCGATGATCACCGCGCCGGTGCCGACCAGGGCCGAGGTCTCGGACGTCGCGACCGCCGTCTATGAGGGCGCGGACGCGATCATGCTTTCCGCCGAATCGGCGGCGGGCGCCTTCCCGATCGATGCCGTCGAAACGATGGACAGGATCGCCGCCGCGGTCGAGCGCGACATCAACCACAAGAACATCATGCACGCGCAGCGGACCGAGCCGGAAGCGACCGGCGCGGACGCTATCTCCGCCGCCGCACGCCAGATCGCCGAGACGCTCAATCTCTCCGCCATCTGCTGCTACACAGCATCCGGCTCGACCGGCCTCAGGGCGGCACGCGAGCGGCCGCGCACGCCGATCATCGCGCTGTCGCCGATCCAGGCGACCGCGCGCCGCCTGTCGATCGTCTGGGGTCTCCACTGCGTGATCTCGGAAGACGCCTACGATCTCGACGACATGGTCAACCGCGCCTGCCATATCGCCGGCCGCGAAGGCTTCGCGCAGGCCAATGACCGCATCATCATCACCGCCGGCGTGCCGCTCAGGACGCCGGGGGCGACCAACATGCTGCGCATCGCCTTCGTCGGCGCCGGCAGCGAGGGCAAGAGCTACTGAGCCCGCCCCACCAGAGACACAAGCAGATGCGATGCCCGGGCCTTGGCCCGGGCATCGTCGTGTTGGCGGCATAATTCCTATTGGCGACGATCCGGGACGCAGGGGCCCGCCGAAGCGTCAGATCTGCTCGCCCTCGACGTCGGGCATCAGCTGATCGATGGACTTGCGGACATCGTCGTCGAGATAGGGATCGATGGCGAGCGCCTTCTCGAAGGCCGCCAGCGCGTCTGCCTTGCGGTCCAGTTCCTCGAAGATCGTCCCGATGCCGGCAAGCGCCCCGAAATGGCGCGGCTCGAGAATCAGCACCTTCTCGATATCGGAAAGCGCCTTGCCGTATTCGTCCTGAAGATAGAAGACGGTAGCGCGGCGATTCCAGCCCTCGGCATAGTCGGGCTTCAGCATCACGACCTGGTCGAGGAAATCGAGTGCGCGGCCATATTCCTTGGCGGCGAGCGACTGTTGCGCCCAGCTCATCAGGAGATCGACGGTCGCGCTGCCCGACCTCGACCAGCGCCGCTGGATCTCCTTCTCGGCCGCTCGCCCGCGGGGCTCGTTCGCCGGATCGGCGAGCGTCGCGAACAGCTCGTCCATCGACATCTCGCCGAGCGGCTTGCTGGCCGGCGCCGGAGATGGCGATTGCGTCGTTGGGGGAGCCGGCTCGACTGCCAGCGCCGGCGCCGCTGCACCGAGCATGACGGCGAGCGCCGTGGCAGCGGAAGCGATGGCCCTGAAGACAAATGCCTGCATGCGACCCAAGCTAGGGCGGCATGCAGGCATCGTCAAATCACGAGCGCGTCCGGCGGGCCGGACGGCCAAGATCAGCCCTGGCGCGCCTTGTAGCGCGGGTTGACCTTGTTGATGATGAAGACGCGGCCCTTGCGGCGCACGAGCCGGTTGGCGCGATGGCGCCCGAGCAGCGCCTTGAGCGAGTTCTTGATTTTCATGGCGCGGGTTCCGCAATTCCTGGGGCCTACAACGAAACGAGCGCCGAAGGCGCCCGTCTCGAAAGTTGGCCGGACCATAGGCAGGCGGTCCGCGAATGTCAACCGGATGACGGGTTTTGCAGTGGATGGCCCGCCGCATCCGCCGTTGATCGCCCCGCCTGTTCCGGCATGCTATGCGAGGACATGGCAGAAGCTCCGCCCCCCGCGGATACCAGGGCGCCGCTGCCGGAACGAGGAGGAGACCCCGATGCAGAACCGCGTGCCGTTGACCAGAGCCCGGCGAGGAAACGACTGATGCCCAGCGTCCCCTTCGTCGATACCCATGTCCATCTCTGGGATCCGATGCGGCTCGGCTATGCCTGGCTCGCCGGCAACGATACGCTCGACCGGCGCCACGAACTCCCCGAATTCGCGGCTGCAAGCGCCGGCCTGCCGCTCGAATCCATGGTGTTCATGGAATGCGCCGTGAATGCCAGCCAGGCGCTCGACGAGGCACGCTGGGTGACCGCGCTCGCCAAGCAGGAGCCGCGCCTCAAGGGCATGGTCGCCTCGGCTCCCCTCGAGCAGGGCGAGGCCGTGCGCCCGCATCTCGAAGCCTTGGCCGAACTGCCGCTGCTGCGCGGCATTCGCCGGCTGCTGCAGTCGGAAGCGGATGACTTCTGCCTTCAGCCCGGCTTCGTCGCGGGCGTGAAGATGCTCGCCGATTTCGGCCTCAGCTTCGATATCTGCATCTTTCACCGGCAGCTCGCCAATGTGATCGCCTTCGCCGACAAGGTCGAGACCGTGCCGATGATCCTCGATCATATCGGCAAGCCGGGAATCGCCGACGGCCTCGTCTCGCCCTGGGCGGAGGAGATGCGCGAGCTGGCGCGCCGGCCGAACGTCGTGTGCAAGATCTCGGGCGTTGCCACGGAGGCCGACCACCGCAACTGGACCGATGATCAGTTGAAGCGCTACGTCTCGACCGCCATCGACGCCTTCGGCTTCGACCGCGTGATGTTCGGCGGCGACTGGCCGGTCTCGACGCTCGCCATCACCTATCGCCGCTGGACCGAGATCCTGGACGACCTGCTCGCCGGCGCGAGCGACGAGGAACGCCGCAAGTTCTGGCGCGACAACGCGGTCCGCTTCTACCGCCTCTGAAATGAAAAGCCGCGGCCACCTTCCGGCAGCCGCGGCCCGTGATGAGCGTCGCGATCGGCCCGGCGCCGCAGCGCCGGGCAGTTCGTGAGCTTCAGTCCGGCCTTACTTGCCCGGCAGATACTTGCCGACATTGATCAGCTGGACGCGCCGATTGATCGGATCCTTCGGGTTCTGCACGTCCTGCAGATTCTCCTGGCCGAGGCCGACCGCTTCGAGTCGAGCCGGATCGACATTGTAGACCGTCACGAGCGCATTCATGACCGCATTGGCGCGGCGCTGGCTGAGCTCGAGATTCTTCATCCGGTCGCCGGTGATGTCGGTATTGCCGGTCACGACGAACTTGTAGCCGGCAAGGATCGGGTGGTGCAGCGCGTCGGCGATCGAACCGATCGTCGAATAGGACTCCGGACGGATGATGTCCGAGTTCAGCGCGAACTGGATCTGCACATTGATCTGCGCGAGGCCGTCGAGCAGCTGGAGCGGCGTCCAGGTGATCGGCATGCCAGGATTGTTCTTGATGTGCTCCTGGACGGCATTGGCGATCAGGGCGGCCGAGAGGTTCGGCGGCGCGACGCGGGCGGCGCTCTGCAGGCTCTGCAGGATCTGCCCTTCGCTGAGCGCGGTCTGCGCCGAAGCGGGCAGCGTGGCGCCGGCGAAAGCAAGCACGGCGGCGAGCGCGGCGATGCGGGTCTTCTTCATGATCTGGGTTCCTTCCCTTCGCTCACGCGGCTCAACGCCAGCCTGCATCGACGATCGCCTGATTGCAGGCGGCGGTCACGACGCGATAGGCGGCGTTCAGGCAGGAGAGGAAATGCGCGTCGCCCGGGACCATGCCCTGGCAATGGCGCGCCACATCGTTGCGGCAGAGCTTCGGAACCGAAGCCTGCGCCGCGGCACGCTTGGTCAGCGAAGCGACGACCGTCTGATAGTCGGCGACGCATTGCGGATTGACCTTGGCGCCTGGACCCGACAGGCAATCCTTGAGGGCGCCGTCGCCGAGATTGACCTTGGCGCAGTACTTCTCGATATCCTTGCCGCAGCTCTGCGCAAGGAGCGCGCCGGCATCGGAATAGCTCATGGTCTGGGCGGAGGCGGCGGCGATGCCGGCCGTCAGAGCGGCGGCCGCCAGCCCGATCGTGATGAATCGCATGGATAATCCTTCCCCGTAGAAAGTACCGGCGAGGCCGGCGAGCCCGGCCGCCGCAGGACGGCGAGCCGGATGCCGGGAGAAGCGGAAATGGCCCGATTCGCCCCTCGCCAGCGCGCCTAGAATGGCGATGCTTTGGCTTCGATAGTCAACTGCAACTCACGACAGAGTGAGAATAATGCGTGTCGGCGGCATGAATAGGCGGGGTAATCGCGCAAGCATTCGTTAACCTTCCGAGGGCGCAAATGGCCGACCACGTGCCCGACCCGAAGGGCGAGGCGATGGCGAGATGGCGCGGACGCGGGGATCTTGGTGAAGGCGCAGCCCAGCCAACACGATCCGGTCAGTCGATCGCGATGCGCAAGGGTGGAAGTCCAACGTAGAACCGGCCGTGATCGCCGTCGTGGTTGTCCATGCCGGGCTTCGTCAGGACGCCCTTGGGATGCGCATAGCTTGCGATGCGGCGGATCGGCGTTTCACGCCATGTCAGGTTGAAGGCGAAGAGCTTCGCGTAAAACTCCATCTCCGAATACGGGAGTTGGTCATGGATCCACCAGGCCAGCTTCTGCCAGTCGCCCGTCTCGTTGTATCGGGCCGTGAACCAGGGAACGGTAATGCAGGCGGTAGCGCCGAGACATCCCTCGGCGTCCCCGCCTGTCCCATATATGTCTGCCAAAATTGGCGGCGTTGCTGGCGCAGGAATAGCCGTGCTCGCTGCCGTATTGATTGATGGCCGGCGATCGATAGGCCGACCGGATTGCGATGCGGCCGAAGCTTGCCTGCAGGGGCTCGAGCAGGGCCTGGCAGAGCTCGCGTCCCGCCTCGATCGCGACGTCGGGCATGGCAGGAATGTTCGGGAGGCCGTGAAAGTTGGCGATCTCCGAGTAGAGGAAGTCGCGCATATAGAAGTTCGCAGAGAGTTGGACCCTCCCGAGTTCTTCCAGAGCCGCTACGGATGCCGGTTCGCGCATGGGACCTCGCGGCTATGCCGAGCTTCGACCGTCGGGTTTGCGGCGCCGCATCCAGCCTGAACGCGAATGCCGCAGCCTCCGATATTCGCAGGACGCCAGAAAGCGCGCGGCTCGGCAAGACAATCCGTCTCTCCAGCCGACATCCCAAGCGCTAAGCCGATAGGGCAAAATTGAAGCAGGCTGGCTTGAGGCGCGTGCCTTCCGCGAGGTGTGCGGCCGGATCGAAGCCGTTGACGGTGTCGCCCTGCCCCGGTCTCCGTGGACTGAACATCCGTGCCTTGGCCTTGATTACGAGGGGCCGCTCATGCCGCGTCGTGGCCGTGCTTGTCCCGGCCATCCACGTCTCGCTTATCGGGGCAGATCGGCGTGAGGGACGGCTTGAGGGGCACGTTCGCGCTCAGGCGGCGCCAGGCTGTCGGCCCGGTCGTCGGCCGTGGCTCGCCGTTGTCAGGGCCGGTCCCCTCCCCTTGCGGGTTGCGACGCGGCAGAGCGGTTGGGGACTTTCGCGATGCGCCGGTTGCGGCGCCTGAAGCTCGGGCGGCCCCTCTCCCTCCCCCCCTTCCTCGCGCACGACAAAAAGCCCCGCCTGGCATTTCTGCATGGCGTGGCTTATTGTGTTTTGTGAAGAGAGGCTTATTTTCTTTCTGCGTTTTGCAGGCCTGGCAGCGACCTACTCTCCCGGGTCTTGAGACACAGTACCATTGGCGCGGAGGAGTTTAACGGCCGAGTTCGGAATGGGATCGGGTTCAGGCT
>CAWZZK010000086.1:0-3506 GCA_963966455.1 Kaistia sp. | reverse complement strand
GCGGCGGCGGCCCCTAAAACGGGGGCTCATAAGACCCACCCGAGGCTCCCCTTCAGCGCCTGCGCGCTGACGCCGTCGCCATATTGGCCGGCATAGGAGAGGTCGAGCCGTGCCGCCTTCGCCAGCCCGATGCCGAGGCCGAGATCGAGCACCAGCGCATTCTCTGCGACCGGAAGCCCCGCGACCTCGAAACCGGCGCTGCCGGCTGCGAACTGGTAGGTCGTGGTCGGCACGATATCGTTGAAGGCGTGGCGCCAGCCGAGCATGCCCTTCAAGCCCGCCTTGGCGGTGCCGAGATCGAAGGCGGACGAGGCGCGCAGCCCGAGCGTCGTGAAGCCGGTGGCGGTGTCGCCGCTTGCGGCCGAAAGCGCCATCGGCCCGCCCTCTTCCGTGAAGCCGTCGGTGTCGAGGCTGACATAGGCGAGGCCCGCGAAGGGCTCCAGCTCGGCCTTTCCGGCGGCGATGCCATAGCCGACCTCGCCGAAGAGCTGGCCCGTGGTCGCATCATAGGACGCCGAGGAACCCGCCATTTCGGGGAAGGTCACCGAGCGCGCCGTCTCGACGCTGCTCCAGCCATAGGCCGCGCCGCCGCGCAGCCGCACCGGGCCGACCGCGCCGCCCGAATAGAGCGCGAGATGCACGGTGCTGGTGTTGCCCGAACCGGCGAAGCCATCGCTCTCGAACGTCGTGCGGCTGTAGCCGCCGAGAAGGCCGAGGCGCCAGGCCGGCTGCAGCTCCGCATCGGCGCCGACGAGGAAGCCGCCGGTGTCGCTGTCGAGCCCGGCGGCGTTGCCGTCGCCCGAGATCGAGCCCCAGGCGCCGAAGCCCTGCGCGAAGACCGTCGCATCGCCGATGCCGGCAAGGGTCGCCCCCGAGCGAACCGGCGAGCCCTCGGCGCTGGTCAGCCGGCCGAACACGGCATCGCGCACCAGCGTGCTGTCATTGATCATCACCGTCTTTGCGGACGGGTTGATCTCGCCTGAAAGGGCGCCCAGAACCGACGACGCGGCGTCGAGGGTCGGCAGCAGCAGGAAGTCGTTCCGGACCTCGCCGGCGCCGAGCGTGTCGAGCGCGCGGCCGACCGATGCCTCGTTGCGGGTGGCGGCGGCGTCGGCGAAGGAGCGCGACTGGACGAGCGTCAGCGTCGCCCCGCCCGGTCCATAGGCGACATCGCCGCCGAGAAAGGCGGACGGGCCGACGATCTCCGAGAAGCCGCCGGTGACGCCGGCATCGGCGAGCAGAAGGTCGTATTCGGTGCCGAGACTGAAGTCGCGATCGAGCGCGACCATTGCGAGCGTGCCGTCCAGGAAAGCCTTGCCGCCGACGCGGATCTGGTCGCCCGAGCCCGCGTCGAATTCGAATTCATAGGTGCCGCCGGCCTGCTGGACATAATCGCCCGCGACCGTCAGCACGCCGATCGAATTGCCCGGCGCGATGGTGCCGCCGGCGCCGATCCAGGTCGAAGCGACCTCGCCATTGCCGCTCAGCGTTCCGGAGCCCTCGACGACGACCTCGCTGATGATCGAGCCCTGCACGGCTAGCCCGCCCTCCTCGACGAAGGTGGTGCCGAGATAGACGCTGTCGCCGGTGAGCGACAGCGTGCCCTCGCCGCGCTTCACCAGCCCGCCCGGGCCGGAAATGTCGTTGGAAAAGGTCGCGTCATAGCCGCGCGTGTCGAGGAAGGCCGTCTCGACGAACATGCCGTAGCCCTGCACGGCGCGGCCGGGATTGACGATGCCCCAGCCATAAGTGGGATCGACCCCTTCGGGGCCGACATCGATCGCGGTCGTGAGGATCGTCTGCTGCAGGTCATGCGCGGTGAACCAGGGATAGACCTCCTTCACCAGGGCCGCGACGCCGGAGACGACGGGCGCGGCCATGGAGGTTCCCTCCATCACCGCATAGGGGCGCGCAGGATCGAGGTCGACGGGAATGGTCGACCAGGCGAAGCCGGGTGCCGAGACGCACCAGTCCATCGAGACGCCGCAGCGGTTCGAGTAGTCGGCAAGGAACCCCATCTGGTCCAGCGCCGCCACGGCCAGCCAGTTGCGCTCGAATTCCGGGAACAGCGACGGGATGCCGGCGATCACGCCGGTGCTCGGCTGCGAGGCATTGCCCGCGGCCATCACCATCAGCACGTCGCGCTCGGTGACATAGCGAAACGCCTCCAGCGTCTTGGGATACAGCGTCTCGAAGTCGGCGGCCGTGAATTCCGTGACATTGCACCGGATCCCCGGAACCTTGTCGCAATTGTCGTAGCCGATCGAGTTGTTGATGATCGGCACGCCGAGATCGGCGAGATAATGCCAGTTCCGATCGGCGAGCCGATCGACATAGGGATAGTCTTCGACGTCGTAATAGAGGGTCGGGACGAGGGTCGCCCCGAAGGCGACGCCATGCATGCCGTAGCCGTTGCGCTCGGCGCCGATGATGCCGTTCACATGCGTGCCGTGATCGCCGAGGGTGTGGTCCTCGCCGGGGCGGATCGGGACATCGTTGTAGAAGTCCCAGCCATAGGCGATCCGATCGATCAGGTCCGGGTGGCTGGCGTCGATGCCGGAATCGACCACGCCGACCATGACGCCTTGCCCCGTGATGCCCTCTGCATAGACCGATGCGAGGTCGAGCGGCGTGAGGAAACCGCCGGCAAAGTATTCCCTGGTCCTGTAAGCGGCCGCCGATTGCGCTTCGGCCTCGGCGATCCCCTGAAGGGAGAGAGCGGCGGCAAACGCTGCCACCAAGATATGAGCCCCGTGCACTGATCCAGCTCCGCTGCGGATACGATCCGCGCCGGTCCCCCCAGACCAGCCAAAGTCGGCCCCCAAGCCCGACAAGAATGCCGAGAACCATGGTCTCGGCGGCGAATCCCATGATGATGGTCAAAAAAGAGGCGGCCGCTGTCAACTACAGCGCGAGAAAACAGCACCACCGGGACGATCGGGTCCGCCTATCTGTGGCTGATCCGCACCGCCCGCTCGCCTCAGGCGAGGCGGAAGGACGAGGCCGAGAGGGCGAGGGACGAGGAGACCTGCGCGAACTGCTTGGCCGCGCCGGCGCCGCTGCCGTCGGCATCGTAGGAGAGCGAGCCGGTGGTCGCGTTGTAGATGATCTCGCCGAGCCCGCCGCTGGTCGAGGCCTGCGTCGAATAGCGGAAGGAACTCGCCGCCAGCGAGCCCGGCGTCGGACCCGCCTGCAGCGCCGAATAGATCGTGGTCGCGAGGCTGATGAGATCGGACCCGACCGTCATGTCGGTGATCGTGTCGACATTGCCGCTGCCCGGCGCGGTCGTGAACTGGAAGATGTCCGCGCCGCCGCCGCCCGTCAGCGTGTCGTTGCCGAGCCCGCCATTCAGCTGGTTGGCGACCGAACTGCCGATGAGCGTGTCCGCCACGCCCGAGCCGTTGACATTCTCGATGCTGGAGAAGGTGTCGCCCGTCGCATCGCCGCCCGACGCCGCGCCGGTGCCGAGATTGATGCTGACGCCGGCCGCCGAGGTGCCATAGCTG
>CAWZZK010000085.1:0-6174 GCA_963966455.1 Kaistia sp. | reverse complement strand
AAGCCCTGATGGCCGGGCGGGCCGCTGACGGCGGGGCCGCCGGTCTCGGTCCATTGCAACGACAGCACGTCGCCGTCGAACTCGCCGCGCACGTCGAGCCGGCCCTTGGCCGTCGACAGCGCACCATATTTCGAGGCGTTGGTCGCCAGTTCGTGCAGCACGAGCGCGAGGCTTGTCGCCGCCGTGACGCCGAGCTCGACCGGCGGCGCCTCGAGCGTGAACTGTTCCGGGAAATAGAGATGCGGCGTCAGGATCGCCGTGAAGAGATCGCCGAGCGTCGTCTGCTCGGTATGGCCGACCTCGGCGGTGATGGCCGGGCGGATCAACTCATGCGCCGATGCGAGCGCCACCAGACGGCCGCGCAGCACCTCGGCCATCTCGCCGACATCGGAGGTGGAGCGCGCCGTCATCGTCACCATGCCGGCGATCACCGCGAAGGTGTTCTTGATGCGGTGATGCAGCTCGCGGATCAGCAGGCGCCGCGATTCCTCGGCGTTCTTGCGATTGGTGATCTCGACCGCGGCGCCGGCGAGGCGCTCCGGCTGGCCCTGGGCATCGCGGAAGCAGGTGCCGCGGATCATGACCCAGCGGATGCGGCCGTCCTCGTCGACGAGGCGATGCTCTATGGCGAGATCGGAGCCCGTCGCGAAGGAACGCTGCGTCTCTTCCTCGACATAGGCGCGGTCGTCGGGATGGATCCGGAGGCCGAATTCGCGCCGCGGCACGCCTTTCTCCGCCCGGCCGGAGTCGACATGGAAGAAATTGGCGAAGGGCGCGTCGGCGACCATGAGGTCGCTGTCGAAATGCCAGTCCCAGACGCCTATGACGCCGGCCGCGTTGAGCGACTGGCGGAAGCGCTCCTCGGCATTGCGCAGCGCCTCGCCGGCCTGATGATGCTGCGTCGTTTCCGAAACGAGCGCGAGCACGCCGGCAATCCGCCCTTCGGCGTCGCGGAACGGGCTGTAGTCGAGGTCGAACCAGGTGTCCTCCGGCGCGCCGTTGCGCTGAAGGACCAGATGCGTGTCCTTGTAGGTCAGATTGCGGCCGGCGAGGCAGGTCGCCAGCACGTTGCCATTGAAATCGGCGGCTTCCGGCCAGGCTTCGAGAACGCCCGCCCCGAGAACCGCCGGGTGGCGCGGGCCGCAGATCTCGGCATAGCCCTTGTTGTAGACGAGAACGCCCGTCTCGCCGCACAGCAGCGCGATCGGCCGTTCCGCAGCCAACATCATCGACACCATCGCCTTGAGGCCGGCATCCCATCCGCCGAGTGCCCCGAGCGGCGTGTCGCTCCAGTCGCGCGCCGCGATCAGGGCACCCATTTCGCCGGAATCGACGAGGAACGGAGGCAGTTCACTGCCCGATGTCATCCGGAGACCGGCCTCGTCATGCATACCTGAACCCAACCCATCGCTCCGCCAGCTTGCAGCCTGCAACGCCGGACGGGGCCAAGCGGTTGCGACGCCGCGAAAGCGAAAGCTGTAACGCGAGCGTCATCGCTACTCCGCCGGAAGGAGAGTCCCGAGATAGACGACGGGACCGGTGGCCTGCCCCGTCGGCGAGCCGCCCTTCGGCTCCACGGAGATCGCCAGTCGTTCACCCGGCGCGAGCGCCACGTCAAGCGGCTTCAGTTCGCGTTCGGAATCGGCGACGCCGAGCGACACCGTCGGCCCCGTCGCCGGCACCTTCCAGAGCTCGAAGCTGCGGTCCGGCGGCGGCGGGCTGCCGACGCGGCGAAGGCGGATCGTGCGCTCGGCGGTGTTCACCGAGGCGACGAAGGCCGGGGCGCCGCCCTCACCGCCGAGAATGGCGACATAGCTCGCCGGACCCGGCGGTGGCGAAAGAAGGCGCGGCAGTGCGACGGCGGCGACGAGGACGGCGGCAAGCGCGGTGGCGGCGGTCGCAAAGCGCCAGCGATTGACCGAGCGCCGCAGGTGACCGGGATCCGCCATCGGCTGCGCCGTCCCCTTGAGGCCGGCTTCGATGCCCCGCCAGACGCGCTCCGGCGGCGGCACCGGCGCGAGGCCGCTATCGAGGGGAGCGAGTTGCTCGCTCCAGCGCGCCACGGCGCTCCCGAAGGCGGGGTCGCGGCGCATGCGCCATTCGGCGGCTCGGCGCTCGCGGGGATCGAGCGTGCCCAGCACATATTCCGCCGCCTCGGCTTCGGGCGACGCCTCGTCCCCTTCGTCTCTCACCTTGCCGTCAGCGGCCACCGAGGCACTCCTTCAACGCGATCAGGCTGCGGCGCAGCAGCGTCTTCACCGTCGGCACCGGGCGATCGAAGCGGCGCGACAGCTCCTCGCGGCTCCAGCCCTGGCAATAGGCGAGCAGCACCATCTGCCGCCGATCCGGCTCGAGGCCGTCGAGGCAGCGCGCGAGGCCGCGCGCCTCGAGCCCGTCCGACGGCGCCGGCCCCGCGAGGCGCTCGGCGAGTTCCTCGTCGATCGTCACCGCCGCGGCCGAGACCCGCTCCGGCCCGCGTCGGATGAGGTCGATCGCCGCATGCCGCGCGATGGTCACCATCCAGGTCGAAGCCGAGGCTAACGCCGGATCATAGCGGTCGGCGTGATTCCAGATCCTGAGAAAGGTTTCCTGCAGGGCTTCCTCGGCCGCGGCCTCGCTTCCTGCGATACGGCGGATGATGGCGAGGAGTTTCCCGGCCATGCGATCATAAAGACGGCGGAAGGCGGTTTCGTCACCCTCGGCCACGTCGGCCATCAGCGCATCGAGTTCGCCCGGCTGGCTGAGCCGCCCTGCTTCGCTCACTTGATCGCACCCCCGGCATGGAATCCCGACCTGCAGTTTTTAGGGCGGCGCGGGCGCGCGTCCATGGGGCCCAAGCAAATTTATCCGCGCGCCGCGACGCGCGCCTTGCCTAGGCGGGTCCCAGCCCCTTACATCGCGGCCTATGGCGCCCCCCCTTCTCCTCCTCCAGGACATCCGCCTCACCTTTGGCGGCCGCCCGCTCATCGAGAGCGCGACCCTCTCCGTCTCGCCCGGCGAGCGGCTCTGCTTCGTCGGCCGCAACGGCTCGGGCAAGTCGACGCTGCTCAAGATCGCGGCCGGCATCGTCGAGGCCGACAGCGGCAACCGCTTCGTGCAGCCGGGCGCGACGCTGCGCTACCTGCCGCAGGAGCCGGATCTCTCGGGCTTTCCGAACACCCGCGCCTATGTCGAGGACGGGCTCGGACCGGGCGATGATCCCTATCGCGCGGCGATGCTGCTCGACGCGCTCGGCCTCACGGGTGAGGAGGAGCCGGCGCGGCTTTCGGGCGGCGAGGCGCGGCGCGCGGCGCTGGCACGGGCCATCGCGCCCGAGCCCGACATCCTGCTGCTCGACGAGCCGACCAACCATCTCGATCTCCCGGCCATCGAATGGCTGGAAGAGACGCTGGCCGGCCTCCGTTCGGCGCTGGTGCTGATCAGCCACGACCGCCGCTTCCTCGAAAAGCTGTCGCGCGCGACGCTGTGGCTCGATCGCGGCACGACGCGGCGGCTCGAGCAGGGCTTCTCCGCCTTCGAGGAGTGGCGCGACGCCGTGTTGCACGAGGAGGAGAAGGAGCGCGAGCGGCTCGACCGGAAGATCGCGCAGGAGCTCGACTGGGTGCGCTACGGCGTCACCGCGCGGCGCAAGCGCAATATGGGCCGGCTGCGCAAGCTGGAGGGCCTCCGGACGGAGAAGCGCGAGCAGCGCGGCCCGACCGGCCAGGTCAAGCTGGTCGCCAGCGACGGCGAACTCTCCGGCAAGACGGTGATCGAGGCGCGCTCCGTCTCGAAGACCTTCGGCGAGCGGCCGATCGTGCGCGACTTCTCGATCCGCGTTCTGCGCGGCGACCGGATCGGCCTGGTCGGGGCCAACGGCGCCGGCAAGACGACGCTGCTCAATCTCATGACCGGCACGCTCGCGCCCGACGAAGGCACGGTGAAGCTCGGCACCAATCTCGAAATGGTCACGCTCGACCAGCGCCGCGACAGCCTCGACCCGACCATGACGCTCTCCGACGCGCTGACCGACCGGCGCGGCGACACCGTCATCGTCAATGGCGAGGCGCGGCACGTCATCGGCTATATGCGCGACTTCCTGTTCCAGCCCGAACAGGCGCGCGCCCCGATCACCGCGCTTTCCGGCGGCGAGCGCGGCCGGTTGATGCTCGCCCGCGCGCTGGCGCGGCCCTCGAACCTCCTCGTGCTCGACGAGCCGACCAACGATCTCGACCTCGAAACGCTCGACCTGCTCGAAGAGATGCTGGACGATTATCCCGGCACCATTCTCGTCGTCAGCCACGACCGCGACTTCCTCGACCGCGTCGCGACCTCGGTGATCGTCTCGGAAGGCGACGGGCGCTGGACGGAATATGCCGGCGGCTACACCGACATGCTGGCGCAGCGCGGCGCGGCGGCCCCCGCCCGCACCGCGGCCAAGGCCGCGGCGAAGGCGGACGGCAAGGCGCCGAAACCCGCTGCCGAGCCGCGCGTGTCCGTGTCGAAGGCGAAGCTCTCCTTCAGGCAGAAGCACGCCCTCGAAACGCTGCCGGCCCGGATCGAGGCGCTGGACACGGAGATCGCCAAGCTCGAAGCGATCCTCGCCAAGCCGAACCTCTTCGCCGCCGACCGCAAGACCTTCGACGCCGCCACGGCGAGGCTCTCGGCCGCCCATGCCGAGAAGGCGGCGGCGGAAGACGAATGGCTGACGCTGGAAATGCTGCGCGAGGAGCTCGGCGGCTGATCCTGATCAGCGTGCCGGGCCGCTCCGAAGCGCCTCGGCCCGGATCCAGTCATGGAATGCGGCGACGCGCGGCAGTGCCAGCCGATCGGGCGAGGCGACGACGAAATAGGACATCGGCGTCTCCGCGAAGATCGGGAGCGGCTGCACGCGGCGGCCAGCTGCGAGGTCGTCGGCCGCATAGACATCGCGCACGACGGCGAGCCCCTGGCCCGCGATCGCTGCGCGGATGAGCAAGGCGTCGTCGCCGAAGCTCGATCCAGCCGACGCCCGCATGTCGGGCCGAAGGCCCGCCGCGGCGAACCACAGCGGCCAGTCGCGCCGCTCGCGGTCCTGCAGCAACGGAAAATCCAGGCAGTCCCCGGGCATGCGGATCGGTCCGGCTTCCGCAAGCAGCAAAGGACTGGCGACGACGACAAGCCTCGGGGTGAAGAGCCGCTCGCTGGCGAGGCCCGGATAGCGGCCGGTGCCGTGCCGGATCGCCAGATCAGCCTCCCCGCCCCTGATATCGGCGAGGGCGGCCGATGTCTGCAATCGCACCTCGATCGATGGGTGAGCGGCCGCAAATCGTCCGAGCCGCGCTGCCAGCCAGGTGGCTGCCAGGGACGGGGTCGTGCTCACCGTGACGATGCCCGCTCGATGCACCGTTCCTGAACGGCGACCCACGGACTGTTCGATCGCCGCGAAGCTCTCGTCGAGCTCGGCAAACAGCCGCGCGCCCTCCGGCGTGAGGCGAAGCAGCCGGTGATGCCTCTCGAAGAGGACCATGCCGAGCTTGCGTTCCAGCACCTTGATCTGCTGGCTGATCGCGCCAGGCGTCACGCCGAGCACGGGCGCCGCTGCCTTGATCGCGCCGCGGCGTCCGACTTCGACGAAGGCCCGCAGGCCGAGCCATGGCAGTGGATGCATGGGGTCACATTAGCCACCCTAATGCGAGGCTCAAGACATATGGTTTGAGCCACTGCGCCGGCCGCCGCAGAACACGAGGATGACCAGACAGCCTGTCGCCTCACCCGCCCTCATCCGTCTGCTTGCCGTTGCCGCCGGCGCAGCGGTCGCCAACAGCTATTACAATCAGGCAATGCTCGGCCATATCGGGCGCGATTTCGCGGTTTCGGCAGCCGGCGTCGCGGCGATCCCGGTCCTCACGCAGCTCGGGAATGCGATCGGCGTGCTCTTCCTCGCCCCTCTCGGCGACCGGCTGGAGCGACGGGGGCTTATGCTGCTCACGATCAGCGCCCTCGTGATTGCGCTGCTCGCCGCGGCGGCAGCCCCCTCCTTCGTCGCGCTTGTCGTCATCAGCCTCGCGATCGGCGGCTTCGCGACCGTGGCGCAGCAGATCGTTCCCTTCGCGGTCGGCATCGCGAGCGACGAGACGCGCGGCAGGGTGCTCGGCACAGTGACGGGCGGCATCCTGCTCGGCATCCTGCTTGCGCGCGTCTTCAGCGGCATCG
>CAWZZK010000084.1:0-9001 GCA_963966455.1 Kaistia sp. | reverse complement strand
TCGATCAGGGGGTGCGGTTGGCGATCGCCTTGCGCTCGGCCTCGCCCTGCTTGGCCTCGATGAAGGCCTTGGCGAGACGGGCGACCTCGACATTGTCGGTCCAGGTGTTGCGCCAGATGGCGCAGGTGACCGAGAGGTCCTCGTCGACGACTTCCGAGGAGAAGCTCTCGAAGGTCATCCAGTCGTCATAGCCGATCGCATGCAGCGCATCGAAGGCGGCGGTGAAGTCGATGACGCCCGAGCCGAGATAACCGCGATTGCTCTCGCCGATATGGAAATAGCCGAGCTTGTCGCCGGCGAGCCGGATCGCCGCGGCCGGGTCGGCTTCCTCGATGTTCATGTGGAACGTGTCGAGATGCAGGAAGATGTTGTCCGAGCCGGACTGCTCGATATAGGCGAGACCCTGCGCCGTCGTGTTGAGGAGATTGGTCTCGAAGCGGTTGACGAGCTCGAGATTGAGCGAGACGCCGGCGGCCTTGGCGCGATCGGCGACCTTGGCGAGCGTCGCAACCGAATTGTCCCAGCCCTTCTGCGTCGGCAGGCTGCGATACTTGTTGTGCGCCGAGAAGATGATGCCGCCGAGCTTCGAGCCGCCAAGATCGCGGGTGATCGCGACCGCGTCGTCGAGGATCTCCTCGCCGCGCTTCACGCTCGCCGCATCCTCGCTGGAAACGTCGGCATCCGGCGGCAGGCCCATCGTGACGACGACCTTCAGGCCGTAATTCTCGAGACGCTTGGCCAGCCAGGCGACATCGAACTTCTTCGGGTCGAGGCGCGGGAACTCGATCAGCCCGTAGCCGAGCCGATGCGTCTTCTCCATGGCGCCCTCGAGCGCCTCGGCGGTGCTGCCGCCGGTCCAGACGAAGGAGTGAATGCCGAGCTTGGTCTCGGGAGGCTTGGTCATGGGAGCGTTTCCGGTTTGGTCGTCGAGCCGCGGCTTGCCGCCGCTTGTTTGTTGTGAGTAGCAGCAAACTAACTTGCCTTCAAGAGGGTGTCCGGCTAGCTTCGCCTCGTGAGGAATGGAGCCCCGCCAAGGGGGCACTGGCCGCGCGAGCGACGCGGTATCGGGAGGAATTCATGACGGAGACAGGCGGTGCGCCTGCCGGGGCTTCCGGCGGCGCTTCTGGCGGTTCATTGGCGCCCTTCGACCTGACGGGGCGCGTCGCCATCATCACCGGCGCGGCGGGCGGCATCGGCTCGGCCATGACCCGGCGCTTCGCCGAGGCCGGCGCGCGGCTGGCGCTGCTCGACCGCAACCCGGACGTGATCGCCGCCGCCGAGGCGCTCGGCCCGCAGCATCGCGGCTATGTCGGCGACGTCACCGACGAAGCCGCCATCGTGGCGCAGGTCGCGGCGGTCGCGAAGGATTTCGGCGGCATCGACATCCTCGTCAACAATGCCGGCATCGGCACGCTGCATCCGGCCGAGGAGAAGCCGACCGACGATTTCGATCTCACGATCGCCGTCAATCTCCGCGCCCCCTTCCTCTATTCCCGCGAGGCCGCCCGCCACATGCTGGCCAAGGGCTGGGGCCGCGTCGTCACCATCGCCTCGCAGGCGGCCATCATCGGCATCGAGGGCCATGTCGCCTATTCCGCCTCCAAGGCCGGCCTCATCGGCATGACCAACTGCATGGCGCTCGAATGGGGCCCGCGCGGCGTCACCGCCAACTGCATCTCGCCGACCGTCGTCGAGACGGCGATGGCCAAGATCGGCTGGGCCGGCGAGAAGGGTGTCCGCGCCCGCGCCGAGATCCCGACCCGCCGCTTCGCGCAGCCGGACGAGATCGCGCTCGCCGCGATCTATCTCGCCTCCGACGCCGCCGCGATGGTGAACGGCGCCAATCTCATGGTCGACGGCGGCTACACGATCCGCTGACTTCGGAAGGAACGATGACAATGACGGGGATCGCCCGCAGCCAATCCATCGCCGGCAAGGTGATGGTCGTCACCGGCGCCAGCTCCGGCATCGGCCGCGCCGTGGCGCGCCGCTTCGCCGAGGAGGGCGTGAAGCTCGTGCTCGCCGCACGCTCGGCCGACCGCCTCGCGGCGGTCGCGGCCGAGATCGGCGGCGATGCGCTCGCCGTGCCGGTCGATATCACCAGGGCCGAGGACATCGCCCGCCTCTATGAGACGGCCCGCGCGCGCTTCGGCGGCATCGACATCCTGTTCGCCAATGCCGGCAGCTATGTCTCCGGCGACGTGGTCGACGGCGATCCCGACGAGTTCGACAAGATCATCGCCATCAATGTGAACAGCGTCGTGCGCATGGTGCATGCGGTGCTGCCGGAGATGATCGCGCGGCGCTCGGGCGACGTCATCGTCACCTCCTCGATCTCCGGCCATCAGGCGATCCACTGGGAGCCGGTCTATTCGGCGACCAAGCATGCGGTGCAGTCCTTCGTGCATGGCGTCCGCCGCCAGGTGTCGCGCCACAATGTGCGGGTCGGGGCGCTGGCGCCGGGCATGGTGCTGAACGAGCTCTGGGGCATCGACGATCCGGCCGAGATCGAGCGGCGCGCCGGCGCGCATGAAGGGCTCGTCTCCGAAGACGTCGCCGAGGCGCTGCTCTTCATGCTGACGCGCCCCGCCCATGTCACGATCCGCGACCTCGTGATGCTGCCGCAGAACCAGGATCTCTAGGCACGGTTGCTTGACCGGGAAAGAACGGGGCCGACATCATGGCGGCCCCGCCGCGGCTATGCCGATGCCGCCATCCCGCCAAGCCACCAGCGCGCCCCGAGGTTCCCCATGCTCGATATCCCCGCCATCCGTTCGGAATGGCAGGTGCTGCGGCCCGAGATCGAGGCGTTGTTCTCGGCGCTCTGGCAGGTGCCGGAGCTGCCGGGCCTCGAAGTCAAGAGCGCCGCGCTGTTGACCGAGTTTCTGGAACGCCACGGCTTCGACGTCGAGCGCGGCAGCGGCGGCGTACCGACCGCCTTCGTCGCGCGCAAGGGATCCGGAGACGGGCCGCGCATCGGCATCCTCGCGGAATATGACGCGCTTGCCAGCCTCGACAACGAGGCGGTGCCCTATCGCAAGGGCACCGGGCGCAAGGCGGGCCATGGCTGCGGCCACAACCATATCGGCCCGGCCAATAGCGGCGCCGGCATCGCCGCGGCGCTCGCCGCCGCCCGTCTCGGAATCGCCGGCGAGATCGTCGTTGTCGGCTGCCCGGCCGAGGAAATCTGCTGGGGCAAGATCGCGCTGCAGCAGGCCGGCATCTTCGACGACCTCGACATCATCCTGACCTCGCATGGCGACTATCAGAACGGCGCCCTGTCGCGGCCCTGCCACGCCTTCGTCTCGTCCGAGTTCATCTTCCGCGGCGACAGCGCCCATGCCGGCATGGGCACGGTTCGCGACGCGCTGAAGACGGCCGAGGCGGCGATGGCCGCCTTCAATGCCGAACTTCCGGAGCGCTTTCCCGGCATCGGCGAGAAGCACATCTTCCGCTCGGCCGGCGTCATGCCCGGCGTGATGCCGGAAGAGGTGCGGCTCTGGTGCTCGCTGCATCACCGCGATCTCAAGCCGATGATGGCGGCCTATGAGGCGATGAAGGAGATCTTTGCGCGGGTGGCTGCGGCAACGAATGTCGGGCTCGAGGAGAAGTTCATCGCCGCCTGCCGCGGCTATCTCCCGAACGACGTCGCCGGCCGCGTCCTCGACGGGGCGCTGCGCGAGATCGGGCCGCCGCGCTGGAGCGAGGCCGATATCGACTGGATGAGGGAGCTTTCCGCCGCCGCCAGCCCCGGCAAGCCCTTCGCCCTCCACCGCGAGATCGAGTTCTATGGCGAGGGCATCGACTATTACGGACAGGACGACGGCGACGCGAGCTGGATCGTGCCGCTGGCGAGGCTCAACTGGGCCTATCCGACCACGGTGCCGATCCATCACTGGGCCTGGACGGCGCTTTCCGGCCACAAGGCCAGCAGCCCAGGCCCGCTGATGGCCTCCGAGGCGATCGCGCTCGCCGCCGTGACCTTCCTGAGCCGGCCCGATCTCGTCGCCGAAGCGAAGGCCGAACTCCGCCAGCGGGTCGGCGACGAGGTGATCACCGTTATCCCGCCCGGCATCAACGAGATCATGGCGCGCGATCCCGAGGCCTTCTGGGAGGCGCGCTGGTAGGCCGCGCTCAGCGAAGATGGCGGCGCATGAAGGCGCCCGCCTCGGCGAGTGCCGCGCGTCCCTCGGCGAGATGCGCGTTCCAGAGCGGGAAGGCGTGGATCATCTTCGGATAGATCGACAGCGTCACCGCGACATCCGCCGCACCGGCGCTTGCGGCGAGGCGGGTGGCGTCGGAAAGCAGCGTCTCGTCGGAGCCGACCGTGACGAGAAGGGGCGGAAGCCCGCCGAGATCGGCGAAGAGCGGCGAGACGCGCGGGTCCCGTGCGTCGAAGCCCGCCGGCAGATAGGCGGCGGCGAGTTCTTCGAGATAGCCGCGATGGATCAGCGGATCGGCGGCATCCTTCGACGCCAGCGTCTCGCCGGACAGCGTCAGGTCGGTCCAGGGCGAGATGAGCCAGGCGCAGGCGGGCAGCGTCTCGCCCCCGGCGCGGAGCGCCTGCAGCAGGGCCAGCGTCAGCCCGCCGCCGGCGCTGTCGCCGCCGACCGCGATCTTCTCCGCCGGAATGCCGAGACCGCGTAGGAAGGCGAACGCCTTGCGGGCATCCTCGAGCGCGGCCGGAAAGGGATGTTCGGGCGCGAGGCGATAGGCGATGGCCAGCGTACGGGCTCCGGCGGCGCGGCCGGCCTCGGTGACCAGCGTGCGATGGCTGGCGATCGAGCCCGAGCAATAGCCGCCGCCATGGAAATAGAGCAGCACGCGGTTCGCATCACTGCCCGGCGCCAGCGACCATTCGCCGGGAACGCCGCCGCAGTCGGCCGCTTCGAGGACGATGTCGTCAGCGAGCGGAAAGGCGCCGCCGACCTCCTCGATGCGCCGGCGCCGCTCGTCCCAGCCGACCGGCCGCGGCTTGGCACCGAGCAGCGCGCGTATGGCGCCGATCTCCGTCTGGTCCGTCATGCCCGCCCCCCCCGATTGCGGCGAGCATGACAAGGAGGAGGCGCGGCGGCTAGCCCCGGCGCGGCGGTTCGTCGTCGAGGATGCGCTCGCTGGCGCCTTTCAGGTCGTCATACTGGCCGGAGCGCAACGACCACAGGAAGGTGAAGAGCGCGACGAGGCCGAGGCCGATCGCCGAGGGGATGAGGATCACGAGGCCGTTCATCAGAGGGCTCCCTCAAGAGGCTGCGCCGTGGCCGCCGCGTGGTCTCCATCCGGCTTGGCCACGAGATCGGGGCCGAGCGAGAGGCGCAGCGCATTGGCGACGACGAGGATCGACGAGCTCGACATCGCCACCGCTGCGACGAGCGGCGTCACATAACCGGCGACGGCGAGCGGCAAAGCCAGCGCGTTGTAGCCGATGGCGAGGGCGAGATTCTGGCGCACGAGACGATCGGCCCGGCGCGCGAGATCGAGCGTGAACGGAACGCTCGCCAGCCGCTCGTTCATGAAGACGAAGTCGGCAGCGCTGCGGCCGATATCGGAGGCCGAGGCCGGCGCCATGGAAACGGTCGCGGCGCGCAGCGCCGGCGCGTCGTTGATGCCGTCGCCGACCATCATGACGGCGCGGCCCTCGCTCGCGGCGTCCGCGAGGCGCGCCATCTTCGCTTCCGGCGACAGGCGGGCGGCGAAGCGGGCGATGCCGAGCCGGCGGGCGACGCGGGCCACGGCCGATGCGCCGTCGCCGGAGAGGATCTCGACCTCGCGGCCCGATGCGACGAGGCTGGCGACGGCCTCGGCGGCGTCGGGGCGGATCACGTCCTCGAAGGCGAAGACGGCGATGACGCGGCCGTCGCGGCCGAGGCAGACCTCGGTGCCGCCGCTGTCGCCCTCGGCGCCGCCGCAGAAGGGCGCGCTGCCGAGGCGGAGCATGCCGCCGCCGACAAGGCTGGCCTCCAGCCCCTCGCCCGGCACCTCGCGCACGGCGGCGACGAGCGCCGGCGCATCGGGGGCCGCCGCGACGAGCGCGCGCGACAGGGGATGATGGCTATGCCGCGCGAGCGCCGCGGCCAGCGCGAGGTCGCCCTCCCGTCCCGAGAGCTGGCCCGCGAAGCGGATCCGGCCCAGCGTCAGCGTGCCGGTCTTGTCGAAGGCGACTTCCGTGACCCTGGCGGCGCGCTCGAGCCCGGTGCCGTCGCGCATCATGATGCCGCTGCGGAAGAGGCGCCCGGCCGCGACCGCCTGCACGATCGGCACCGCGAGCGCCAGCGCGCAGGGACAGGTGATGATGAGCACGGCGACGGCGTTCATCAGCGCCGTATGCCAGTCGGAGGTCATCACCACCCAGCCGATGAAGGTCGCGAGCGCCGACAGATGGATGACCGGCGCATAGATGGAGGCGGCGTGGTCGGCGATACGGCGATGGGCAGTGCGGCCGCTCTCGGCCGATTCCATCAGCTCCGCCATCTGCGCCAGGAAGGATTGCGAGGCCGGCCGCAGCGCGGCGACGGTGAGCGGGCCGGAGAGATTGACGGCGCCGGCGGCGATCTCGCTGCCGGCGTGGACCGCGACCGCCATGGATTCGCCGGTCACGATCGAGCAGTCGACATCGCCGCTCCCCGCCGTGACGCGGCAATCGACGGGCAGCCGCTCGCCGGCGCGGAGCAGCAGCGCCATGCCGGGCTCGATCGCCTCGGCGGCGACGAAGGCGGTGGTGCCGTCGGGCAAGAGGCGGTGGGCGCCGCGCGGCATCAGCCGGGCGAGATTGGCGACGGCGCCGCGCGCCCGCTCGCGCATCAAATGATCGAAGCTCCGCCCGACCAGGAGGAAGAAGAGCAGCATGGTCGAGGCGTCGAAATAGGCATGCGCGCCCGAGGTGAAGGTCTCGTAGAGGCTGAGCGCGGTGGCGAGCAGGACGCCGATCGTGATCGGCACGTCCATATTGGTGCGCCCGACCCGCAGCGCGGCGAAGGCGGAGCGGAAGAAGGGCCGGCCCGCATAGGCGATGGCGGGAATCGCGATCAGCGCCGAGAGCCAGTGGAACATGTCGCGCGTCGTCGCGTCGGCGCCCGACCAGACGGAGACGGAGAACAGCATGATATTGCCGGCGGCGAAGCCGGCGACCGCGGTCGCGCGGATGAGCTCGCTCATCACGCTGTCGTGCTGGCCATCGGCGACCGGATCGAGCGCATGCGTGCGATAGCCGCTGCGCCGGATCGCCGCCGGGATCGCCAGCACGTCGCCGTCCGACGCGAAGACGACGCGCACCCAGCGCTGCGAGAGATTGACGCGCGCGCTCTTCACCTGCGGCAGCTTCGCGAGCCCGCCCTCGATGGCGTTGATGCAGGTGACGCAATAGGCGTCCGGCACGGCGAACTCGATCTGCCGGCAGTCCGGCCCGGCGGCTCGGCTGAGCGCGAGCAGGGCTTCGGCATCCTCGCTCTCGCGCGTTGTCGGCGCTGCCGGCGGATCGAGATCGGGGACGGCGGTCGCGGCGGACACGGCCGGTCTCCTCAGGGCGCCAGCAGGCGGCTGTGCTGCTCGAAGGCCCCGTGCGGCGTCTCGGCGGCATGGGTGAAGGCATTCCAGACGCCGTGCGGCAGCTCGACGTCGGCCGCATAGGTGCCGTCGGAGGACGGGAGCAGCGTCACGGTGCGGTCCTCGCGATCACCGAGCGGCCGCGTCAGGTCCACGGAAACGGCGCCGAGCGGAACCGGACGGCCGGATCGGTCGCGAAGATCGAGCGCGAGGCGGCCGGGGCGATAGGTGAGCACCGCATGCCAGCCGAGCGCCGCCTGCTCGCGGGCCAGCCGCTCCTTGCCGTTGAATTCCTGGCTCGCGACATAGGAATTGGCGACGACGAGGCCGGTCCATGTGCGGCTCGCCGAGACGGCCAGCCACAGATTGACACCGACGACGACGCCGAAGAAGGCGATCATGCCCGCGAGCACATGCCAGCCGGTGATGGCGCGCCCAGGCGCGGCCTTGCCCGGTGCTTCGACATTCAGCGATGCGCTCATGGCCGCTGCTCCTTCGGCTTCTCGAACTTGGCATGGGTGGAAGCGGTCGCCTCGCCGGAGACGGCGCGGACCGCGAAGTCGAAATCGGTGACCGTTCCCTCGAGCGCCGCCGGATCGGCGCGGACGAAGACGCGCGTCTCCATCACCGCGTCGGGCTGCAGCTTGAAGAGCAGCGAGGACGACGGCGGCTCGACCGTGTCGGCGCGCGTCATCAGTCCGCCCGGCAGCCCGTCCAGCGTCAGCGTCACCGTGCGCGGCTCGGCGCGCATATTGCTGATCTTGATCTTGAAGCCGTTGCGGATCGACCCGTCGGAGAGCAGCACATATTGCGGGTTGCGGTCGTGCAAAGCGCTGATCTCGAGCGTCGAGCGCATGGAGAGCGCCACCAGCATGGCGATGCCGATGCCGGCCCAGACGAGGAAATAGACGATCGTCCGCGGCCGGATGATCGAGCGCCAGGTGGTGTGGCGGAGGCCCGGCACGAGCTTGCCGGTCGCACTGTCACGGATGCGCGTGGGGTCGACCGCGGTCGTCTCGGAGGCGCCGGCCAGCGCCATATTGGCGTTGTAGTCGTTCAGCGTCGCATAGGAGATGAGGCCCCGCTCGCGGCCGATCTTGTCCATGACGCCGTCGCAGGCATCGATGCACAGCGCGCAGGTGATGCATTCGAGCTGCTGGCCGTCGCGGATGTCGATGCCCATCGGGCAGACCGCGACACAGGCATTGCAGTCGATGCAGTCGCCGACCTTGCGGCCCTCGGCAACGGCCTTCTTGGCGTGGCGCGAACGCGGCTCGCCGCGCCAGTCGTTATAGGTGACGGTGAGCGAGTTCTCGTCGAGCATCGCCGCCTGGATGCGCGGCCAGGGGCACATATAGGTGCAGACCTGCTCGCGCATGAGGCCGCCGAAGACATAGGTCGTCGCGGTCAGGATGCCGACGGTGAAATAGGCGACCGAGGCGGCGCGCAGCGTGAAGAAATC
>CAWZZK010000083.1:0-12050 GCA_963966455.1 Kaistia sp. | reverse complement strand
GCCCTCTCCCAAGGGGAGAGGGGGCGCCTTCATCGATGGCACGGCCCATCAACCTGCACGACCTAACCCCCTCTCCCTCCGGGAGAGGGCCGGGGTGAGGGCCTTCGGCCGCAGAGGAAACGACCGCCCCTGCCCTCGCCTACCGCGCCAGGAGCGTCGCCAGTGCGTCGGCCACCACTTCCGTCGCCATCCTGAGATCGGCGAGGCGGAGATGCTCGTCGGCGGAATGGGCGTTGGCGTCGACGATCGAGCGCGGCCCGGCTCCGTAGAGCACGGTCGGGATGCCGGCCGCGGCATAGTGGCGGGCGTCGGTGTAGAGCGGCACGCCGGTAACGTCGATCGGCTGCCCGGAAAGCGCCTCGGCCGGGACGCGCAGGGCCTCGACGAGCCGCTCGACGCCGGGCAGCGGACGCAGCGGTTCGGCGAGCAGGATGCGCCGGCACTCGACTTCGATGCCCGGCGCCTTCGGCACGGCACCTTCGATGAGCCGCACCAGTTCGGCTTCGACGGTTTCGCCGTCTTCCTCGATGATCAGGCGGCGGTCGATGCGGAGCACGATCCGGTCCGGCACGACATTGGTGCTGATGCCGCCCGAGATCAGGCCGACGGTGATCTGCGGCCCGCCGATGCCGGGCTCTTCGGAACCGATCGCCGCGAGCCGCCGCCGCTCGTCATAGATGGCCGCGAGGATCGGCGTCGCCGCTTCCAGCGCATCGGCGCCGGTCGCCGCGACGGCCGCATGCGCCTGACGGCCGCGCACCACGACTTCGAGATGAAGCACGCCGGTATGGGCGGTGGCGATGGCATGCGAGAAGCCGGAGGTGATGGCGAAATTCGCTCGGGTGAGCCCGTGCTCGATGAGCCATTTCGGGCCGACGAAGCCGCCGGTTTCCTCGTCATAGGTGAAATGCAGCTCGACGGCGCCGTCGAGCGGCAATCCGCTCTCCTCCAGCGCCTTGAGCGCGAAGGCATAGGCCGCGAAATCGCCCTTCGAGACGGCCGCGCCGCGGCCATAGATGGCGCCCCGCCGCTCCTCGGCGCCATAGGGATCGGTGGTCCAGCCCTCGCCGGGTGGGACGACGTCGCCATGGGCAACGAGTGCGACGACCGGCCCCGCGCCGCTGCCGAAGCTGCGGCGCACGATGAGATTGACGATGCTCTTCAGCCCGTGTTGCCGCGAGAACGGTTCCGGCACCGGATGCTGCTCGACCGTGAAGCCTAGTTCCTCCAGCGCCGCCTTGGTCATCTCGGCATGCGGGGCGCAGTCGCCGGGCGGATTGTTGCTCGGCATGCGGATCATCGCCTTCAGGAAGGCGACCTCGCGCTCGAACAGCGCATCGACGGCGGCTCCGATCATCTCGCTTCGCCCTCCTGACGCGCCAGTTCCTCGATGGTCGCGACGAGACCCTCGACCGCGGCGCCGAGATCGTCGACCGAGACCCATTCATTGGGATTGTGGCTGATGCCGGCCCGGCAGCGCACGAAGATCATGCCGAAATCGCAGAGCTGCGCCATGGCCTGCCCGTCATGGCCGGCGCCCGACATCAGGCTGCGCGGCGGTGCCGCCTGGACGCGGCCGATGCCGGCGGCTATCGCCTTGGTCATGCGCGGCGCACAGGTGGCGACGGCCTTCTCCAGCACCGTCTCGACCCCGACCACGACCTGGCGGCGCTTGTCGATCCGGCGCGCGAACAGCGTGATCTCCTCGACCGCCGCCTTGCGGGCATCGTCGGTCGCCGCGCGCACGTCGAGCGAGAAGCGCACATCTGCCGGGATGACATTCGAGGCGCCCGGCATCACCTCGACATAGCCGACCGTCGCAACGAGGCTGTGCTTCTTGCCCTTCCGGGCGATCTCCTCAGCCGCGAGGATGATCTCGGCCGCCGCGGTCAGGGCGTCATGGCGCATGTCCATCGGCACGGTGCCGGCATGGCCGGCCTCGCCGCGGATGCGGATGCGATGCCGGCTCTGGCTGGCGATGGCGGTGACGACGCCGAGCGACTCATTGCTGCGCTCCAGCACCGGCCCCTGCTCGATATGGACTTCGAGATAGCCGAGCACCGCGGGCCGCGCATAGGCCTCGCTTGAAAGCCGCGCCGGGTCGCCGCCGAAGGCGACGAGCGCCTCGCGGAGGCTGACGCCCTTCTCGTCGGTCGCGTCCAGCGCCTTGGGATCGAACACGCCCGCCGCCACCGACGAGGATGTCAGCGTCACGGGGAAACGGACGCCCTCTTCGTCGCCGAAGGCGAGGATGTCGAGCCCGAAGGGCAGCGCGACGCCCCTCGCCTTCAGTTCCTCCACCGCCAGGATGCCCGCGACGACGCCGAGATTGCCGTCGAAGCGGCCGGCATCGATGACCGTGTCGATATGCGAGCCGATGAGGAGGCTCTTGTTGGCGCTTCGCCCAGGCCGGCCCGGCGGCAGCGCGCCGCGCATCGTGCCGGCGGCGTCCATGCGCACCGAAAGCCCGGCGCTGCGCATCCACTCGCCGACCAGCGCCGCGGCCTTGGCGTGCTCCGGCGTCAGATAGAGCCGCGTCAGCGCGCCCTCGTCGGCCGAGATGGCAGCGAGCGCGTCGATCATGGCCAGCGCCCGCTCGCCGAGCGCCCGGCGCGGGGTCGGTTTCGGAACGGGAACGGAACTCACGGCGCGACCCGGTCTTCGAGGCGGAAGCGGATGATGCGCTTCACCTGCTCCAGCGCGGTCCGGAATTCGGTTTCCGGCAGGTTCGGCAACCGCTCGCGGAAGGCGGCGATGATCTGCTCCTTCGTCGAGCCTTTGACGGCGCGGATGAAGGGAATCCCGTGCCGGGCCCGATAGGCGGTGTTGAGCTCGGTGAAGACCGCGAACTCCTCCGCCGTCAGCCGGTCGAGGCCGGCGCCGGTCTGCTCGTTCTGCGATTCCGGCGCAAGCTCGGCGATCTTCGCCCGCCCGGCGAGATCGGGATGCTCGCGCAGCAACGCGAGCTGCGCGTCATGCGGCGCCCGCTCGATGGCATCATGGAACGCCCCAACCATCTCGGCGTGATCCGCGAAGGGGTGCTCTCCGAAGGCCGCCGTCGCGACCCAGGGCGAATGCTCCGCAATATCGCCGAACGAGGCCACGAAGGCGGCCTCGTCCATGGCATTCACCGCGGCGAGCGGCAGCGGCTCATTCGGCATCGATGTCTCCGGCGCGGATCGCGACTGGTGACGTGTCTAGTGGCTTTGCAGCCATGCGCCAAGCGCCTGACGCTCGGCGTCGGTCATCTTCGTCTCGTTGCCGAGCGGCATCGCCCGCCCCTGCACGGCCTGCGCGATGATCTGGTCCTTGTGCTGGACGAGTTCCGCCGTGGTCTGGAGCATCACGCCCTTGGGCGGCTGGTCGAAGCCGTCATGGCTCGGCTTGGCGGCGTGGCACATGGTGCAGTGCTTCGACGTGATCGCCAGCACCTCGGCGTCGGAAATTGCCGTGCCCTCGCCGACCTCGATCGGCCGCGGCGCCGTCTGAACGATCAGGAAGGCGAGCACGACGAGCGCCATCGGCAGCGTCCAGACATATTTCAGAAGCGGATCATGCGCCTCGTGCCGGTTGAGGAAATGGCGCACCGAGCCGCCGAGCAGCAGCACGAAGGCGACGATCAACCAGCCCTCCGGATGGCTCGTCAGCAGCGGATAATGGTTCGACACCATCATCAGCAGCACGGGCAGCGTCAGGTAATTGTTGTGGACCGAGCGCTGCTTGCCGATCGCGCCGAGGCGCGGGTCCGGCTTCTCATGCGCCAGCAGCGAGGCGACGATCTTGCGCTGGTTCGGGATGATCACGCGGAAGACGTTGAAGGCCATGATCGTGCCTATGAAGGCACCGACATGGATGAAGGCGCCGCGGCCGGAAAAGACATGCGTGAACAGATAGGCGGCGCCGACGATGAGAATGAACAGGCAGACCGCCAGTACCGGCGTCGAGCGGCCGAGCGCCGACTTGCACAGGCGGTCATAGATGAACCAGCCGGCAAAGAGAGACGCGACCGAGATCACCACCGCCTGCGAGGGCAGCAGCGGCAGCACCGAGGGGTCGATCAGGAAGGCGTTGGCGTTCCAGTAATACTGGACGACGAGGAGTGCGAAGCCCGAGACCCAGGTGAGATAGGCTTCCCAGCGATACCAGATGAGATCGGAAGGCAGCGCCGGCGGCGCCACCAGATATTTCTCGACGTGATAGAAGCCGCCGCCGTGAACCTCCCAGGCCGTGCCGTAGACGCCGGGATTCATCTGCTCGCGCTTCCTGAGCGAGAGGTCGAGCGCGATAAAATAAAAGGAGGTTCCGATCCATCCGATGCCCACGACGAGATGGGACCAGCGGATGAGGAGGTTCAGCCAATCGACGACGAATGCGGACATGTTGGGAGAAGGCGGCCCCGTTGTGGTGTGGCCGGCACCATGCAAGGCGCCGGCCAAGCTTCGTTCGAAGCGTCGTTCGGATCGCGCCCGCGGCGCGGCTGCCCTTTAGTTCGGCAGCTTGTCGTCGATGCCCTTCACATACCAGTTGAGGCCGAGCAGCGTCTTGTCGTCGACGACGCCGCCGGCCGGCACGACCTCGGTGCCGTCCTGCTTGATGACCGGGCCCTTGAAGGGATGCAGCGCCCCGGACTCGATATCGGCCTGTGTCTTCTTCGCCATGGCGACGACGTCGTCCGGCAGGTTCGTGTAGGGCGCCATCTCGAGGATGCCGTCCTTGAGGCCGTCCCAGGTCTGCTCGGACTTCCAGGTGCCGTCGAGAACGGCGTTCACCCGCTTCACGTAATAGGGTCCCCAGGTGTCGACGATCGCCGTGTACTGCGCCTTGGGGGCGAAGGAGATCATGTCATGCGCCTGGCCGAAGCCGTGCAGGCCGCGCTCCTGGGCGACCTGGAGCGGCGCCGGCGAGTCGGTGTGCTGCGTGATGATGTCGGCGCCCTGGTCGAACAGCGCCTTGGCGGCGTCGGCCTCCTTGGCGGGATCGAACCAGGAATTCACCCAGACGATCTTGACCTTGAAGTCGGGATTGACCGACTGCGCGCCGAGCATGAAGGCGTCGATGCCCATCACGACCTCGGGGATCGGGAAGGACACGATGTAGCCGGCGAGGCCGGCCTTCGACATCTTCGCCGCGATCTGGCCCTGGATGTAGCGGCCCTCGTAGAAGCGCGAATTGTAGGTCGCGAGGTTCGGCGCCGACTTGTAGCCGGTGGCATGCTCGAACTTCACGTCCGGGAACTTGGCCGCGACCTTGACGGTCGGGTCCATGAAGCCGAACGAGGTCGAGAAGATGATGCCGCAGCCCGAGCGGGCGAGGCGCTCGATGGCGCGCTCGGCGTCGGGGCCTTCGGGCACGTTCTCGACGAAGGAGGTCTCGACCTTGTCGCCGAGTTCCTTCTCGACCATCAGGCGGCCGCGATCATGGCCTTCGCTGTAGCCGCCGTCATTATGCGGCCCGACATAGACCCAGCAGGCCTTGAGCTTGTCGGCCGCCTCGGCGCCGGTCGCGACGCCGGCGGCGACCGCGGCCGCGGCGAGGATTGCGAGATATCTGCGCATCTCAGTCTGGTCCCTCTTCTTCGCCCCCGGACTTCTTCCATGGGGCTCTTGGTTCTGTCTCCGGCCGGAAAGGGCCGGCATGGGCATCGTCGGCGGCTCAGCTGTCGGGCACGAAGGCGCGGCCGAGGCAGGCCGGCGTGTTCACGCTGAGCAGCGTCCGATTGCGGGAGATGATCACCAAGGCGATCACGGTCACGATGTAGGGGAGCATCGACAGGAACTGCGACGGGATGCCGATGCCGATCGCCTGGGCGTGCAGCTGCAGGATGCTGACGCCGCCGAAGAGCAGCGCACCGATCACGAGGCGACCGGGCAGCCAGCTGGCGAAGACGACGAGCGCGAGCGCGATCCAGCCGCGTCCGGCCGTCATCATCGGCGTCCATTGCGGCGTATAGACCAGCGAGAGATAGGCGCCGCCGAGCCCGGCGCAGAGGCCGCCGAAGAGCACGGCGAGGAAGCGCGTGCGGATCACCGAGAAGCCGAGCGCATGCGCCGAGCCGTGATTGTCGCCGACGGCGCGGAGCACGAGGCCGCCGCGCGTCTTGAACAGGAACCACCAGGTCCCGATCGTGAGCGCGATCGCGAGATAGACGAACGGATCCTGCCCGAACACGAGCCGCCCGACGATCGGCAGGTCGGTGAGGACGGGAATGTCGACGCGCGGCACCGGGATGCCCGGCATGCCGACGAAGCGGTCGCCGATAAGGCCGGATAGGCCGAGGCCGAACAGTGTGAGCGCCACGCCGGTCGCGTTCTGGTTGGCGACGAAGAACAGCGCCACGATGCCGAAAAGGCCCGCCGCGAGCATGCCGCCAATCATCGCGACGAGCACGCCGACGAGCGGCATGCCGGTGACCGCCGTCGCCGCGAAGCCGCAGACCGCGCCGATCGCCATCATGCCCTCGACGCCCAGATTGAGCACGCCGGCGCGCTCGGCCACCAGTTCGCCGATCGCCGCGAACAGAAGCGGCGTCGCGGCGGTGACGATGGTGAGCAGGATTCCTTCCATCATCGTCATGGCGTCACCGGACGGTTGCGGCGTCGAGCGCCGGCTGGCGCACGATCCGGAGGCGGTAATAGATGAAGCTGTCGCAGGCGAGCACGTAGAAGAGCAGCATGCCCTGGAAGACCTGCGTCGTCTGGTCGGACAGGCCGATGGCGACCTGCGCCCCCTCGCCGCCCATATAGGAGAGCGCGAGCAGCAGGCCGGCGACGAGGATGCCGAACGGATGCAGCCGGCCGAGGAAGGCGACGATGATCGCCGTGAAGCCGTAGCCGGGCGAGACGCTGGTGCGCAGAAGCCCGATCGGGCCCATGACCTCGCAGATGCCGGCGAGGCCCGCGAGGCCGCCGGAGATCAGGAAGGTCAGCATGACCATCCTGTTCCGCGAGAAGCCGCCGAACGAGCCGGCGCGCGGCGACTGGCCGAGCACGCGGATCTTGAAGCCGGTCATCGTCTTCGCCGTCATGAACCAGGCGACGACGACCGCCACCAGCATGAACACGATCGAAAGGCGGATGGATTCGCCGGCGATGACCGGCAGCATCTGGCCCTCGTCGAACGGCCGGCTGTTCGGGAAGTTGAAGCCTGCCGGATCGCGCCAGGGGCCGCGCGCCATATAGTCGAGGAAGAGATTGGCGACATAGACGAGCATCAGCGTCGTCAGTGTCTCGTTGGCGTTGAAGCGGATCTTGAGGATCGCCGGGATCGCCGCATAGGCCATGCCGCCGGCGATGCCCATCAGGATCATCGCCGTGATGACCGCCGGCCCCTGTAGCGTCGGGAAGAGGATCGGAATGGCCGCGCCGGCCAGCGCGCCGGCCGCGAGCTGGCCCTCGGCGCCAATGTTCCAGACGGCCGACTGGTAGCAGAAGGAAAGGCCGATCGCGATCAGGATGATCGGCACCGCCTTCACGAGCAGGTCCTCGATCGACCAGAGCGCCGTCAGCGGCTCGACGAAATAGATGTAGAGCGCCCGCACCGGATCGATGCCGGCCAGCAGGAAGATCACGAAGAAGGTGAGGAGCGACAAGAGGATCGCCGCGACCGGCGAGAGATACTGCATGCTCCGGCTCGGCGTCGGCCGCTTCTCAAGGACGATGCGCATGCGCTGCCTCCCCCTGCCCCATCGCGGCGCGTCCCTTCTTCTTGCCCTCGCCGAGCCCCGCCATCATGAGGCCGATCTCCTCGCGCGTCAGCGAGCGCGTCGGCACCGGCTCCGTCAGATGGCCGCGCGAGATCACCGCGACCCGGTCGGCGATTTCGAAGATCTCGTCGAGGTCCTGGCTGATGACCAGCACCGCCGATCCCGAGCGGGCGAGATCGATCAGCGACTGACGGATGACTGCCGCCGCGCCGGCATCGACACCCCAGGTCGGCTGGCTGACGACGAGCACCGAGGGCTGGCGGTCGATCTCGCGGCCGACGATGAATTTCTGCAGGTTTCCGCCCGAGAGCGAGCCGGCCTCAGGATCGACGGCCGACTTGCGCACGTCGAAGGAGCGTCCGATCCGCTCGGCCAGCGTCCGCATGCTGGAGAAGTCGATGACGCCGATGCGGATCAGCTGGTCGCCGGTCGCATGGCGTGTCAGCAGCACATTGTCGGAGAGCCGAAGCCGCGGCACGGCGCCATGGCCGTTGCGCTCTTCCGGCACGAAGGCCGCGCCCATCCGCCGGCGGCGCGTGACGCCGAGGCGGCCGGCCGGCTTGCCGTCGATGGTGACGACGTCCTCGCGCGCCGCGAGCCGCTCGCCCGAGAGCGCGTCGAAGAGTTCGCCCTGCCCGTTGCCTGCGATGCCGGCGATGCCGACGATCTCGCCTGCCCTGACATCGAGCGAGATGTCCTTGAGCGCGACTGCGAAGGGGTGCGGCTCGGGCATCGAAAGGCCCTGCACCTTCAGGCGCGTGCGCATCGTGCTCGGCGGCGGCGTGTCGGCGGAGAGGACATGCACATCGGCGCCGACCATGAGGCTCGCGAGCTGCGCCGCGGTCTCCTGCTGCGGGTCGCATTCCGCCACCACCTTGCCGAGCCGCAGGATGGTCGCGTGATGGCAGATCTGCTTCACCTCCTCGAGGCGGTGGCTGATATAGAGCACGGCGCAGCCGCGCGCCGTCAGCCGGTCGAGCGTCACGAAGAGATCGTCGGCCTCCTGCGGCGTCAGCACCGAGGTCGGCTCGTCCATGATGAGCAGTTCGGGATCCTGCAAGAGGCAGCGCACGATCTCGACCCGCTGCCGCTCGCCGACGGAGAGGTCGACGATGCGTGAGGCCGGATTGAGCGGCAGCCCGAATTCCCGCGACACCTCCTCGATCTCGCGCGCAAGAGCCGCAAGATTGTTGCGGTCGGCCAGCGCGAGCGCGATGTTCTCGGTGACGGTCAGCGCGTCGAACAGCGAGAAATGCTGGAACACCATGCCGATGCCGAGTTTGCGCGCGGCGGACGGGCTCGGAATGCGGACCGGCTGCCCCTTCCAGCGGATCTCGCCCGCGCTCGGCTGTAGCGAACCGTAGAGGATCTTGACGAGCGTCGATTTGCCGGCGCCGTTCTCGCCGAGGAGTGCATGGATCTCGCCCGGCCGGATCGTCAGGTCGATCGCGTCGTTGGCCTTGAAGCTGCCGAACAGCTTGGTGATGGCGATGGCTTCGACGAGGGCGCCGGATTGCGGCCGCGTCCGCCGCGCGGCGATGGCAGGTTCCACTTCAGCTCCCCCTCGGCGAACGCAACGACAGCATGGGATGCGCTTCGGGCTTTGCCGATGCCGCAAGCCGCGCCGCCTCGTCGCGGATCAGCAAGTCCGATGCCACCGACGCGGCGATCACCGCCGGCAGCTTCGAGCGGATGCCCGGAAGGCCGATCGGAGAATGCAGCGCGGCGGAGACATCCCCCTCCATGCCGGCCTCGCCGAGCAGGCGCAGGAAGCGTGCCCGCTTCGAAGCACTCCCGATGAGTCCGACATAGCCGAACCTACACGCTGCCAGCGCTTTGTGCACGATGGCGAGGTCGAGCGCGTGGCTGTGTGTCATCACGAGCACGACGGCGCCATCGGGAGCGGCGCCCAAGGCTTCCGGCGCGTCCGCCTGATGGACGCAGCGGCAATTGGCGGGAACGAGAGCCGGAAACGCATCCGGCCGCGGGTCGATCCATGTGACGGCGAAAGGCAGCGGCGCCAGCGCGAGCACCAGCGCGCGGCCGACATGACCGGCACCGAACAGGAAAAGCGCGCGCGGATCCTCGCCGAACCCCTCTTCGATCGCGCCACGCTGAAGCAACGCCGAGCCGATGGGAACGGACGATACGGCCGCGACGGCGCGGCGGAGCGGCAGGCCCTCAATGATCGCCGCCCGCGTGCGGAACGGCCCGGCGGCTTCGGCGTCCGCGAGCGCCTTCACCTCGCCGCGCCGATCGGCCCCGAAGACTTCCAGTGCCAGTTCGACACGGCCGCCGCAGCACTGGCCGAGCTCCGGGCCGAGCGCGATGCTCGACAGCGAAAGTCCGGAAGGCGCCGCCTGCACCATCGCCCGCTGCGCCTCGGCGATGGCCCGCCATTCCAGCGTTCCGCCGCCGATCGTTCCGGTGAAGCTGCCGTCCGGCATCACGATGATCCGCGCGCCCGCCTCGCGCGGCGCCGAGCCGCGCACCGCCACGAGCGTCGCCATCGCGGCCCTGCCGTGCCGGTCGATCGCATCGAGGAGGCGTTGCCAGACCTGCATCAGGCGTCCCCGGACAGAGCTCTCCGCACCGCCTTGAGGATCGCCTCGGGCGTCGCCGGCGCATCGAGCATCGGCACGGCGCCGGGCCTGACGCTCGCGACGGCATTGGCGATCGCGCACCAGACCGAGATCGGCAGCATCAGCGGCGGCTCGCCGACGGCCTTGGAGCGGTAGATGGTCTTGTCGCGCGCGCCATCGGACTGGAACAACTTGACGACGAAATGCTCGGGCACGTCGGACGCGGTCGGAATCTTGTAGGTCGAGGGTGCATGCGTCCGCAGCCGCCCCTGCTTGTCCCAGACGAGTTCTTCCGTCGTCAGCCAGCCCATGCCCTGCACGAATCCGCCCTCGATCTGGCCGATATCGATCGCCGGGTTGAGCGACTTGCCGACATCATGCAGCACGTCGACCCGGTCGACCCGCATCTCGCCGGTCATGGTGTCGATCGTCACCTCCGAGCAGGAGGCGCCATAGGCGAAATAGTAGAACGGTCGCCCCTCGGCCTTGTCGCGGTTCCAGGAGATGATCGGCGTACGGTAGTGAGCGGCGGAGGAGAGCGAGATGCGCTCGTTGTAGGCGGCATTGGCGAGTTCGGCGAGGGTCATCGACTGGTTGTCGAGGAACACGCGATTGTCGCGGAAATTCACCTTCTCGCGCCGCACGCGCCACTTCTGTTCGATGAAGGCGTAGAGGCGGTCCTTGATCTCGTTGCAGGCGACGAGCGCCGCCATGGCGTTGAGATCGGTGCCGGACGAGGCAGCCGTCGGCGAGGTGTTCGGCACCTTGTCGGTGCGGGTCGCGGTGATCGCGACCTTGCCCATGTCGACACCGAATTCCTCGGCGACGACCTGCGCAACCTTGAGGAACAGGCCCTGCCCCATCTCAGTGCCGCCATGGTTCAGGTGAACCGAGCCGTCGCGATAGAGATGGACCAGAGCGCCGGCCTGGTTGAGCGGCATCAGCGTGAAGGAAATGCCGAACTTGATCGGCGTCAGCGCCAGCCCGCGCTTCAGGATGCGGCTGGACGCGTTCCAGGCCGCGATCTCGGCGCGCCGCTCCCAGTAGCCGCAATCGGTCTCGAGCTCCGCGACCAGCTCATGCAGCAGATTGTCGGTGACCTGCTGGCCGTAGGGCGTGCGGTCGCGGCCGCGCCCACCATAGAAATTCGCCTTGCGGACTTCGAGCGGGTCCTTGCCGAGCCGATAGGCGACCTGGTCCATCATCCGCTCGGCGAACACCATGCCCTGCGGTCCGCCGAAGCCGCGATAGGCGGTGTTGGAGCAGGTATTGGTGCGGAAGCGGCGCGTCAGCACGCGGCAGTTCGGATAGAAATAGGAATTGTCGGAATGGAACATCGTCCGGTCGATGACGCCCATGCTGAGGTCTTCCGAGTGACCGCAGCGCGCATCGAGCGCCACATCGACGCCCCGCAGCAGGCCGTTCTCGTCGTGACCGACGCGGTAGCGGACGCGGAAGTCGTGCCGCTTGCCGGTCATGATCATGTCGTCGTCGCGGTCGAGCCGGAACTTGCAGGGCTGGCCGGTCTTCACCGCCGCCAGCGCGGCAAGCACCGCCCATTGCGTCGCCTGGCTCTCCTTGCCGCCGAAGCCGCCGCCCATGCGGCGGATCTCGACCGTCACGGCGCTCGAGGGGATATGCAGCGCATGCGCCACGACATGCTGCACCTCGCTCGGATGCTGCGTCGAGGCATGCACGAGGATTTCACCGGCCTCGCCGGGAATGGCGAGCGAGATCTGGCCCTCGAGGTAGAAATGCTCCTGACC
>CAWZZK010000082.1:0-78720 GCA_963966455.1 Kaistia sp. | reverse complement strand
GCTTCTGGCCACGTGAATATCCTGCCCTTGCCAAGACAGTCTAGGTCCGCCTTTGCAAAGGCACAACCGTATTCGCAATTGCAAACGTGCGAACTCTCTCTTCTTATGGTGCACGTCCGGGCCGCGCCGACAGGTGCTTAGTCTGTTCAAGTATTGATCAGGCAGCCATATCACTACCGCGGTAATGATGAGGCCGTCATGTCTGCTGTCGTCGTCTGCCCAGCCTGCCACGGACCGCTTGCTGTCGCGGCGGATGGCGGCGCGACCTGCCAGCGCTGCGGCATCGCCTATGCCGGGGAGGGCGGCCGGCCCGTGCTGCTGGTGCCGGGCGACGACCGTTTCGACGACGCCGCCGACTGCTGCCTCTTCGCCGATGAGGAGCAGACCAACGCCTTCACGACAAAGGAGTATCATCTGCCGCTTCTGCGCCGGCTCCTCGGCTCCCGGCTGTCCGGCGCGTCGCTCCTCAGTGCCGGCTGCGGCGTCGGCATCGATGTCGATCTCTACCGGGCGGCCGGCCTCGATGCGCATGGCGTCGACTGCGGCTCGCGGAGCCATGCCTGGTCATCGCGCCTGCACCCGGAGGCCTTCGCTTTCGGAAGCGTCGCGCGCCTTCCCTTTCCCGACGATAGTTTCGATGTCGTGGTGACGGGCTGCCTGCTGCCGCATATCGGCGTCGTCGGCGACAGCGTGACGCTGAAGCAGGACGGCCTTGCCGAGCGAAGGCGCGTCGCCGATGAACTTCTGCGCGTGACCAAGCCGGGCGGCCATCTGGTGATGGGCAATCCCAATCGTCTCTGCCCGGCCGATCTCTTCCACAAGGGCCAGATGGCGAGCGCGTCGAGCCTCGTGCGCTGGCACCGCGCCGACGAGGCGTTTCTGCTGTCCTTCGCCGACTATGTCGCGATGTTCGGATCGCAGGCGCGGCTGAGGACGCTGCCAGTCAGCCGGTACTGGGGCTTTCACAGCAAGGAGCGGCAGGCCGGCACGCGCGTGCTCGCCCGGCTGCTCAAGGCCTATTTTGCGCTTCTTTCGCTGCCGCCGCTCGGCGCGCTGCGCCGGTCTTTCCTGAACCCCTGGCTGATGGTTCTGGCGACCAAGTCCGGCGGACCGGCGGCGGGCGGCGCTGCCGCCGCGCGCCCATGAGCCGCATCGCCATCTTCCCCGTGATGGCCGGCCGCAGCGGTGGCGGTCCGGAGACCTATGAGCGCGAGCTGGTGCGCGGCATCGCGTCGCTCGACGGCGAAACGGATTATCGCCTTGCCTGCCTCAATGCGGCGGCGGCGGCGGCGCTCGATCCGGGGCGGCCGAATTTCCGCGCCCATTTGCTGCCGGGGCGCTTGCGCCCGCTGGCGATGGCGGTCGGCCTTCCGGCGATGCTGAAGCGGGAGCGCGTCGATTTCATGCATGCCGCCTTCATCGCGCCGCCCTGGTCGCCGGTGCGCTACATGTTCACGCTGCATTGCTCGAGCCCGTTCGCCGCGCCGCATCTCTTTCCCCCAGCGATCCGCGCCCGGCTGCTCTTCCTCTTCCGCCGCGGGATGCGTTCGGCGGATCACGTCATTTGCGTCTCGCGCGACGTTCTCGAACGGGCCGCCGAATTCTATGGCGTTGCGGAAGAGCGGATGAGCGTCGTCCACAACGGCGTCGGTTCGCATTTCCGTCCGATGACAGCAGAGGAGCGCGCGCCGATCCTCGCCCGCTACAAGCTGTCCGGCCGCTATGTCTTTGCCGCTGCCCGCTTCGAGAAGCGCAAGAACCTGCCGCGACTCCTCGAAGCCTTTGCCCGCTATCGGCAAACGGTCGATCCGGAATGCCGCCTTGCGCTTGCCGGCGACATGACCTGGGAGGCGACGGCGATCGGCCGGCGGATCGACGAACTCGGCCTCGACGGCGCCGTCCTTCGCCTCGGCTATGTCGCGCATCAGGATCTTCCCGCCCTCTATGGCGGCGCGGAGTTCTTCGCCTTTCCCTCGCTCTGGGAAGGGTTCGGCATCCCGGTGCTTGAAGCGATGGCGTCGGGCGCGCCCGTCCTCACGTCGAATGTCACGGCGCTGCCCGAGATCGCCGGCGATGCCGCGCTTTTGGTCGATCCGCATTCGGTCGACGCCATTCTCGACGGCATGACGCGGCTCGGCCGCGACGAGGCATTGCGGCGCGATCTGGCGGCGAGGGGGCGCGGGCGGGCCGCTGCATTCGCCTGGTCGCGGACCGCGGCGGAGACCCTAGCCCTCTATCGCCGCTTCACCTGAGCGGGCGGCCGGCCAGGACGCGGTCATAGAGCCCGGCCATGGCGCCGATCATGCCGTCCAGCGTGAAGTCGCGCGCGATGCGTTGCCGTGCGGCGGCGCCCATGCGCTGCCGCAACCCAGCATCGGCTGCGAGTTCGGCGAGCGCCGCCGCGAGCGCTGCATCGTCGCCCGGCGGAACGAGCCGGCCGGTGACGCTGTCCACCAGCGTCTCGCGCGTGCCGCCGATATCGCTCGCCACGATCGGCAACCCGGCCGCCTGCGCCTCGATTGCGGCGGTCGGAAAGCCCTCGTCGAGGACCGACGGGAGAACGGCAATATCGAGCGCCTCGAGGATCTCGGCCGCGTCGGCGACATAGCCCGGCATCACGAGGCGGTCGGCGACCCCGAGTTCGCCGGCCAGCGCCTTCAGACGCCCGGTATCCGGTCCGGTTCCCGCGAGAACCACCGTGAGACCCGGATGGCTCGGCGCCAGCCGCTGCACGGCTCGGAGGAGATGCTCATGGCCCTTCTCGGCCGAGATGCGGCCGACGGCGCCGACAAGAAGACGCTCGTCGCCCGGAGCCAGCCGCTGCCGTGTCGCGTCGCGACCGCCGCGGGGCCGGAAGGGCGCCATGTCGAGCCCGGTACGGATAACCGCGATCCGCTCCGGCCGTGTTCCGCCGGCGCGGATCTTCCGCTCCATGTCGTGCGAGACGGTATAGACGGCATCGAAGCGTGGCAGGACCAGCCGTCGCTCCAGCGCATAATAGGCCTTGAGCTTCAGGTTCAGCTCCCACCAGCCGAAGGCGGTCGCGATGCGCGGCCGGCTGAGGCTGCGGTCGAGCCCGACCAGCGTGTTGGAGAGATTGTCATGGCTGTGCACGAGGTCGATCCGATGTCGCTCGGCGATCGCGCGAAGCGTCGCCTGCGCCGCTGCGAAATCCCTGAACCCCCGCCAGCGCAGCGGCTCGGCGATGGTGGCTCCGGCTCGCTCGGCCGCTTCCGCGAAGGTCCGGTCCGCCACGCTGCCGGTCTCGAAGGGCACGACGACGATCTCGAAGGCATCGCGCGGCAGGGATCGGATCAGCGAAAGAAGAATGGTCTGGGCGCCGCCCATGGCCCAGGTTCGGCTCAGATAGAGTATCCGGCGTGCCATCGGGCTGCTGATCCTTCGGCCGGGATCGACGACGGCGATCCTTTCGACATATTCTTCGCATTGCAAGCAACGAATGTCCCGGTCGCGGGGAAGCGTGCGATTGGCCTCCTTTCATATCTCGATCGACGATGTGTTCGACTGCCTGATCGAGCTTGTCGATCGCGGGCAGCCGGTCGCCCGCCAGCCGGTGCTCGGCTTTTGCGAGGCGCTGGCCGCCGAGGGGGCGCCCGTCGATCTCTATGTTTTCCGCTCCGCGATCGTGGGCGGTCGCTTGCGTCGTCTCGACGAGGTGGGACCGGCTGCCGCCGAGCGGCTCGCCGCCGTGCCAGGCATCCGGTTCGGGCCGCATGCCGAGGATTATGCGACGGCGCCGCATGCGCAGCCTCTGGACGCGCAGCGCGAGACCATGGCGGGCCTGTTCGCCGCCATCGGCCGCTTCGCTTCGGCCCGGCAACGATCGCGCTGGCTGCGCCTCCACTATTTCTCCGAATGCTACGAACTTGCCCCGCTCTGGCGGTCAAACGGCGTCGAGACGCTCTTCACGACCGACAAGCCGGCTATCGCCTATCGCCTTCCGGAAGAGGCGCGGGAGAGCCTTCGCCTGCGCGGCGCCGTCGATTTCGGCGGGATCGGTTTCCGACGCAGTCATCTGCGGCTGGAGAGCTTTGCCGACGAAGCCGCGGACCTGCCGCGGTTCCTCGCCCGGATCGATGCCGCCCTCGCCGATCATGGTTTCGTCACGCTGTTCACGCATGAGGTCGACATCGCCGATCCGCGCGTCCGCACGCTTGCCCTCGCCTCTGTCCGTTATCTGGTCGGGATGGGCGCGGGGCCGGTCCAGCCGTTTCAGGCATAGGCGGCGGCGAGCCGCCGCTCGGCCCAGCGATAGAGATCGGCCATGCCGTCCTCGAAGGCGACGCGCGGGCGCCAGCCGAGCAGCGTGCGGGCTTTGCCGTAATCGGCGCAGCGTCCGCGGTCGCCTTCCGGTTTCGTCGGGTCGTAGACGATCTCGATCGGCTTTCCGGACACGCGGACCACGGTCTCGGCCGCCTCGCGGATCGTGGTGCAGATGTCGGGTCCGAGCTGGATCGGACCCCGGCCGAGCCCTTCCGTCATTGCAGCCACGAGACCGTCGATCACGTCGTCGACATGGACAAAGGCCCGGCCCTGGCTACCGCTGCCCCAGACGGTGAACGGTTGCTGGGGCCATTCCACGGCCCGCCGGACCAGCGCCGGCAGGACCTGGCTGCGCTCGCGGGAGAGGTCGGACGGCGTCCCGTAGACATTGTGAAGGATCGGCAGGGCGACCGGAATGCCGGTCTCCTTCTGCATCAGCTCCGCTTCGTACTGGCCCATGAGCTTGCTCCAGCCATAGGCCGATTCCGGCGAGGCGGGGTAAAGCTCGTCCTCAGTGAGCGGGGGCGCGTCGGGGCCGGTCTGCCGCGCGGCCGGGAAGCTGCACGCCGTGCCGACATAGATATAGCCCTTGAGCTTCGGCACCGCGGCGACGCTTGCCACGACATTGGAGTTGATCAGCATGTTCTGGCGGAAGATCGCCCGCTCGTTGCTGAAGACGAAACCGATGCCGGCGACGATGTCGGCGAGATGGAAGACATAGTCGATATCGCCGAGCAGCGGGTCGAGCACGCCGGGGACCCTGAGGTCGAGCCGGTGGATGGCGCGGTCGGGGTCGACGATGAAGCGTCCGTCGCCCTCGCGCAGATTGTCGGGATGACCGCGCGAGAAATCGTCGACAACATCGACACGCGCGCCGGAACGGACGAGACGGCGGACGAGATTCGAGCCGATCATCCCGGCTCCGCCGGTCACCAAGATCCGCGTCATCAGCCATCCCCTGGCAGACTGAAACCCTAGACCCGCTATTACAGTCTAGACATACGCGTCGACCGCTTTCAATCGGCAAGATTCCGCAGGAACTTGGTTCGGCAAAGCATCGATCCTCGAAGAACTTTGAACATCGACGGTCCATCTGGTATTCTTGGCGCAGACCCCCGTTTGACCGGGTGGCGCGGCCGGACGGGGGGATGGCTCATGTCGATCAAGGCGAACTGCGCCCGTCTGGGTGTCGCGCTCGCTCTTCTCGTCTTCGGACAAGCCTCGAAGGCCGATGTCCTCTACGGCTTCACCGCCTTTCCGCACGACTATACCGAGCAGTCAGCGGACCAGGTGCATGCCCTGGTGCTGCCGAACGAGACGCTCTACGCGCAGCACATGGACCAGTGCCTGCCCTGGTACGAAGTCGTCGCCGGCGCACCGTTTCCAAAATGGCTGCAGGGCGACCTCGCCGAGATCAATTCACGAAAGACGGCGAAGCAGGTCCTCTATGTCGCGATGACGCCGACAGCCAATGATCGCGTCAGCCTCGCAGCAGCCTGTGGCGCGGAGGAAGGCCAGGAGCGCGACCCGCCCCCCGAGATCGCCGGCCAGCCCTTCGATTCTCCCGCCATCGAGGCCGCCTATCTCGCCTATGTCCGCCGTATCATCGACACGCTGAAGCCCGCCTATGTGAATATCGGCATCGAGATGAGCGAACTGGCGCTCGAGCATCCGGACCAGTGGCCGGCCTTCGAGCGGCTGTTTCGCAGCACCGTCGACGGATTGCGCCAGTCGCATCCCAAGGTGAAGGTCGGCCTCGAACTGGTGCTGCAGTCGATCATGAAGCCCGCGGTCGGCGACATGGTGAAGCCGGCGGCCGAATATGGCGACTATGTCGGCATCAGCTTCTATCCCTATGGCAGCGCCTTCGGCGAGGCGAGGGGCGCGCCGGCCCTGCCGCCGCCGCCCGAGCAGTGGCGGACGCCGTTCCGCTTCCTGCGCGGCTGGACCAACAAGCCGGTCGCGATCGCCGAGACGGGCTATGCCAGCGCCGACGAACGCATCGACGCGGCGGGCGGGCTCGATTTCCCGGGTGATCCGGCGTTGCAGCAAGCCTTCCTGACCGACCTGATCGACGAGGCGGTGCATGAGCGCTGGCTGTTCGTCGTCTGGTTCGTCCCGGTCGACTACACCAAGCTGCTGGCGAAGCTCGAGGCGATGGGGATCGGCGCGGACTGGATGAAGATCTGGGTGCGCGCCGGGCTCTGGGATTCCGATCTTAATCCCAAGCCGGCCTTTGGCGTCTGGCCGCAGTGGCGGAGCCAGAAGTCGATCCGGGCCGGCGATCGGCGTTTCTGACATACCCTCCGGGCGCGGGCACGCCGGTCAATTGACGGCCCCGCGCTCTCAGAATACCGATAGAAAAGACGGCGGTCCGCGCGCGATAGGCCTGGTCTCGGCAGGTCCCGCGGATCGCACAGGCCTCCGATGACTCGAACCGGTCGGCGCTCCCCGATGCGAATGTTGCCGGACAGCATGATGAGCCAGGACGACAGGGGCGACCCGGTCGAATCCATCGCCATTCTGGCGGCCGCCATCTTGCGGCGCTGGAAGCTCGTCGTGCTCGTCGCGGTGGCGATGCTGGTCGGCGTCTATGCGGCCGTGCAGATGATGAGCGACGGCTATGATGTCGAGGCGAGCCTGCTCGCCACCATCGGCCGCGAGAATCTCGACGTCCCCACCGCCATCGGCGGCGGCGGCGTCGTCTCCAACGGCGTGCGCAAGGAAGACATCAATTCGGACGTGACGCTGCTCGAGGATCGCGGCCTCGTCGAGAAGACGGTCGACGATATCGGGGTCGAGGCCTTCCTGCCGCAGCCGGCGCCGCCGGTCACGCTGGTCCAGAAAGTTCGCCGGCTGGCGCGCGACGCCGCCACCGCCGCGTTGAAGGGCGTCGAGACGCTGCTCGTCGAGCTGAAGCTCGCCACGGCCCTTTCACCGCGCGACAAGGTGGTCAACAAGCTGGAGCACGGCCTCTATGTCCGGCGCAGCGGCGAGTCGGACGTTATCCAGATCACGGTGCGCTGGAGCGATCCGGCGATGGGCGTCCGCTTCCTCAACCGACATATCGAGAACTTCCTGACCCAGCGGGCGATCGCCCGCCGCAGCGTCGGCGCGGCCGATTTCTTCGCCGACAAGGTCGAGGCCTCGAACAAGCAACTCGCCGACCTCGATGCCGAGATCAAGGCCCTGCGGTCTGCTGAAAGGCTCACCTCCGTCTCGGAGGAGCGCGACCATCTCCTGGCCCGTGTCGCTGAACTCGACGACGGCATCGCCGCCGCCGACGCGGCGGCCGACGCCGCCAACGCGCTGTCCGCCTTCGCTTCGCGAGCCGATGGCGGCAGCGCGGCCGGAAGCGGCGCCGCATCTTCGGACGTGCGCGAGCGCCTCGGCGCGCTGGTCATCGAGCGGGCGCAGCTTCTGCAGTCCTACGCGCCCGGCAGCGAGCCGCTGCGCGAGGTCGAGGGCAAGATCGGCCAGCTCACGGCGCTCCTCTCCAGTACCGCCGACAAGGAGATCGCGACGCTGACGGGCGAGCGCAGCGAGGCCGAGGCGCGGCTGGCGGCGCTGACGGCCGGCGAGATGCAGCTGGACCGGCTCTCGCTCGAACGCGAACTCGCCAAGAACCGCTACAGCGAATATATGCGCCAGCTCGAAATCGCCCGGGTCGGTGCCGAACTCGAGCGCCGCCGGGTCGCCAACATCGCCGTGCTGAGCCCGCCGACAGCGCCGCCGTCGCCGTCCGCGCCGCGCAAGCTGATGATCGTCCTCATCTCCGCGCCGCTCGGCCTGGTGCTCGGCATCGCTCTCGCCGGCCTCCTCGCCTATGTCGACAAGCGCATCTATACCGAGCGCGAGCTCGGTCGCATCCGCGGGCTGACGATCCTCGGCACCTTCCGCGAACGGGGTCTGAAGCATGCCTGAGGCGGCGTCGGCGGTCGGCGCGCGGCGCTGGCCGGGCGAGCCGTTTCTGGCGGTCGCGGCCGGCCTCGCCGGGGCGTTCGTTCTCGTCGTCGCGACCATCCTCACATCGCCGCTGATCGCAGCCGCGATCTTCGTGTCCGCCGTCGCCGGCCTCGCGGTCATCGCCTTCGCCCCCGGCCTCTCGCTCATCGCGGTGGCGCTGGTCGTTCCGCTCGAGCGCATCGGGCGGTTCGGGGACGATCTTTCGCTCGAGACCTTTTCCTTCATGCGCCTGGTGGGCCTGCTCGCGCTCGCAGCGGTGCTCGCCAATATGGTGATGAAGCGGCAGCGGCTCGAATGGTCGGTGCCGCTGACCCTCTATGGCATCCTGCAGGCTCAGGCCGTGTTCTCGATCTTCTACGCGGTCGATCCCGAGGCGACGCAGGCCGAGGCCGTGACCATGCTCGGCGCCTTCCTGATGATGTTCACCATCTCGCAAGGCACGCGCGACTGGCGGCTCATCGATGCGATGATCCTCGCCTGGCTTGCCGCGACAATCATCATCGGCGTCTACCAGGTCTATGACTGGCATTTCGGCACCGTGCTCAGCGACAGCGAGATCGGCGAGGCGGCAACGCGCTTCTCGACGACCATCAACGCGATGTCGGAGAACGACACGCTCGGCGCCGTGCGCCGCGCCGTCGGCACGACGTCGAACTTCGCGGTCTACGGGATCAATCTCCTGCTCGCGACGCCTTTCCTGTTCTATCGGCTGAAGCTCGCCCGATCGCTCGCCGGGCAGCTGTTCTGGATCGCGTCGATTGGCTTGATCTTCTACAACATCCTGCTCACCAACACCCGCGCGACGCTGATCTTCGCCATCCTGCTGTTCGGCATCATCGCCGCGGTCCAGCTCTACCGCATCACCGCGGGCCGGCTGCTGCTCGCTCTCGCCGGAGCGGCGGCCATGATTCCTTTCCTGCCGCAGAGCATCTGGGACCGCATCCTCAACCCTCATGCCTATGAGCTGGATAAGGCGACCAATCTTTCCTGGCGCTTCGATCTGTGGCGGGCGGCGCTGCGGCTTGGCGCCGACAACTGGCTGCACGGCATCGGCGTCGGCAACCGCACGGCGATCATCGCCCTTCTCGATCCGACCCGCTTCGAGGGCGACTGGATCATGGCGCATAACGAGTTCCTGCAGCTGTTCACCGAACTCGGCCTTCCCGGGCTGCTGGTCTTCCTCGCCTTTCTCGGGTCCATTCTCTGGAAGACCTGGGCGCTGCTGAGGCAGAGCGAAGCCGATCCGCATCTCGCGCGCCAGCGCTGGTTCGCCGCCGCCGCGTTGTCCTCGCTGATCATCGCGCCGCTGTTCGCCTTGCAGGTCGACGCCTTCCATTTCCCGCTGAAGGGGTGGTGGCTGGTCGCAAGCCTTGTCCTCGTCGCCGACCGGCTGGCACGCCAGCGGTCCCATTTCGAAATGCCGGATCAATTCGGGAGGCCTGGGCTTGACCGTCCGTGAGACCATCGGCGCAGCGCCGCAACCCGAAATGCTCCGCCTCGCCGCGCGACTCAACCCGAAGGTCGGCGAGCCGGCCGTCGTCATGATCTGCGGCATCGCCGGCGACGAGGGCGTGGCCGCCCTCGCGGTCGAACTCGGCCGCAGCTTCGCCCTGATGCGCGGCGGCGCTATCCTGGCCGCCGATTGCCGCTTCAGTTCGCCGCCCGAAGCCCCCTTCGCCCCGGCGGCGGGCCGCGCGGGCATCCGCGAGGCGATCGCCGGAGCCGCCACGCTTGGCGAGATCGAGACCGCCGACACCGTTCCCGGCCTCAGGCTGATCGGCACCGGCAGCGCCCATGCCGGCGGCGCCCTCGACGGTCCGGCGGCGCTGCTTGGGCCGGATACCGTGGTGCTGACGGATGGGCTCCGGGCGCGCTACCGCGTCGCCTTCCTGGCGGTCGATCCCCTGATCGGCGGCGCGACGGCGCTGCGCCTTGCCCGCGCCGTCGATGGCGTCGTGCTGGCGATCCGCGCCGGTATCGATCGGACGGACCAGGTCAACACCTCCATCAGCCTCTTGAACCAGATGGAGGCCGCCATCCTGGGGGCGGTTCTGGTCGAGTGACGGCGACGGGCTGCCTCGCTGCCGCTATACAGCGAGCCGCTGCGCGATTATCGTGACAATGCACTGGCGGGACGGCCCAAGACATGGCTCGGATAGCGGTGATCGGCGCGGGGGGAATGCTGGGCCATGTCGCGAGCCGCGTCCTGGCTCGCGATCACCAGGTCATTGCCGTCGTCAGGTCCCAGCCGCAGCCCGGCTCGCCGCTTGCCGCCGCCCTTTTGGGCGCTGAGGTCGTTCCCGGCGTCGATGTCCGCGCCAGCGGCGCCGTCGACCATGTGCTGGGCCACCACCGTCCCGATGTCGTCCTCAACTGCGTCGGCCTGATCAAGCAGCGGCCGGAGGCGGCCGATACGGCCCTTGCGATCGAACTTAACGCGCTGTTCCCGCACCGCCTCGCCGCGTCCGCGGAGGCCGTCGGAGCGCGGCTGATCCAGGTCAGCACCGATTGCGTCTTCTCCGGGCGGCGTGGCGGCTATCGCGAGGACGACCAGCCGGATCCGGTCGACACCTACGGCATTTCCAAATGGCTGGGCGAGGTCACGGCCGCGCCGCATCTCACCATCCGAACCTCGATCATCGGACCGCAGCTCGAGGGCCGGGAGGGATTGATCGCGTGGTTCCTGTCGCAGGCCGGCCGCGAGGTGCGCGGCTACCGCCGAGCGGTCTTCTCCGGGCTGACGACGCGCGCCCTCTCCGAGGTGCTGGGCAAGGTCGTGGCCGGGCATCCGGGGCTCAGCGGCCTCTATCACGTCGCAGCCGAGCCGATCGGCAAATACGACCTGCTGTCGCGGCTTGCCGCGCGCATCGGCTGGACCTCGCCCATCATCCCCGTCGACGAGCCTGCAATCGACCGCAGCCTCGACGGCACGCGCTTTGCCGCGGCGACCGGCATCGCGATCCCCGGCTGGGACCCGATGCTCGACGGTCTCGCGGATGATCTGGGGCGGGAATCCGGCGCAGCAAGGATAAGCGCCATGGCGTAGGAACGAGCGCGGCGGCATCGGAGGCTGCGCCGAGAGCGGGGGCTCGACATGTCAGTGCCGCATACAGCACAGCCAGCCCGGCGTCGCCGGCATGGCGGCATCGCCAGCCGTTTGCTGACGGTGATCACCTCGGGGACCATGCATCAGAGCTTCCTCGGCAATCCGGCGGTGGCGCTAATGATCCGGGCGGCGCCGCAGCGCCATCGTCGCGCGCTCGCCCTCGAGCTGCTCGCCATCAGCCCGCACTATTTCACCGAGCAGGCCAGCGAGCGCTACGCACCCGACATGCGGCGTCGCGAGGTCCTCGAGCGAGAGCTGGAGCGCAACATCGTCTCGCGCCGAAAGCTGTTCGACGATGTGATCGCTCCCTATCTCGCGTCGGAGATGGCGGCCCTTGATCTTGGATGCGGCGCCGGCATCCTTGCGCATGAGATGGCGAAGCGCTGCCGTGCCGTCATCGCGGTCGACATTTCACGTGGCGCGCTGGCGGCGGGTGAGGCTCTGTTTCCGCTGCCCAATCTCAGCTTCCGCTTCGTCCGGCGTGGGCGCATCGAGGGCGTTGCCGACAGCTCGGTCGATCTTGTCACGGCGATCGCGGTCATCCAGCACATGACGGACTCCGAGTTCGACGGCGCGCTCGCCGAGATCGCCCGCGTCCTCGTCCCGGGCGGCCGTGCGCTCTGTCATGTCCCCCTCGAGGAGACCGCCGCAGCGACGCCGAATGCAACGCGCCATGTCGACCGCCGCAATCCGGTGGAGCGGCTGCTTCAGCGCCAGTATGGGCTGCTGATGCTCTACCGCGACAGAGACGCGGTCGAGCGCCTGGCGGCGCGTCATGGGCTGTCCGTCGAGAGCGCCGCTGTCATCGGCAGCATGAGTGCGATCGAAGACGACATCGCGCACCAGCAGCTATTCGTGCTGCGACGGAGGCTGGCGCAGGAGGCTCCATGAGACCGCCAGTTGCACCAGCAGCGAGCGCAGCAGCATGGTCGCGGCCGTGACATAGGCGGCGCCGATCTCCCCGTCGGCGCGAATGGCGAGGACATAGCCGAGCGCGATGATGGGAAAGAGGACCACATCCATCGCCAGCAGCGCCGACCGGTGGCGGAAGAGCAGCAGCGGCAGCGCCAGCGGCACCGTCGCGAAGGCGGCGAACGTCCCCGTCATCAGGATCAGCGCCACTTCGCCCGAGCGCTGATAGGCCGCCGGCAGGATCATGGGACCGATGATCGGCCAGGTGAAATGCGCAGCGACGAGACCGCAGACGGCCAGCGCCAGCAAGGGCGGCTGCATCCGGCGAAATAGCGCGGCCGTCGTCCCCTCGCGCAGGGAGGCGACGAGCATCGGCGTCAGAAAGATGGCGAGGTAGCTGCCCGCGAGTTCCGCGACCGAGGCGATGACCTGGCCGGCGGTATAGAGGCCGATATCGGCCGGCGTGGCCAGCCAGCCGAGCGTCAGGATGTCGAGCCGGCCGATCAGCGCGCCCAGCGCCGTGGTGCCGAGATACCATCCGGCGCTGGTCGCGAGCACCGGATAGGGGAGTCCGCGCCGGTTCCCGAGGCTGAAAAGATCCCGTTGCAGGCCGAGGCCGGCCACAAGAGAGGCGGCGAGTCCGCCGGCGCCGATGGCGGCCAGCATCAGGGCCGCGCTCGCTGGCAGCAGCGCGATGACCGTCGCGACGAGTGCGACGCGCAGGACGAGCTGCAGGCTCTCGACGATCGCATAATCGCGAAAGCGGCCGGCGACCTGCAGCGTCACCTGAACGCTGCGCACCACCAGCATCGAGACGATCGCGAGGCTCGTCGCGGCCACGAGCTCGAACTGGACCGCGGAGGGCGCAACGACAACCGCCATGAGCGCGGCGAAAACGGTCAAACCCGCTATCAGCGCCAGCTTGGCATGCAGCGCCGCCCGCGCCGCTGCCATGGGCATCGCGGCGCCGCCCTCGCCGGACAGCTTGATCACGGCGAGGTCGAAGGGCGCGCCGATGACGGCGTCGGCGAGCAGGACCAGCGTCATGCAATAGGCGAAGCGGCCGTAGTCGTCGGCGGCGAGCACGCGGACGAGGACAAGGTTGAGGGCGATCAGGAAGACCCCGCCGCCCGCCTTCGGGATGACGAGCAAGGCCAAGCGGCCGGCCTGTCGCGCGAGACCCCGCCAGCCACCAACCGTGCTCATCGGTTGGGCCGCTCGCCCGATGCCGTTCCCCCGCCCGGCCCGAGGCCGCGATACCACAGCGCGTAATCGTCGACGCCCGTCTGCCAGGCAGGCCGCGGCCGCCAGCCCCAGCGCGCGGCGTCGCCGACATCGGCGACGAAGGCGTTGGGATCGCCCGGCCGCTGCGCCCCCGTGAAGCGGATCTCGATATCGGGCGCGATGACTGCGGCGAGGCGGCGGATCACGGCGCCGACCGAGGTTCCGATGCCGGTTCCACCGTTTGCGGTCGGGCAATCGGCCGTCGCGTGGCGCGCGCCTTCGACGAAGAGCGAGGCTGCGTCGTCGACATGCAGGAAGTCGCGGAGTTCGTCGCCCGTGCCGCTGAAGGCGCCAGAGCCGGCGGACAGCCGTCCGCAGGCATCCCAGAGGAGCTGCTTGCGGAGGTGGCGGCCATAAAGGGAGAAGAAGCGGAGGATGGTGCAGCGGACGCCGAAATGAAGGGCGGAGGCGCGGCACAGTTCCTCGGCCGCCAGTTTGTGCGTGCCATAGGGCGAAAGCGGCCGCACCGCATGCGTCACTGCGATCGGCAGCGCTCTGGCATTGCCGTAGACCGCGGCGCTGGAGGGATAGACGAGGCGCGCCGCCGGCGCATCCTTGCGGATGAATTCCAGGATGTCGGCCGTGGTCGCCACGGTGCGCAGGAAGTCCTGCCTCGGAGCCTCGAACGAGCGGCCGACCAGAGCGCCGCCTGCACAATGCGCGATGATGTCGGGTCTCGTCGTCAGCGCCCTCAGCGCCTCGAGGGAGACCGTGGAGTCCTGCCACGAGGAGAGTCCCCACTCCTCCGGCGTGCCGTCCGTGAACGGGCCGTGGCCGAGCCCCAGCACCGTTGCGCCCTCGGCGGCGAAGCGGCGCGCGACATGGCGGCCAAGGAAACCGGAGGCTCCGGTCACTAGAACCACCTCGGGCGCGTGTCCCTGCATGTCCTGTCGATCCCATGCGCAGTCAGAAGGGAGATCGGACGGTGCGATAGTCTTGACCGTCCGATCACTAGACGGCAGCGGGACGCAGACCGCAAGCCGGGTTGCTTGTGACCTCCGTCACAGACCGCGGCCCGAAACGGAGACATCGTCGTTGCCGCGGTGCTCCGGCAGCGATCCCGCCGAGAGCGGAGGCTTGGCAATCAATCGGACCGCGGCGGCTCTTCAAGACCGTCGGTGGTCAGTGAGTTGCGTCAAGAAAGAGCATGATCGGCAAATAAATCAATAGTTGCGCGGGAAGATGAGTCTATCTTGGCCGGCAAAGCTTGTCAGCGCATGTCGATCACGCAGATTTAGTAAGTATGCCTGATTTATGAACTGAGCGTGCCGGCATGTTGACACAATTCATGTTGCACAGCACGCGATATCATTTCATGATGCGTTGAGATCAACACAGATCGGCCCCGCCGGGGAGTTCTGCAATGGCAATGCGAGTCGCTCCCCAGCCTCAATTGCATGCGCAGCAGGTGCCGGGCGCATCGGAGACCGCGCTGGCCGGCGCATCGATCGTCGCGGCCGCAGCGGATCATCGGCCCATCTGGTACCGGGCGCTGGAGATCGGTGTCTCGGCTCTGGCGTTGATCGTGCTTCTGCCCTTGCTGCTGGTGGTCGCGATCCTCGTCAAGCTGGACAGTCCCGGGCCGGTTTTCTTTCGCCAGCAAAGGATCGCCAAGGGCGGGCGGCTGTTCACCTTCGTCAAGTTCCGCAGCATGATGGTGGATGGCGACAAGCGCTTTCCCGCCTTTGCGCCAGAGGCGCTGCAGCGCAAGGAGACTGCGAACCTCTACCTGTCGCAGCAGCGCGATCCGCGCGTCACGCCGTTCGGCGCGTGGCTGCGCCGCAGCAGCGTGGACGAGATTCCAAATTTCATCCATGTCCTGACGGGGGACATGGCCCTGGTCGGTCCGCGCCCGGAAATGCCCGAATATCTCGGCCATTACGCCAGCGAGCAGCTGGCGAAGTTCTCCGTCGCGCCGGGGATCACAGGCTACGCCCAGATCTATGGCCGGGGCGAACTCTCCTTCAGCGAGACGCTCGAGTTCGACCTCGCCTATGTGCGCGAACGGTCGGTGCGGCTCGACCTCCAGATACTCTATCGGACCATCAGGAGCGTGCTCGCCCACAAGGGCGCGTGGTGACCGGCGCAGGGAGAGTACGCATGATGCAAGACGACGGCGCGGCGCTGCGCAGGGATGCCACCCTTTTCGACGGCAAGCGTATCCTGGTGACCGGCGGAACCGGTTCTCTCGGCAAGGTCCTCGTAAGAAGGCTGCTGTCCGGCCTTCATGGCCGGCCGGAAAGCGTCACGGTGTTCAGCCGCGACGAGGCCAAGCACTACGACATGCGCCTTTTGTTCGACCGCATCGCGGCCGCCTCGGAGGACGTCGTCTATCTCGACCACGCCAAGACGCTGCGTTTTCGCCTCGGCGACGTGCGCGACTACACCGCCGTGCAGCAGGCGCTGGCCGGTGCCGACATCGTCTTCAGCGCGGCCGCGCTCAAGCAGGTTCCGAATTGCGAGTATTTCCCAAGCGAAGCGATCGCCACCAATGTCGGCGGCGCCCTCAACATTACCCGCGCGATCGCGGCGCAGCGGCTGCCCGTCGAGGCCGTCATCGGCATCTCGACCGACAAGGCCTGTCACCCGGTCAACGTGATGGGCATGACCAAGGCGATGCAGGAGCGCGTGCTGATCAGTGCCAATCTCGTTTCGCCCGCCACGCGCATGATTTGCGCCCGCTATGGCAATGTGCTTGCCTCGCGTGGCTCGGTCGTGCCGCTCTTCCATCACCAGATCCGCTCGGGCGGTCCCGTGACGATCACCACCTCGGAGATGACGCGCTATTTCCTGTCGCTCGAACAGGCGGTCGACACGGTCGTCGATGCCTATCGGATCGGCGAGGCGGGCGACATCATCATTCCGCGCGTGCCGGCCTCCGGCATCCGCATGATGGCGGAATGCCTGATCGGCGACCGGGACATCGAGATCCGCGAGATCGGTATCAGGCCCGGCGAGAAGATCCACGAAATCCTGATCGCCGACGACGAGGCCGAGCGGACCGTCGAGCGCGAGAACTACTATGCGATCCGCCCGTCCCTGCCTGAATTCTCGAACGGCGCGCCGATCGAGCCGGTGCTTCAGGCCGAGTATTCCTCGCGCGACCACATCATGAGCCGCGATCAGTTGATGGCGATGCTGCGGTTCAATCGGTTGCGGATCGAGGATGAACCCGACTTCTCGACCATGTTCGGCTCCCGCTCGTTCCCGACGCCCGTCCCGTCGGGCGCGGCTCGCACAGCGGCGCCGCTGCCGTCCTGACCGAAGGCTCGTTCCCGCCCCCCGTAATCTGGTCAAGACCTGATGGCGAGTATGGTGCGCCGGACCCGCTCGAGATGGCGGCGGCGCGCCGCGTCGCTGACGCTGTCCATCTTGTAGAGCGCGAGGAAACCCGTGCGGCAGCGGATATGGCAGACCGAGCGGAAGCCGCGCAGCAGCGTCTTGCGGCCCGGCTGGCCCATGATCCAGCTGACGAAAGGCGTCGCGCCGCAGGTGGTCAGCACCAGCAGGCGGCGGATATTGGTGAGATTCGGCCGTGATCCCCGATGCTTGGTCGGCATCTTGAAGGCGAAGCCGGGCACCATCACCCGCTCCAGCCAGCCCTTCAGCATTGCGGGCGGCCCATACCACCAGGTCGGATAGACGAACACGACCGTCTCGGCCCAGCGCAGCAATCGCGCATGCGCCTCGAACGGCGCGAGATTGGTCGCTTCGTCATGATATCCTTGGCGTTCCTCGGCGCTCATCACCGGGTTGAAGCCCTCGCCATAGAGGTCGATCTCGGCGGTGGCATGCCCGGCTTCGTTGAGCGCGGCCATCGCGGTGTCGCGGACGGCCGCCGTGAAGCTGCCGCTCGACGGATGGCAATAGACGACGAGAACATTCACGGCGCTGCGTCGCCCCCGTCTTCCTTGCCGTGATAGTCCTCGACGGCGGCGGCGGTGTCGAAATATTCCCGCCATTCCAATATCTTGCCGTCTTCGAGATCGACGATGATCGCGTCCGGCGTGGCGCTCCGCGCCCCGTCGCGTCGCCGCGAAACCGTCCACAGCCACTCGAAGGCGAGCTTCCTCCCGTCCGGCGAGGCGAAGGCGTTGGTGATCGTCACCTCGAGATCCATGAAATCGGCATGGAACCGCCGGATCGTCTCGGCGAGCGCGCCGAAAGGCACGCGGTTGCCGGGTGCCGTGAGCACGCCGTCCGGGTGCCAGTCGGCCTTCGCGATGCTGAAATCGCCCGTCTTCCAGGCATCGGCCTGGCGCTCCAGCATCGCCCGAAGCGTGGCCCCGTCGGTGAAATCCTTCCCGGTCAAAGAACCGATCCTCCCATTCCAAATCCAATGCGAGCCACGATCGCAGCGGCCCAGAAGAGAAGCGCGATGAGGATCATGGCCCGCTCCATCCCCGTCAGCTTCTCGCGGCCGGGATGAAGCTGCGTCCGGTCGGGCGACCCGGTGAAGGCGCGCGACTGCAGCGCGATTTCCATGGCCTGCGCCTTGGCGAGCGATCCGGTGATCAGCGGCACCAGCATGCGCCCCATCGCGACGAGCTTGCGCACCATTCCGAAGCTGTCGAGATCAATGCCGCGCAGCCGCTGCGCGTCCTTGATCGCCTGGAATTCCTCGAGCAGCAGCGGCACGAAGCGGAACGTCGTCGAGAAGAGCAGCGCCACCCGGTAGGGCACGCGGAGCCGCGTCAGCCCGAGGACGATGTCGTTCGTCTCCGTCGTCATGAAGACGAGCTGGAAGGCGAGCAGCGGCACGAGGATACGGCAGCAGACGGCGAGGCCGAACAACAGCCCCTCGACGGTGAAGACATGCGCGCCGCCGAGTAGCGGCAGGCTGTCAGGCAGCGTGAACACCGGGTGGACGCCGAACGGGCTCCACAGTCCCTGGATGACCACGATGAGGATGAGCGCCGGCAAGGTGAGGCGGATCAGCCGCCAGATCGTCGCCAGCGGCGTCGCTGCCGCCAGCATGAGCGCGATGGTGACAGCGAGCAGCAAGCCCTGCGCGATCAGGCTGTTCCAGACGAAGATCAGCGTGCTCGCGAGGAGCAGGAACACCAGCTTGACCCGGAAATCGATGGCCGCGAAGCGGCCCGCCGATAGTTGCAGAAGGCTGTCGGCGGCGGTCATCGGGCACCTTCCCCGACAGGTTCCACCAGCGCCGCGAGGGCCGAGGGCGAGAGCGGCCGCCGGCCCGGCGTCGCGAGACCGTCGAGGCTCGCGGCGAAGCTCACCGTCTGCGGCGGCGCGAGCGAGGCAGCGGCGAGGGCGGGGCCAGAATAGAGGACTTCGTCGAGCGGCCCATCCAGCACGACGCGCCCCTGCGCCATGACCACGAGGCGGTCCGCGTAGCCGGCGAGAAGGTAGAGATGGTGCGTGACGAGCAGCACCGTCTTGCCGATCGCGTTGAGGCTGCGGCAGATGTCGAGGATGGCGAGCGCGCCCGCCCAGTCCTGCCCGGTCGTCGGTTCGTCGAAGATGAGCATGTCCGGCCCGGGCGCCAGCGTCGCGGCGATCGCGAGGCGCAGCCGATCGCCGCGGCTCAGCGATGCCGGATGACGATCCGCGAGATCGGAGAGCCGCATCGCCCCCAGAGCGAACTGAACGGCGGCGTCGATCTCGCCCTTCGGCCGCTTCATCAGCGTGAGCGCGAAGGCGACTTCCTCCCGCACGCTATCGCAGAAGAGCAGCTGATGCGCGTTCTGCGCGACATAGCCGATGCGCCGCGCAAGATCGCTGATCTTGAGGCCGGCGACGTCGATGCCGTCGACCCGCACGGTGCCGGTGGTCGGCGACAGCAGATGCAGGAAATGGCGGATCAGCGTGGACTTGCCGCAGCCGTTGCGGCCGGCGAGCGCGACGAACTCGCCGCGGCGAATGGAGAGGTCGACGCCCCTCAGCGCCGCCGTCCCGTCCGGATACACATGCGACACGCCGATGGCCTCCAGAACCGGCGCGCCGGTCGGGCTCGGCCGCGAGGCTGGCTCCGGTGCCGCCGCTGCGAAGGCCTCCGCGAACGGCGCGAAGGCTTCGGACGCGTCGCCGAGCGTGATCGGTGCGAGCGGTGGCGTTCCCGGCATCAGCCGCGCCGCGACGGCCGCGTAAGCCTGCGCGATGTCGGGCGGGCGCACGTCATGCGTCTTGAGCAGCGCGACATCGCCAAGGACCGCGCCGGGAGCACCGTCACGAATGATGCGGCCACCCGACAGCAGCAGGATGCGCGACGCCACCGCTGCGAGTTCCTCGCTGGCATGGCTGGCGACGATGATGGTGATGCCGCGCTCGCGGTTGAGGCGGGAGAGCAGCGCGAAGACTTCGGCGGTGCCGACCGGATCGAGCTGCGAGGTCGGCTCGTCGAGCACGATGCAATCCGGTGCGAGCGCCAGCGCCGAGGCGATGGCGAGGCGCTGCTTCTGCCCTCCGGAGAGCCGCGCCGGGTGCTTCCGCTCGAGCCCGGCAAGGCCGACGGCCCGGAGCGCCTCGGCGACGCGAACCTGCATCAGCTCCGTCGGAACCTTGAGATTCTCTAGCGCGAAGGCGACCTCGCCCTCGACGGTCGTCGCCGTGATCTGCGTCTCGGGATCCTCGAAAACCATGCCGACCGTCGCTGCGAGCCGGCTGGTCGCCGTCTCCAGCGTGTCGTGGCCGGTGATCCGCACCGTACCGAAGAAGGAGCCGCCGAAAAACTGCGGGACGATGCCGTTGAGGGTGAGGCAGAGGGTCGATTTGCCGACGCCGGTGGCGCCGACGATGCCGACGAACTCGCCGCGGAAGATCGTCATGTCGAGGCCGTCGAGCGCCCGGCGCGAGGCGCCAGGATAGGCATAGCCGACACGCTCGAAGGTGACGAGCGGCTCCGGCCGCTCGTCGCTCGTCTGACCGTCTTCGGCCGTCATGCTCAGTAGCCCGCCATAGACGCCTTGGCGAGGGGCGAGCGGCGCAGCGCGCTGACCACGCCGACGCCGATCAGGGCGCCCACGGCGCTGAAGGCGAGGCGCTCGATGGCGATGATAGGGATCAGCACCGGCCAGACTTCCGCCGGCCAGGGATTGGTCGCGAAGGACGGAACCCAGTTGAGCTGAATGCCCGCCGTCGAGCCGAAGAAGAACACGACGAAGAAGCCGATATAGGTCTTCACCCCGATGCCGCCGGTGCGGATCTTGTCGATGCTCCAGTTCCTGAGCTGCGGGATGGCGATCAGGATCAGCGCGATGTCGATGGTGATGACATTGCTCAGCCACAGCGGGAAGCTGATGCCGAAGGAGAGCGCCTGCCAGAGATAGATGAGGTTGGCGGCGAGCGTGATGATCCACGGTACCAGCCAGAGCGAACGGTTCGGCTGCATGACCATGCCGACCGCGAAGGCGCTCATGGCGCCCATCAGCGGCGCCCAGGGGCCGAGATTGGTGTAGGGAGCGATGACGCCGCCGATCAGGATGCCGATGGCGGACGCGATCGGGCCTGCGATGGGGCCGAGCAGAAGGCCGAGCAGGGGATGCACCACGTCATGCAGCGGCCAGCCACCGCCCATGCCGCCGACCACGATCGAGGCCGGGATGAATGCCAGGATGGCGACCAGCGCCGCCATGAACGCGGTGTACGAGACCGGCGCTCCGCCGATCGACACGCCGCCCGATACCTTGATGACCCGTGGTTGCTCCGTCTCGAAAGCCATGATCGCACCCTTGTTCCCCGCCGCGGCTTTTTGCCGTCACAGGAATGGTGCGCGCGTCGGACGTCTTCTCAAAGCATCGTTTCGAGCGCGGTCCTGGACCCAAAAGGCATCAGCCGCTGCCTCGCCGCTCGTCGAGTAGCGTCGACAGGCGCTCGACAACCAAGCCGGGCAGAGGCTCGAGCGCGCCACGCGTCCGGTGCACGACCGAGATGGTCTGCGTCTTGCCCTTGAGCTCGACGATCGGCACGAAAACGAGCGTGCCTTTCCTGAGGCTGTCGTCAACATCGAGTTCGTTGAGGAGCGCGACGCCGTTGTTCGACAGCGCGAACTGGCGGAGGAACTCGAAGGAGTCGGATTCGACGACGGGATCGATATGGATGTCGCTGCGATGGCAGGCATCGTCGAACTGGTCGCGGATGAGCACGCCGACATGCGGCGCGATCAGCGGATAGTCGCGCAGCGCGCTGACGCGCACCGCCGCTTCTCGCGCCAGTGGATGATCAGGCACCATGACGGCGCCATAGCGCGTGCGAAGCGAGGCAGCGCGGGTGACGCCGCCGAAATCCGGCAGGTCGAAGGCGAAGCCGAGATCGAAATCGCCGGCCGCGACGAGGCCCATGATGTCCTCGGCGTCCATGACGCTGACGAAGAGCCGCGTGAACGGCCGCTCCGCCCGAAGCTGCATCAGCGCCTTTGCGAGCAGGTCGCAGGCGAGCCCGCCGACGGTGGCGATCGAGGCCGAAGGGAAGTGATGATCGCGCAGCCGGTCGATGCGCTCCGAACTCCACTGATAGTCCTTCAGCGTCTTGCGGATATGGGCGATCATGATCTCGCCCGCCGCCGTCAGCCGCAGCCCGTGCGACAGCCGCTCGAACAGCGGCGTGCCGAGTTCATCCTCCAGCGCGATGATCTGCCGGTTCACCGCCGAAGAGGCGACATTGAGCTTGGCCGCCGCCTTGCGGATCGAGCCGCAGCGGGCGACCTCGTCCAGATAGCGCAGCATGCGCGCATGCAGCATAGGGCGTGCTCCCGGCAGTTCGTCGCGTGACGGCGATGCGGCGCGGCTCAGGCCGCCGCGTCGAACAGGCGCGAGACGAGCGCCTGCGCGTCTCTCTGGATCTCCTTCAGATGCTCCGCGCTGACGAAGCTCTCGGCATAGATCTTGTAGACCTCCTCCGTCCCAGAGGGCCGGGCGGCGAACCAGCCATCTGCGGTCGCGACCTTGAGGCCGCCGATCGGCTCGTTGTTGCCGGGTGCGCGGGCGAGCTTCGCCTCGATCGGCGCTCCGGCCAGTTCGCCGGCCTCGACCTTGGAGGGATCGAGCTTGGCGAGCACGGCCTTCTGCGCCGTCGTCGCCGGCGCGTCGATGCGGGCATAGAAGGAGCGGCCGAGATCGGCCGTCGTCGACGCGTAGAACTGGCTCGGGTCCTGGCCGGTCCGCGCCGTGATCTCGGCGGCGAGCAGGCCCATGATGATGCCGTCCTTGTCGGTGGTCCAGACCGAGCCGTCGCGGCGCAGGAACGAGGCGCCCGCGCTCTCCTCGCCGCCGAAGGCGAGCGAGCCGTCGATCAGGCCCTTCGAGAACCATTTGAAGCCGACCGGCACCTCGACGAGCCGGCGGCCCATCTTGGCGGCGACGCGGTCGATCATGCTGCTGGAGACGATCGTCTTGCCGATCCCGCTCTCGGCGCGCCACTCCGGCCGGTTGGCGCAGAGATAGGCGACGGCGGCGGCCAGAAAGGCGTTCGGGTTCATCAGCCCGCCCGAAGGCGTGACGATGCCGTGCCGGTCGGCGTCGGTGTCGTTGGCGAAGGCGACGTCGAAACGGTCGCGAAGATCGATGAGCGGCGCCATCGCATAGGGCGACGAGCAGTCCATGCGGATCTTGCCGTCCCAATCGGCGGTCATGAAGCGGAAGGTCGGATCCACGACATCGTTCACGACACTCGCCGCGATGCCGTAGCGCTCGATCACCGGCTGCCAGTAGCGCACGGCGGCGCCGCCGAGCGGATCGATGCCGATCCGGACGCCCGAGGCGCGGATGGCCTCCATGTCGACGACATTGGCGAGGTCCGCCACATAGGGCGTGATGAAGTCATACGGGCGGATGCAGGCCGCCTTGCGCGCTCGCGCATAGGGCATGCGCTCGACACCCTCGAGCTTCGTCGCCAGGAACTCGTTGGCCGCCTTGCCGATCCAGCCGGTGACGTCGACATCGGCCGGCCCGCCATTGGTGGGATTGTATTTGAAGCCGCCCTCGTCGGGCGGATTGTGCGAGGGGCTGATGACGATGCCGTCGGCGAGGCCGTCGCTGCGGCCGCGATTATAGGTGAGGATCGCGTGCGAGATGACGGGCGTCGGCGTGTAGCCGCCATGCTCGTCGATGAAAGTCTCGACGCCATTCGCGGCGAGGACCTCGATGGCGCTCACGAGCGCCGCCTCGGACAGCGCATGCGTGTCCATGCCGAGGAAGAGAGGCCCGGTGATGCCGGCGCTCTTGCGATAGAGGCAGACCGCCTGCGTGATCGCGAGGATATGCGCCTCATTGAAGCTGGCGGCATAGGCCGAGCCGCGATGGCCCGAGGTGCCGAACGAAACGCGCTGCGTCGGCACGGACGGATCGGGCGTGAGCGCGAAATAGGCCGTCATCAGGCGCGGGATATTGGCGAGAAGCGTCTGAGGAACCGGCTTCCCGGCCAGCGGATTCACGATGCTTTCCGACATGTCGTCCTTCCCAGGGCCGCGCAACGGCGCAGCGGTCGCGACCATGCTAGCCGCTGCCGCGCCGGGAGGCACGCGCCTTTCGAGACGATCGGAAGCGAGGCCACTCCCCCGGTCGCGACGACCGGTTAGGTGGCTTCAGTCCGCTGCCGCTGTCCTCGCCGTCACCCGCGTCTCCAGGCGATCGGCGATTTCCGTCCAGGTGGCGGCGAACGGGCCATAAGCTGTCCTGATGGTGACGCCGACCGGAAGCTCCGGGCATTCGTTCTCGCCGTTCGAGCCCCAGTTGACCCAGCCGGACTGGCGGCGCTGCACGATCTGGAAGGCGCCCGACGGCTCCGATGTCCACCAGATCATCGCCCGGCCGCTGGCGCTGTCGAACTCGACCGTCTTCGAGGCCGGGCCGGGGAAGATCGTCTCATGAGGCACGGCGGAGACATCGACGGGTTCCTCGGTGAGGATCCAGGGACGGTCGCGGTCGGCCGCGACATGGGCGGCGGCGCGAACGCGGGCGAGCCGGGCGCGGATCTCGTCTTCGCCGAGAACTTTTTCCCAGGCACAGAAGAGCCGCCAGTAGAGATCCCAATGCGCGGCTTCGATATCGGCGAGTTCGGCGCGGAACTCCTCGAATTTGGGGCCTGTGTGGCTGGAATCGGCGACCGTCTCGCGCACCATGTCGACGAGGAGGCCGGCATAGGGGTCGCCGACCCGATAGCGCGTGCCGCCCTCGGCCGCGAAGCGGTCGAAGACGAGCTTGCCGGGACCGCCCTCGAACTCGTCGCCGACCGTGATTTTGTTGGTGACCGACCGGCCGTTGATCACCGTCTGGAAGGCATCGACCTCGTATCGACGCTCGAAGAAGGGCGAGCGATGGAAGAACTTCCAGTCGATGCTGAATTCCTTGCCCTTCAGTTCGTCGAGCAGACCGTCCGGGATCGCGCCATGCATGCGGTAGTGATGGTAGAGCGGGCCGAGCTCCACCGTCTCGATCGTGACGCGGGTGTGTTCGGGCGGGTTGATGAGGCCGTTCTCGGGGGTGAAGAAGGGACCGTAGAAGCCGCCGATGGCGTTGTTGCCGGAGGGAAGCAGCTCGAAGCCGTCGTCGGTGCGGCGGAAATGGCGGATGCCCCATTTGGACGAGCCGAGACCCTCGGCCTTGCCCGCGCAGAGCTCGAGGTCGAAGACGCCCGTGTCGAGCCGCACGAAGCCGTCGCTCTCGGTCGTCGGCACCCGGCGGATGCCGTCATGTGCCGCCTCGGCCGGTGCTGCCTCGCCGAGCGTCAGGCTGATGCGTCCCTCGATGTCGACGATGGCGACGAAGCCCGTCTCGTCGGTGCTGCTCATGGCCTCGACACGCTGCAGCAGGATGCGCTCGCCAGCCTCGCCCGTCGCGAGGCGCAGCGGCTCGGGATAGCGGCCCGGAACGGTGAAGAAGACGGGCTCGTCCCGGCGGCGGCCGGGCAAGGAATCCTCGAGCGTGATCGTGACGGACATCGTGTGTCGGCTCCGGAATGCGGAAAGGAAGGGGAGGACGGCCGGAAAGATCAGCCGGCGCGGCGTGCGCCGCGGAGGAAGGGCAGCGGCCGCGTCTTCAGGCCGTCGATCGCCACGGCGAAGATGATCACGACGCCCTTGATCAGCAGTTGGGTGAAGAAGGGGACATTGAGCAGGATGAGCCCGGTCGACAGCACGCCGAGAATGACCGATCCGATCAGCGTGCCGACGATGCGGCCGCGTCCGCCGGCAAGGCTGGTGCCGCCGAGTACGACGGCGGCGATGGCGTCGAGTTCGTAGCCCGTGCCGGCGGTCGGCTGGGCCGAGATGACGCGGGCGGCAAAGATGACGCCGGCGAGTCCGGCGCAGGCACCGCCGATAACATAGACCGAGAGGGTGACGCGATCGACCCTGACGCCGGCGAGGCGTGCCGCCTGCGCATTGCCGCCTACGGCATAGACATGGCGGCCATAGCGGGTCCGCTCGAGCAGGAACCAGGCGATCAGGAACACGATCGCCATCACGATCACCGGGATCGGCACGCCGAACAGATAGCCTATGCCGATGCCCTTGAAGTTGAGATCGCTGGAGACGATCGGCTGCCCGGCCGTGATTGTATAGGCGAGGCCGCGCAGGAAGGTCATGGTGCCCAGCGTCACGATGAAGGGCGCCAGCGACAGATAGGCGGTGAGCGCGCCGTTCACGAGGCCGCACAGGGCGCCGACGCCGATCCCGGCGAGGACCGCGAGCGGCGCGGGCAGACCGGCAATCGCGAGCACCACCGCGACGACGCCGGACACGGCGATGATCGAGCCGACGGAGAGGTCGATGCCCCCCGTCAGGATCACGAAAGTGAGGCCGGCGGCGAGGATGGCGTTGACCGAGATCGAGCGGGCGATGTTGAGAAGATTGTCGACCCGGTTGAAGTTCGGCGCGATCAGCGACATCAGCAGGACGAGCGCGATCAGCACCATCAGGATGCCCACGCGGTCCCACCATTTGGCGAAGTCGAACGGGGGCCGGCCCTCGCTGTCCTTCGGCGCCGCCGTCGCGAGCGGCTTCGTCTCGTTGGTCATGCTTCGGCTCCGTGGCTGGTGCCGGCCGCGCGCCCGGCGGTGCCGGTGGCATAGGCCATCACCTCCTCTTCCGTGGCGCGGTCCGAGGAAAGTTCGTGGACGATGCGGCCCTCCCGCATCACGAGCAGGCGGTCGCTGATGCCGATCGCCTCCGGCAGGTCGGACGAGATCACCAGCACGGCCTTGCCGGCCCGGGCGAGCGCGTCGATGAGCTCGTAGATCTCGCGCTTGGCGCCGATATCGACGCCGCGCGTCGGCTCGTCGAGGATGAGCACGCGGGAATCGCGCATCAGCCAGCGGGCGAGCGCCGCCTTCTGCTGGTTGCCGCCCGACAGCGCCTTGACGGCGAGGTCGATGGCGTTCTTTCGCAGATGCAGCCGCCCCATCTCCTCGAGCACGGTCTTGCGCGCCTCGGCCCGGCGCACCACCCCGGCCGTCGAGAAACGGTCGAGCGACGAGATCGCGACATTGATCTCGACCGAGTGGTCGAGGAAGAGCCCCTGGTCCTTCCGGTCCTCCGGCACCATGCCGATGCCGTCGGCGATTGCGGCATGGGGATCGGCCGGCCGGCTCGGAGTGCCGTCGATCGCGACCGTACCGCCGCTTCGCCGGTCGGCGCCGAAGATCAGCCGCGCCACCTCGGTGCGGCCGGAACCGATCAGCCCTGCCATGCAGACGACCTCGCCGGAGCGCACCTCGAGATCCACCGGCCCGATGCCGTCGCCGGAGAGGCCCTCGACCGCAAGCACGACATCGCCGGCTTCTCGCGGCGCATGGTCATAGAGATCGCCCATCGCACGCCCGACCATCATGCGCACCACGTCTTCCGGCGACAGTTCGCCCATGGCGCCGGTGCCGACATAGGCGCCGTCGCGGAGGACCGTGACGCGGTCGGCGAGTTGCCAGACCTCTTCCATGCGGTGCGAGATGTAGATGAGCCCGACGCCGTTGGAACGCATCTGGCCGATGAGCGCGTAGAGCTGCAGGGCCTCGGCGCGCGAAAGCGCGGCCGTCGGCTCGTCCAGCACCAGAACGCGGGCATCCTCGCTCACGGCGCGGGCGATCTCGACCATCTGCTGCATGCCGACGCTCAACGAGCCGAGCGGCTGCGCGGGATCGATATCGCTGCCGATCCGCGCCAGCTTTTCCCGCGCGTCGCGAAGCACCCGGCGCCGGTCGAGCGTGCCGAACCGCGTGCGCGGCTCGCGGCCGAGCGACAGGTTCTCGGCGACGGTCATGGCGGGGATGGCATTGAGTTCCTGATGGATGATGGCGATGCCATGGGCGCGCGCATCGAGCGGCGAGCGGATGTCGATCGGGCGCCCGTCCATGACGATCCGGCCGCCGTCGCGCTGGATGTTGCCGGAGAGGATCTTCATCAGCGTCGACTTGCCGGCGCCGTTCTCTCCCATCAGCGCATGCACCTCTCCGGCCTTGAGGTCGAAGCGCACATGGTCGAGCGCGAGCGTCACGCCGAAGCGCTTCGTCACATCTTCGAGGCGGAGCAGCGGCTCGTCGGTCATGGCGAGTCTCCTTCAGTCCGGATCGGGACGGCGGCCGAAGCCGCCGTCCCGGACGGCCTTACCAGCCGGCATAGTCCTTGACGGTCTCGCGGGTGACGAGAACGCTCGGAATGAGCACAGTCTTCTCGGCCGGCATCTTGCCCTCGGTCATGTCGACGGCGATCTTGACCGCCTGACGCACCATCTCGGCCGGGTTTTGCGTGGCGGTGCCGATGAAGGGCGAGCCCTCGCGCGTCAGCTCGGCGACGGCCTCCGGGCTGCCATCGACGCCGGTCACCTTGATCTGGCCGGTCTTGCCGGCCTGCTCGACCGCGAGGACGGCGCCGAGCGCGGACGGATCGTTCATGCCGAAGATGCCGGTGACGTCCGGATTGGCGGTCAGCATGTCGGTGGTGACTGCAAGGCCGGAGGCGCGGTCGTTCTTCGAGGCCTGCTGCCCGACGATCTTGATGTCCGGATAGTTCTTGGCGACGGTCTTGCAACCGTTGATGCGGTCGATGATCGTCTGGATCGGCGTGCCGTCGACGAGCAGAACCTGGCCCTTGCCGCCCATCTGCTGGAAGAGATAGTCGCAGGATTTCTCGCCAGCCTGCACCGCATTGGTCATCACGACCGCATCGGCTCCATGAGCGGGGGTGTCGACCGCGATGACGATGACGCCCGCTTCCTTGGCGCGCTGGATCGCCGGCGCGATGCCGGCCTCGTCGACCGCCGAGATCACGATCAGATTGACGCCCTGCTGGATGAAGGCGTCGATCTGGGTGTTCTGGTTGGCGAGGTCGAGCTGGGCGTCCTGCGTGTTCAGCGTCGCGCCGATCTTGGCCGCCGCGTCCTTGGCGCCCTTGTCCATGGCAGAGAAGAACGGATTGGACATGTCCTGCACCATGAGGCCGATCGAGGTGATCTTCTCGGGCATCTTGGCATTCGCCGGGGCGAGGGCGGCGGCGGAGACGAATGCCGCGATTGCCGCCGTGAGCGCGAGGCGGGATGTCGTGAACGGGCGGGACTGGTTGGATTTCATGGGTTTTCCTCCGAGGTGAAGACCGGTCTTGCGTGGGTGGCGCGACCGGCGAGCGCCGCCTTCGACCGCGCCGGCATGGCGCGGACGTCCGCGCCCCGCGGGGCGCAACTGCCCTCGCCCCATGCGCGGTGCGCAAGGGAGCAAGAAGGGTTGGGTTGAGATCGGGCGCCGGGCGGCGCTAGCTGGGCGGCTCTGAGAGCGTCATCGAATCCTCCCTCATGCGTTCTTGTTCGGGCCGCGCCGGCGCACAGCCGCAGGAGCGGCGGATCACGAGATCGGCGGCGACCTGCCGCTGGTGACGCGTAAGATAGATCGGTGCCTTGGAGCCGCCGCCGCGCTCGGCCTCGGCCTGGGCGTCGATGATCTCGCCGAGGATCAGCGCCGCCTCGCGGCCGATCTCTTCCGAGCGCTCGTTGAGGAGCGTCAGCGGCGGGTCGACCAGCGACGACCAGGCGAATTCGTCGTAGCCGACGAGTGCCATCTGATCCGGGATGGCGATGCCGCGCGCCCGCGCGAGCTTCATGGCGCCGAGCACCAGCGGGTTGTTGCCGGCGATCAGGACGTCGGGGAGGGAACCCGTCCGATCGAGATGGGCGGCCAGCGTCGCCTCGGCCGATTCCGCGTCGTTCTCCGTCTCGATGACCGTGAGGCGCGCGCCATGCGCCATGGCCGAGTCGCGAAGGCCGCGCTCGCGCTCGATGCGCGTCGACCATTTCCGCGGATAGATGAGCAGGAGCCAGTCGGCGAAGCGATGCGTGGCGAGATGGGCGCCTACGATCAGGCTGGCGCCGTAATTGTCGGTCGTGACGCTCGGAAAGTCCTCGGCCGTCTCGGGCGGCGCCGAGTCGACGAAAATGACGGGTATGTCCCAGGCCGAGAGCAGGGCCATGTTCTCGGGCTTCAGCGTCAGCGTCGAGATCACGCCGGCCACGCGGGACTCGATGAGCCGCTTGATCATGCGGTCCTCGAGCGCGGCATCATAGGCGCCGTCGACCGCGACATCGCCGACGACGACCGTCCAGCTGGAGGGCCGCAGCGCCTGCTGGATGCCGGCCATCATCTCGAGATAGTAGGAGTTCGACGTGCTCGCCGTGATGACCGCGACCGTGTCGCGGCTGGCGCGGCGAAGCTCCTGCGCCGCACGGTTCGGAATATAGCCGAGTTCGCGCGCTGCCTTGAGGACGTGGTTCCGGCTCTCCTCCGAAACGCCGTCCGCCCCGCTCAGCGCGCGCGAAACGGTGAACATCGAAAGGCCGGTCGCGCGACTGACGTCGCGCATGGTCGACTTCCTCACCAAGGCATCCTCCAGGCCCTAATCGTTTAGGTTGAGCGACTTCAGCACACGGGAGCGGCATCCGGCTATACCTAAACGATTATGTATCGTTAGTGCCGAAGCGCGGCGCCTGTCAAGCCAGGATTTGCCGGGGGCGCGCCGATCGATCCCGAGGTCAATTGACCGCGCCGCGTCGCAGGCGAGGTCGAGCGGACTGTCAGAAATGAGGTGGCCGGGGTCACAACGGGCAAGCGACCATGGCGGCCCGCCCTGCCGTCCCCGAGCGACGGTCTGCATTCGCGACGGCATGGAGGTCGGGACGACACCTCCCAGGATGCGGGGTACCGCTCCCGAGACTGCGAACAGTGGCCGTCCGATTGCCGGCCAAAAAAACAAGAAAGCCGCTCAAGTCATTCAGACTGAAGCGGCTTTCCTGTTTGAAATTGGTGCCCAGAAGAGGACTGGACCCGATTGAGGCGGTTCCACTTAAACGCTTGCTTCTGCGAAGCTATGCCCAACAGCAGTGCCACAGTTGGTAGCACAGCTTCGCCGAGAGCGACAAGCGGCCGTAGTTGCCTGAACGCGACATTCGTGGACGCCAACGAATGACAGAACAGATTGATGGCTTTGGGGTGAATGGCGGTTGCAAATACCAGCTACTGGAGGGCCCCTTGCGCATGGTGCGCTCGCCGAATCGTGGCAGTGCTTGAAGGCATCGGATCATCTGGCGAAACCAGACGTCCACCACGACGAAAATGAACTGCCGGTTTTGGGGCCGGGAGCGGACCGGCAGATTTCGGCTTACAAATTCGACAAGCGGCCGTTCCTTATCCGACCCCCAAGCGGCCGTCTTTGCCCGAATTGACGCGCACCGAAACCCGCCGTTTGGAAGGCATCGTGCTTATCTCGGCTGATGGATCGCGGGCGCTTAGCATAGTCTCCGGCCTACACCGCGTTTCAACTCGCCACCACAGCCGACAATGCAAAGGGCGAAAACGAAATAGCCGCGGAGCAGCTCGCCGAGGGCGCGAGCACGATGAGGCCCGTCTCTTCCGCCGGCAAAGCGAGGTTGAAGGCATCGGTGCAGTTGCTCACTGGCTCGGCGCAGAAGTGATCCGCGCCCGGCCGCGTATAGACGACGAGATGGCGAAGCGGCTCGCTCGCCTGGAGGCGGAGCCCGGTCTCGCGCTCCGGCCAGCGGATTTCGGCATGGCCGTTCCACCCGCCGAACCCATTATCGAGCGGATGCTCGGCAACGCGCATCCGCGTGGCATCACCCCAGAGCCGGGTCGTTGCAACGCGGCGGACGGGCATGACCTCGGCATCCACCTCCCAGCCCCAGGCGGGGTTCGCCTCGAGCGTCGCGTCCAGCGTCGCCGGGAAATAGGGATGCAGCCCGAAGCCGACCGGCATCGGTTCTGAGCCACGGTTCTCGACCGTCACCACGACTTCCAGTCGATCTTCGCGCAGCACGAAATCCTGTCGCGCGGCATAGGGCCAGGGCCAGGCATCGGGCGCATGCTCATAGACGAGGCTCGCCATGGCCGGACCGCGCGCGTCGAGGCGCCAGGGGCGCTGCCAGCCATGGCCGTGCTCGACATGCGGGCCCGGTGTGTTGAGAGGCATCGCGATCGCGCGGCCGGCAAAGGTAAAGCGGCCCTCGCGGACACGGTTCGAGAAGGGCGTGAGCGGGAAGCAGCCGGCATCCTCGCCGCCATCGTCGCGGCTCTTCATCGGCGCGAGGATGTCGATCCAGCCGCGCACCGGGTGGCACCAGGCGAGCGATGCGACGCGGCCGCCGAGATGCGGCAGCAGGTCGAGGCGCCAGCGATCGGTGGCGAGGCCGACGGGCGTGTCCAGCTCGACGCTCATGCGCGCGCTCCCTTGCTGCGGCCGGCCCATGCGAGCGCGGCGGGCTGGCCGCCGAGCGCCAGCGAAATACGGTCGGCATGGCGGAGCAGCGGCTCGACCACCGAGGGCACCACCTCGCTCGGCAGCAGTTGCTTCAGCGTCGTGACGCTGATGGCGCCGACGGCCTGCCCCGAAGGGCCGAAGACGCCCGCCGCGAGGCAGATGATGCCTTCGACATCCTCCTCGTCGTCGACGGCATAGTGCTGCACCGCGATGCGGTCGAAATCGGCGCCGAGGGCGTCGAGCGAGGCGAGCGTGTTGGGTGTCCGGCGCTCGTGACCGACGCGCTCCAGAATGGAGAGCGCCTCGTCGCGCGGCATGGCCGCGAGCAGCAGCTTGCCCACTCCCGAGCAATGCGGCGCCTCGCGACGGCCGAGTGCAGCGGCGAAGCGGATGGCGCCCGGCCCGTCGACGCGGCCGATGACGACCGCGAAGCCGTCGTCGAGCATGGCGACGCGCGAGGTGAGCCCGACTTCCTGCGTCAGCTCGCGCAGGATAGGCATCGCCACGTCGCCGAGACCGGTATTGGCCACCGCCTGGTCGCCGAAGCGCACGAAGCTGAGGCCGAGGCGGTAGCGCCGGGTCATGCCCTCGCCGAAGTCGACGACGAGGCCGCGGGCGCGCAGCGTCGCCAGCATGGCATAGGCGGCGGGCTTGGAGAGGCCGATGTCGCGGGCAAGATCCGTGAGCCTCGCGCCGGCCTGTCCCGCTTCGGCGATGCGCTCGATGAGATCGAGCGCCCGACCGAGGCTTTGCACCCTGTAGCGTTCGTCCGCCATGCCGCGACGCCTCTCCTTCACCGACCGCCGATCATCCTCAAGGTCCAGCCGAACCACGTCTCCTGTCAAGGATTGCCGAACACTATTCCTCATTACAGAACTTTTTTGCGTTTGGCTCAACGCCTTAGGCAGCGCGCTCGACAGCACAAAGTCGAGGCGGCGCGCTGGTTTCAGCGCCTATTTGCGCTTCCGCAAGACGCGATCGCCGGCTTTGCGGGCATGTTGACATCCCGCGCAGGCTGGCGCAGGCTCACAGCATAACAAAACTTAGTTTCGTATAGCGAAACAAATCCAGAGGCGAATGATGACGGACGAACCCCGGAAACTGCGCTCCAGCGCCTGGTTCGGCGGCGCGGGCAAGAACGCCTTCATGCATCGCAGCTGGATGAAGAACGAAGGCTTCCCGCCTGACGTCTTCGACGGCCGGCCCGTGATCGGCATCTGCAACACCTGGTCGGAGCTGACGCCCTGCAACGCGCATCTGCGTGGCCTTGCCGAGCGCGTGAAGCGCGGCGTCTACGAGGCCGGCGGCCTGCCGCTCGAATTCCCCGTGATGTCGCTCGGCGAATCCAACATGCGGCCGACGGCGATGCTGTTCCGCAACCTCGCCAGCATGGATGTCGAGGAATCGATCCGCTCCAATCCGATCGACGGCGTCATCCTGATGGTCGGCTGCGACAAGACCACGCCGGCGCTGATGATGGGCGCGGCGAGCTGCGACCTGCCGGCGATCGTCGTCTCGGGTGGACCTATGCTGAACGGCAATTTCCGCGGCCAGCCGATCGGCTCGGGCACGCATGTCTGGAAATTCTACGAGGACGTGAAGGCCGGCCGCATGTCGGTCGATGACTTCCTGGCCGCCGAGCAGGGCCAGAGCCGCTCGGCCGGCAGCTGCATGACGATGGGCACCGCGTCCACCATGGCCAGCATGGCCGAGGCACTCGGCATCGCGATGCCGGACAATGCCGCGTTACCCGCCGTCGATTCCCGTCGACAGATCCTCGCCCAGGAAGCGGGCCGGCGCATCGTCCAGATGGTGAAGGACGATATCCGCATGTCGCGCATCCTGACGCGCGAGGCGTTCGAGAACGCCATCCGCGTCAACGGCGCCATCGGCGGCTCGACCAATGCCGTCATCCATCTCATCGCGATCGCGCGCCGGCTCGGCATCGATCTCTCGCTCGACGACTGGGACCGGCTTGGCCGCGGCGTTCCGACCATCGTCGACCTGATGCCGTCGGGCCGATACCTGATGGAAGACTTCTATTATTCAGGCGGCCTGCGGGCCGTGATGCGCGTGCTCGCCGAAAACGGGCTGCTGCACACTGAGGCCGAGACCGTCGCCGGACCGAGCATCGGCGCGATCGTCGCCGACGCACCCAACTATAATGACGAGGTGATCCGCAGCTTCGACAACCCGCTGACGGCCGAAGGCGGCATCGCGGTCCTAACCGGCAATCTCGCGCCCGGCGGCGCCGTCATCAAGCCGTCGGCCGCGACGCCGGCGCTGATGCAGCATCGCGGCCCGGCCGTCGTGTTCGAGACCATCGAGCACTATTACGCCCGCATCGACGATCCCGATCTCGAGATCGACGAGAACAGCGTCATGGTGCTGAAGAATTGCGGGCCGAAGGGTTATCCCGGCATGGCCGAAGTCGGCAACATGCCGCTGCCGGCAAAGCTCCTGAAGCGCGGCATCACCGACATGGTGCGCATCTCGGATGCGCGCATGAGCGGCACCGCCTATGGCACAGTCGTTCTGCACACCGCGCCGGAGGCGGCCGCCGGCGGTCCGCTCGCTTTGGTGCGCGACGGCGACATGATCGAGCTCGACGTGGCGAACCGCCGCCTCGTGCTCGAGGTTGACGAGGCGGAACTCGCGGCGCGCCGCGCCGCCTGGCAGCCGCCAGCCCATGCCGACGTCAACGGCTACCAGAAGCTCTATGTCGAGCATGTGCTGCAGGCCGACCAGGGCGCCGATTTCGACTTCCTGACCGGCAAGCGCGAAGCCGGCATCCCCCGCCATTCCCATTGACCTCCAGCGACAGCGGACGAGGGCAGTTTCCATGGATACCGACTTTCCCAACGCCATCTATCCCTCGCTGAAGGACCGCGTCGTCTTCGTCACCGGCGGCGGCAGCGGCATCGGCGCAAGCCTCGTCGAGCATTTCTCGGCGCAGGGCGCGATCGTCAGCTTCGTCGACATCGCCGAGGACGCGTCCCTTGCAGTAGTGGAATCGATCGCTGCGGCCGGCCATCGCCGTCCGGATTTCATCCGCTGCGATCTGCGCGACATCGAGGCTCTGCGCGCCGCGGTCGCGGCGACGGCGGCGAAGCATGGGCCGATCCGCGTACTCCTCAACAATGCCGGCAATGACGACCGCCATCAGACGGCCGACGTCACGGTCGACTACTGGGACGACCGCATGGCCGTGAATGTGCGGCACCAGTTCTTCGCCGCTCAGGCCGTACGGCCGCAGATGCGCGACGCCGGCGGCGGCTCGATCGTCAATTTCGGCTCGATCACCTGGATGGTCGGCGATGGCGACTGCCCGGCCTATGTCACCTCGAAGGCGGCGATCACCGGCATGACGCGCGCCCTCGCCCGCGAATTCGGCCCGGAGAAGATCCGCGTCAACTGCATGATCCCGGGCTGGATCATGACCGAGCGGCAGGTGCGCCTCTGGCTGACACCCGAAGGCGAACGCCAGATCGCCGACCGCCAGTGCCTGCGCGACCGGCTCTATCCCTCCGATGTCGCGCGCATGGCCCTGTTCCTCGCCGCCGAGGACAGCCGCATGTGCACCTCCCAGCATTTCATCGTCGACGGCGGCTGGGTCTGAGGCCGTTTCCAGGAGTTTTCTGATGCGTCTCGTGCAATTCTCGACTAAAGACGGCCAGCGCAAGGTCGCGATCGTCGCCGACGATGGCGACACCCTGCTGCCGCTCACCGGCGTCACGTCCACCTATGAGCTCGCGCTTCGCGCCATCGCGCTGCAGGTGCCGCTCGCCACGCTGGCCGCAGGCATCCAGCAGGAGGCGCCGGTCGATTATGGCGCGGCGCTCGCCGAAGGCCGCGTGCTGCCGCCGCTCAACCATCCCGAGCCGGCGCGCTTCCTCGTCACCGGAACGGGCCTCACCCATACCGGCAGCGCGACGGCGCGCCACCGCATGCACGAGGTGGCGCACGGCCCCGACGCGCATGAATCGGATTCGATGAAGATCTATCGCATGGGCCTTCTCGGCGGAAAGCCGGGCGAAGGGCGCATCGGCATCCAGCCGGAATGGTTCTTCAAGGGCGTCGGCACCTGCATCGTGCCGCCCGGCGCGCCGCTGGAACTGCCGGGCTTCGCGCTCGCGGGCGCCGAGGAAGCGGAGATCGTCGGCCTCTACATCGTCGATCCCGATGGCGAGCCGCGTCGCATCGGCTTCGCGCTCGGCAACGACTTCTCGGACCATGTGACCGAGGGCAAGAACTATCTCTATCTCGCCCATTCGAAGCTCCGGAACTGCTCGATCGGGCCGGAGCTCCTCGTCGGCAAACTGCCGCAGGAAGTGCGCGGCCGCACGCGCATCGTCCGCGATGGCGCGATCGTCTGGGACGAGGAGTTCCTCTCCGGCGAAAGCCACATGTCGCATTCGATCGCCAATCTCGAGCACTACCACTTCCGCTATCCGATGTTCCGCCGGCCGGGCGACCTGCACGCCTATTTCTTCGGCGCGGACGCCATGAGCTACGCCTCCAACGTGAAGACGGAAGCGGGCGACGAGTTCGAGATCTCTTCCCCCACCTTCGGCAAGCCGCTGCGCAACCGGATGGTGGCCGGCACGGCGGAGACGCTCGTCTCCGTGCGGCCGCTCTGACGCAATGGCCGGGCGGTCTCGCCCGGCTGCCAAGGCTCGAAGACCGGGAGCGCCGCCGCGGCGGCGGCCATGGTGCTCCAGGGCAGAACGACTGAATGAGAGACCGGCAGCCAACGCCGGCGGGATCGACCGGAAAAGACCAGACAGAGGAGAAGTGTCGTGAAGGGATTGAGGGGACTTCTGTGCGGCGCTGCGTTCGCCGCCAGCCTGTGGGGCTCCGCGGCTTACGCGGAGACGCTGCGCGTGCTCGCCTGGGAAGGCTATGCCGACCCCGACTGGGTGCAGGAATTCACCAAGGAAACCGGCATCGACGTCAATGTCGTCTTCATCGGCAGCGACGACGAGATCTGGGCCAAGATCAAGGGCAGCGAAGGCAAGGACTTCGACGTCATGGCGGTCAATACGGCGCAGCTCCAGCGCTATATCGACGCCAATCTCGTGACGCCCTGGGACCTCACGGAGATCCCGAACCAGCAGGACGTGCTGCCGCGCTTCCGCGATCTCGAGAAGATCAAGGGCGAGACGCGCGACGGCAAGGTCTACGGCATTCCCTATGCCTTCGACTCGATCGGCCTCATCTACGACACCGACAAGGTGAAGACGCCGCCGACCTCGATGACGATCCTCTGGGATCCGCAATACAAGGGCAAGGTGCTGGCCTATGACAATGGCGAGCACAACTTCTCCTTCACCGCGCTGATGCTCGGCATCAAGGATCCGTTCCACCTGACGCCCGAACAGCTCGACCAGGTCAAGGCAAAGCTGATCGAGCTCAAGGGCAATGTCCTCTCGTTCTACACGACGTCGGACGAAGCTCAGCAGATCTTCCAGAACAACGACGTGGCGCTCGTCTGGGCCAATTACGGCCAGCAGCAGCTGAAGGCCCTGCAGAAGGCCGGCGCCCATGTCGCCTATGTCAATCCGTCGGAAGGCGCACTGTCCTGGCTCGACAACTGGGCCATGACCTCGGGCGTCAAGGACAAGGCAGCGGCGGAGAAGTGGGTCAACTTCCTCCTGCAGAAGAAGATCGGGCAGGCGCTCACCGACCGCACCGGCTTCGGCAACACCGTCGTGCCGAGCGGAAGCGCCAAGGAAGGCGACACGCTCGTCTGGATCGATCCGGTCGAGGATCCGCTGAAGCGCTCCGACCTCTGGAACGAGGTGAAGGCGGCCCCCTGACCGCCGGGCCGATCCGGCCCGCCGCCCGGCCGCGCTCCATCGACGGGCGGGGCAGCGGCGCATGATGGGGAGCCGCCCGGACGCAACACGTCTGGGCGGCTCCCCCGATCTGCCGCATACTGTTCGAGGGTATCCAATGGCCGAACCCGGCGTTCTCCTGACCTTGCGCTCAGTGACCAAGTCCTATGGCGGGACGGCGATCCTGCACGGCGTCGATCTCGACGTGCGCGACGGCGAGTTCATCACCATTCTCGGGCCGTCCGGCTCGGGCAAGACGACCATCCTGCGCCTGATCGGCGGCTTCACGGCTCCCGCGGGCGGCGAGATCCGCCTCGACGGACAGGACATCACCGGGGTGCCGATCAACCGGCGCCCGTTCAACACCGTCTTCCAGGACTATGCGCTGTTTCCGCATCTGACGGTCGAGGCCAATGTCGCCTATGGCCTCGTCGTGCGCGGCACGCCGCGCGCCGAGGTTACGAAGCGCGTCGCCGATGCGCTCGAACTCGTCAGTCTTGGCCCCTTCGGCAAGCGCTATCCTGCGCAGCTCTCGGGCGGTCAGCGCCAGCGCGTGGCCCTCGCACGCGCCATCGTCTGCCGGCCGCGGCTCATCCTGCTCGACGAGCCGCTCGCCGCGCTCGACGTGGCGCTGCGCCACCAGATGCAGGTCTTCCTCAAATCCGTTCAGGCCGAGATCCGCACCACCTTCCTTTTCGTCACGCATGACCAGGAAGAGGCGATCGCCATGGCCGACCGCATCTGCGTGATGAATGCCGGCCGCATCCAGCAGATCGGCTCGCCGCACGAGGTTTACTACCGGCCGAGCTGCGAATTCGTCGCCACCTTCTTCGGCGACAACAACCTCATTCCCGGCATGCTTGGCCCCACCAGCGGCCATCGCCGCAGCATCGAGACGAGCCTTGGCACGCTTCTCTGCTCGATCAAGGGCCAGCCGGCGCTCGCCGAGGCGCCGGTCGGCAGCCGCGCCTTCGCGACCTGCCGGCCTGAGGCAATCACCATAGGCCCGGCTTCGGGCGCGGGCGCCGCAGAGAACCGCATCGCGGCGACGATCGATCAGGTCGCCTTCGGCGGCGCCTCGACCATGGCATTTGCCAAGGCGGCGAAGGACCCCTCGATTGCGCTTCGCGCAAGCCTGCAGAGCAGGCCGGAAGGCAGCGCCGTTTCGGCGGGCGACGCGGTGACGCTCTCGTTCCGCGCTGAAGATTGCAGGCTGGTTCCGGCATGAGCGCGCGCGACGTCATCGTCGGGCGCAGCCGCGCCGCAGCGCTCTTCGCGACTGTCGCGGCCTATTGCGTGCCGCTCGGCTTCATCCTGGCGCCGCTGGCGTTATTCCTCACCTACAGCTTCTTCAGCGTCGACCACGGCAACATCGTCTTCTCGCCGACGATCGCCAACTATGTCCGCTTCTTCACCGACCCGGTGTTCCAGCCGATCTTCTGGCGCACCTGCCTGCTCTGCCTTTCGGTCGCGGTGCTCTGCGTGCTCTTCGCCTATCCCGTCGCGCTGTTCCTGACGGGGCTGAAGGGGCGCTGGCGGCATGTCGTGCTCGTGCTGCTGCTGGTGCCGCTGCTCATGAGCTATGTCATCAAGATCTATGCGGTGCGCAGCATTCTCGGCGGCAACGGCCTCCTGAACCGGACGCTGTTGGCGCTCGGCATCATCCACGAGCCTTCGATGCTGTTCGTCTTCAATTTGAACGCCGTGCTGCTGACGCTGACCGTGCTGCTCATCCCCTTCGCGATCCTGCCGATCTTCCTGTCGCTGGAGACGATCCCGAAGGCGCTGCGGCATGCCTCGGCCGATCTAGGCGCGAGCGACCTGCAGACCTTCCTGCGCGTCGTGCTGCCGCTCAGCCTTCCCGGCGTTGCGAGCGCCATGAGCTTCGTGTTCGTGCTGGCGATCGGCGACTTCCTCACCCCGCAGATGGTCGGGGGACAGTCGGGCTTCACTTTCGGGCGCATCATCTACAGCCAGTTCGGAACCGCCTTCAATTGGCCGTTCGGCGCCGCGCTCTCGGTCATCCTGGCCGCGACGGTGATCTGCGCCATCGCGCTCGGCAGCCTCGCGGAACGCAGGAGGACAGCGCGATGAAGAGCACAATCTCCACGCCCGCCGCCATGCATCACGCCCGCACCGTCGGCAAGACACATGCCGGCTCGGCGCTCCTCGTCGCCATCACGGCACTTGTCTTCGTCCTGCTCTACGGCCCGCTGTTGGTGCCGATCAGCTCCTCGTTCTTTACCGTCAGCCACGGATCGGTCGACTGGTCGCAGCCGACCGCGAGCGCTTATGTCGCGCTGACGCAGAACGACAGCGTGCTCGCCGCGCTGCGCACGACGCTGATTGTCGGGCTTTCCGCCGTCATCCTGTCGGTCGCGATCGCGACGGGGCTCGCGCTCTATGGCTGCTCGCCCGAGGCGAAGGGACAGCGCTTCCTGCAATTCGTCATCTTCCTGCCGTTCCTTATGCCGCCGATCATCACGGGCCTGGCGCTCCTGATCTTCTTCCGCGAGATCAATTTCGAGCGCTCGATCCTGACGGTCATCATCGGCCATACGGTGTTCGTGCTGGCGCTTGTCTACCGAACCATCCTTGTGCGCCTGCAATCGCTGTCCGGCAGCCTGGTCGAGGCCTCCTACGATCTCGGCGCGAGCCGCTGGCAGACCTTCCGCCTCGTGCTCCTGCCCAATCTCGCCGGGGCGATGGCCGGCGGCGCCATCCTTGCATTTGCACTCTCCTTCGACGAGACGATGATCACGCTGCTCGTCACCGGCACCGACAGCACGCTGCCCGTGCGGCTCTGGGCGATGATGCGGCTCGGCTTCACGCCGGACATCAATGCGCTGGTGACGCTGATCCTCCTCTTCACCACCGTACTCTGCCTCTTGGCGGTGCGCTTCGTCGCGCCGGTGAAGGCGGCCTCCGGCGGCAACGAATGATCGCGGTTTAGGACAAGACGTCCGCTCCCGGTGCACTTACCGACTGATTTCGCCGCCCGAATGACCGACAATGATAGTCGGCGCATCTGTCCCGGCCAGCGTGGCAAACGCATCATCCGCCATGTCGTCCGCCGTGACGCCGGGGCCTTCGGGCCAGGGCGCCCGTCCGGGCAGGTCCGGCGCGGTGACGCCGTGGCCCGTCAATCACGGGCGAACTATTCCTGGCCGCAACCATAAGCTCGGCAGCTGAGTGGCAGTGTCCGCTTTCAGGAAAGCTTGCGGTCGATCGAAGGGACCGAAATGGGGCGCAAAGCGGCCGCTCACAGCGGCGTGTCGACAGGTTGCATCGCGTCAGCGGCTGACATTGAGCCGCCTTCGCCACAGGGGGCACTACTGCAGCCGCAGCCCGCGCAAGCTATTCTACCACTATGACATACGGCGTGTTCGTTCACCGCACCGATTCGATCTACGACGACAGCCCTGCCGAGCGGTATCAGTTTCCGCGACACTATCTCGGCCGCGTCGAGGCGACGGTCGGTGACTGGATCGTCTACTATGAGCCGACGAAGGTCATGGGCACACGCGGCTATTTCGCCGTGGCGAACGTCGAGCGCGTCGTTCCCGACCCGACGGCACCGGGCATGTTCCTCGCTCTGATCGAGCCGGGCAGCTATCTCGACTTCGCCCACCCTGTCCCCTTCGCCGGCGCAGACGGTCTCGTCGAGCGCGGACTGCTCAACGAGGAAGGGAAGATCTCGGGTCGCGCGCAGGCCGCAATCCGATCGCTCTCCCCGATGGACTTCGACCGCATCCTCGCGATGGGCCTCGACGACCGCGACGCACCGCTGCCACGGATCGGCGCGCCGCCGCTCGAAGGCGGCTTCGAGGAGGAGCAGGCACCGTTCCTGTTCGAACAGCCGCGCGAGCGGGTCCTGTCGCTGACATCGCGTATCATTCGTGACCGCGTTTTTCGCCGCGTGGTGCTGCGTGCCTATGACGAGCGCTGCGCCATCAGTGGACTGAAGCTCATCAATGGTGGCGGTCGCGCCGAGGTTGACGCCGCGCATATCCGCCCAGTCCAATCGAACGGTCCGGACACCGTGAACAATGGCATTGCTCTTTCGGGCACGGCTCATTGGATGTTCGACCGCGGACTGATCAGCCTCGCCGATGATCTCGAGATTCTCGTCTCGCGACAGGCTAACGATCCCAATGGCATTCGGGCCTTTATCAACCGCAACGGCCGTGCTCTTCCGCCCCTGCGTGCTTCGGACCGACCGCATCCGCATTTCCTCGCGTGGCATCGCGAGAACTGCTTCAAGCAATAAGAGTTTTCCGATCCATGGTCTTCGCCAGCCTCGACCCCCAGCGTGGTTGAACCGCGGCCCGCCTTTAGGGTTTAGCTTCGAGCACTGTGAGGGCTTTCAGCAACGCCCCCTCCCTGGCAGGGCCTTGGGTCCCCTAAAGGCCTCTCGGTCGCGAAGAAATCCGCCGGTCGGGTCATCGTGCACGGCGCCTGCCTGTGGTCTCGGCAGGCCGGCTGGGCGTGGGCAGCTCTGAACTCAACCAGCTCGGTCGACCCGATCGATCGGCGACCTGTTTGGTCCAGGCGAAATCGAGCCGCCGCGCCTGCATCGTGAGGCTCACTTGCTTGTGTTGTCGCCGTTTCGCCTGGCGCTCGCGCACTCATCCATGCTGCCCACGTTGAGCGCAGATTAAAGAGGTTCAGTGGAGACCGCCACTTGGACGTCTTGACGTCCCCAGGCTGCCAAAGCCTCCAGCTGCTCGGCAGGTGTATCCTTGATGCGGTAGACCGTCTGCTGCGATGGCCCAGTCGCCCTGGCAACATCCGCAATGCCTCTTTCGGCGCTGGGGATCCGCGTCACCTCCTCAAGCTGATAACGATCGAAGCACGGATTGCACCGCCTTTAGCGCTCACCGGCTTTATCCTCGGTGGGCGCGACGCCGGCGCATGGCGTTTCGCTGACTGCCTCAGCACTTTGCACGCCGCTTGGAGGATCGGGCTAGCTGCAGGGGCTCATCTCTTGAGGAGAGTCCCTGCAGCTTCGATTTGGTCGATCCTAGAGCCGCCGCGCCACGGCTGGCGGCACTCGGTCAAGCGTCCCTTTCACCGGCCGCCCCGCTTGCGGCGCCTGGGCGCGTTCTTCTCGACGTCACCCGCCATGATGCAGCCATAGGGGATCACCTCGTCGACGATCTCGGCAAGGCCGAACTCCGCGATCTGCGCGCGGACCGAGGCCGCACTCTTGTAGGCACTCGGCAGTTCGGAGACGTCCGCCTCGCCTGAGAAGAAGCGAATATCCAGCCCGGCCGTCTCCTTGGCGAGGATCGCGGCGATATTGTTCGGGCTGAGACCGCGAGCATCGGCGCCGTAGTCCTCCGCCAGGCGGCGGATATGCGCGCTGCGCGAGGTGTTCCGGCCGGCGCCGTGCGGCGAGAAGCCGAGGCCGTGCGAGGCGTTCGAACCGCGCGCGATCAGGATCGGCTCGCCCATATTGAGCGGGATGATCGTGAGATCGGTCGCATCCGCCGCCCAGCCGTCGAAGGCCGGGGTCGCCCCCTTGCCGTGGTAGAACAGACCGTCCGACTTCCGGAAGACGAAGTTGTGCTCGTTCCAAAAGCGGTCGGCGATCCTCGCCTGCACGCGTTCGGCAGCCATGTCGTGGATGACGGCGTGGTTCTCCTTGGTCCACTGGCGAACCGTCTGAAGCGCAGCCCAATAGGCCTCGCCCTCCACAGTGTCAGCCGGAATCCAGGCATTGTCGGGCAGCGTCTCCGGAGAGAGAAGCTCGCGGAAGCGGTTCGCGATCTTCATGCCGCGCGTGTAGAGCCGGGCGCCCGGCGCACGCGAACCGTGATGCGTAACAAGCGCCGTCTCCCCCGTCGACTTCATCCGGCCGACATAGGCGAAGTGATTACCGTCACCCTGCGTGCCGAAATGCTCCAGGCTCGCGCCAAGCGCGCTCTCGCGCAAAATGAAGTTCGTCTCGAACGCCGCAAGCGTCGCATCGGACGGACGGAGCCGGGCAGCAGAAGGCCGACCGCCGGGACCGAAATGCGTCACGGCCTGCACCGCGTCGAGCAGAGCCTTGGGATCGACGCCCGGCAGGATCGAGATCGCCATCGAACAGCAGATATCGGCCGAGTGCATGCCCGGATGGATCGCCTCGGACGCGACGACGCCGCCGACCGGGATCGTGCCGATCGGACCAGCCGGACAGGCGTCCGGCATGATCGCCGCGCTGCGGACAACCGGCGTGCGCACGAGGGCGCGCATCGTCGCCTGGACCTTCTCGACATTCGCCTGCTCGAAGGCCGTCTCCGCGCGGATGTTGCTGTGGATCGGCACCGCGCCATCATCGCGCAGCGCCATCACCGGCCCGGGTTCGAAGGTCCTCGCCGCCTCGAGCGCTTCGTCAAGCGACCCGCCGGCGCCGAGAATGCCGTTGGCCGCATCGAGCGCCGCCCGAAACCACTGGCCCTGGCTCATGCCCGCATTGATGAGGTCCTGTCCGCTGATGATCTTGGTCATTGTCGTTCCCACGTCCTGCTGCCAACGGCCTCGCCGCCAGCCCGTTGAGAACTCCAACATTCGTGCCAGCTCACGGCTGCCTCACGCGCCGGACCGACGGTCGAGCGCCAAATATATGATTTTGCATAAAAAAAGCGAACGCGATCATCAGCCTGACGAGATCAGTTCCCAAATCCTCACCGCCAGGATACTCTCAGGGCAGATAGCATTTTATCGCACTGGATAAACCGTGAAGCGCCGCGTCGTTCTCAGCATACTCGGCGTCCATCTCGACGCCGGACGGCGGGAGGACCGCTGGACGCGCTGGCGGCCAAATGTCGGCCTCTGTCAGCAGCCTGGACTCTTCATCGACCGGCTGGAGCTCATTCACGACAACCATGCCGATGGGCTTGCCCGTGCCGTTACTGGCGACATCGAGACCGTCTCGCCGGCGACCGAGGTTCGACGGCACGTCGTCAACATGCGCGATCCCTGGGACTTCTCGGAGGTCTATACGAGCCTGCGCGACTTCGTCCGCACCTACCCCTTCGACCCCGATCTCGAGGACTACCTCGTCAACATCACGACCGGCACTCATGTGGCGCAGATCTGCTGGTTCCTGCTGACGGAGGCGCGGCTGATCCCCGGACAGCTTCTGCAGCTCTCGCCGCCGCGCGACCGCGACGGCGGGCAAGAGGCCGCAGGCACGCACCGGATCATCGATCTCGACCTCTCGCGGTATGACGAGATTGCCAAGCGCTTCGCCGCCGAGCAGCTCGAGGCAACCTCGTTCCTGAAATCCGGCATCTCGACCCGCAACGCTGCCTTCAATCGCATGATCGACGAGATCGAACGCGTCATACTGCGCTCGAGCGCGCCGGTGCTTCTGACGGGTCCGACAGGGGCCGGAAAGTCGCAGCTTGCGCGCCGGATCTACGATCTCAAGAAGCAGCAGCGCCGGGTCAGCGGGCCGTTTGTCGAGATCAATTGCGCGACGCTTCGCGGCGATCAGTCCATGTCGGCCCTGTTCGGGCATGTGAAAGGGGCCTTCACTGGCGCTGTCAGCGCCCGGCCGGGCCTGTTCAAGTCTGCGAACAAGGGGGTGCTGTTCCTCGATGAGATCGGCGAGCTCGGGCTCGATGAGCAGGCCATGTGCCTGCGGGCGATCGAGGAGAAGCGCTTCCTTCCGGTCGGCGCCGATGCGGAAATCTCGGTGGACTTCCAGCTGATCGCCGGCACAAACCGCGATCTCCGCGCCGATGTCCGCAGCGGGCGGTTCCGGGAAGACCTGCTGGCGCGGCTCAATCTTTGGACCTTCGATCTTCCCGCGCTCAAAGATCGCAAGGAGGATATCGAGCCCAATCTGGACTTCGAGCTCCGTCGCTATCTGGAGCGCGAAGGGCAGAGCGTCACCTTCAACAAGGAAGCCCGCGCCGCCTATCTCCGCTTTGCGACGAGCCCAGACGCAGCCTGGCGAGCCAATTTCCGCGACCTCTCGGCGTCCGTGGCGCGCATGGCAACCCTCGCGCCACAGCAGCGGATCACGGAAGATGTCGTTCGAGACGAGATTGCTCGGCTCAAGGCTGCCTGGCAGTACGGCGCTGATGACGGTCCATCCGACTTTCTGACCGAGCTTCTCGGCACTGAGGCGGCTTCGGACCTTGATCCGTTTGATGCCGTGCAGCTCGCCGCGGTGATCCGCGTCTGCCGCGCGAGCGGCTCCGCCAGCGCGGCAGGGCGTACTCTCTTTGCGCGATCGAGGCTGAACAAGACGAGCACCAATGACGCCGATCGCGTGACGAAATATCTCGGTCGCTTCGGCCTGCGATTTGCCGATGTTGCGAGGGTGGACATCCCACTTTAGGGTTAGGTGTTTCCACTCTGAGGGCCCTCTGGCCCGCCCCTCCCTGGGAGGGGCCCTGGGTCCCCCACGGGCTTTTGGCGGGGAAAATTCGGGGGCTTAGTTGGGTCTCACGCGCCGTCGGCAGGCCGCCTGTAGACCTGCAACTCTGAACTCAACCGGCGGGGGCGTCCCTTCGACCGATGCAGGTGCAGCCTAGTTAAGGTATTCCGTTTGACGCGACCCTCGCATCGCAGGCGCGTGGAAGTGTTTGTGTTCCGTGGCGCGGCTGTTGAGGTCGGATTTGGCGAGTTGAGTGCAGAGGCGCTTCAAAAGGAGCGTCACAGCCCCAGGCGGGAACGCCCCCAGATTCCCGTTGGACGGCTCGCGCGATGATATCGCCTGCCGCGCGTCGGCGCCAAAGCCGTTGCTCCTGATCGCAAGCGGACCTCGCTCCTCTGCGGCAGCGTGAGCTCTATTTCATGCCGGGAAGCAGCTTCGTATGTCACATCCGGACGGCCCGGCTCGTCCTGACCCCGAACGTCGAACTCCGGCGCTCGAGCACAAGGACGAGACATGAGCGAGAACAAGCGGCTGGTCTGGCACGAAGTGGCCCCGCAAGGAGCGAAGGCCCTCTATGGCATCCACCATTACATCACCACCGGCACCGACCTGCCGCATGAGCTGATCCACCTCGTCTTCCTGCGCGTGTCGCAGATCAACGGCTGCGCGCATTGCATCGACCTGCATACGCGCGACCTGCTGAAGACGATGCCAATCGAGAAAGTGGTGCTGGTTCCGGTCTGGGCGGAAGTTCCCCATCTCTTTCCCGAACAGTACCGAGCCGCCCTCGCCTGGGCTGAGCAGGTGACCCTCGTCAGCGAAACGCACGCCTCGGACGAGGCCTATGCGGCAGCCAGCGCCGCCTTTGCACCGAAGGACCTCGTGGACCTCACGATCATCATCGCGACCATGAACGCCTTCAATCGGCTCGGTGTGCCATTCCGGCTCCCAGTCCAGGCGAAGGCCTGATCGGCTCCACCACAGGATGAAGGGCGGCGCCAGAGCCGCCCACCTCGGCCGAGGCCGGGCGACAACCATCCGATGAAGCCGGACCACCCGCCGGCTTCTTTGCTAGGTTGGTCGGCAGGTCTCGTCCGCGGCATCCCTGGACTGCTGAAACACTGTCGAGCAAACGCGCATGCACCAGCTGGACGACGCTACGGCCATCTTCGAGGAACATCGGGCGCGGCTCCTGCGCATCGCCTATCGCATGCTCGGCTCGCGCAGCGAAGCAGAGGACATCGTGCAGAACGCATGGTTGCGCTGGGTTGCCGCGGACCGGAAGGATGTCGCGGCCCCCTATCCGTACCTTGCGCGCGTCGTCACCCGGCTCTGCCTTGACGAGATGAAGTCGGCACGCGCCCGCCGCGAGACCTATGTAGGTGCATGGCTGCCCGAGCCGCTGGTGGAAACCGGGGATGACGGCCTCGCGGAGGACGACCTGACGCTGACGCTGATGATGGCGCTCGAGCGCCTGTCGCCGCTGGAGAGAGCGGCGTTCCTGCTGCACGACGTGTTCGGCGTGCCGCTCGGCGAGGTGGCGGTCACCCTCGGCCGGGAAGCGGCGGCCGTCCGCCAGCTCGCGGTCCGGGCACGCCGCAACATTCAAGCTGCGCGCCCGCGCTTCCCGATCGAACGCAAGGAGGGAGAGCGGATCGCGCGTGCCTTTTTCGCAGCCTCGACCAGTGGCGACACCGCGACGCTGCGGACGCTTCTCGCAGAGAACGCGATTCTGCGGTCGGACGGCGGCGGCAGAGTCCCGGCCTTCATCAATCCGATCACTGGTCTCGACCGCCTCCTTCGCCTGTATCAGGTTGCGCGTGAGAAGCGGGGAAGCGTCCGGACGGAGCTGTTCGAGCCCATATGGATCGACGGCTTGCCCGGCTATCTCAGCCGCGAGCGTGGCGATGTCCTCCAGACAACGGCCTTCGCCATCGAGGACGGCCGCATCACCGAGATCTACGTTACCCGCAATCCCGATAAGATGCGCCACATCGCCGAGCCTCTCGCGGCGAGGTCGGACCCGGCCCATCGTTCGCAGTGATCGGGGAGCGCACCGCCCGGGGGCAGCGTGTGCGCGATCGCCGGCACTCGCCCTCACAGGCGGATCGCGCATCGGCGCCATTGTCGTCGAGTAGGCTCCCGGTCGCGCGCAATCAGGCGACCAGCCGGCGGATAAAGTCGATCGACCGCTTCGCCAGCAGCTTCCAGTCGCCCGGATTGTCATGCTCGACGACGAGCAGGTTTGCCTGTGTCGCATCGAAGAGCGGATAGAGCGACGGCCAGTCGATGATCCCGTCACCGGTCGGGGTCCAGCCCTCGTCGCGCTCCGTTCCGGCCGGGGCCGTATCCTTGAGCTGGATCATCGTGATGCGGTCCGCGTATTGGCGCAGTTCGCGGGCCGGGTCGGCCCATCCGCGCACCACCCAGCCGATATCGATCTCGAAGTCGACCTTCGGGCCGGCTGCGTCGAGCAGATGATCGATCGGCCGGCTCCGATCCTCCAGGCGGACATACTCGAAATCGTGATTGTGCCAGGCAACCTTCAGGCCCTCGGAGCCGGCGAGCTCGGCCCCGGTGCCGAGGCGCTCCCCGACGCTGCGCCAGTAGTCGGCGGTCGGCCGTCTTTCAGCCTGCGGAACATAGGGCGGGATCAGCGTGTCGGTGCCGACCTTGTGGGCGAGATCGAACCATCGGCGCGGCTCGGACACGAGGCCGGCGAGCGGCATGTGCATCCCCGAGCATTGGAGGCCGGAATCGTCGAGCGCCCGGCGGAAGCCAGCCGGGTCGCTCTCATAGGTCTGCGGCCAGAGCTCGACGGCGTCATAGCCGACCGACTTCAGATAGGGTAGCTGCGGGAGCACCGGCGGGAACAGGCGCGAGGAGTATAGCTGGAACGACACGGAATAGCGCGACATGGCGGTTTCCTAGACTAAGGCGCCGAGGCGAATTCGGCGGGGGCATCGATGGACTTCAGGCGGCGCGCCGTTGCGATATCGAGCGGTGCCGGGCGCTCGACCGAGCTCCCGATCTCCACAAAGCGGCCTTCCTCGGCGGATTGGATGATGGCGAGCAGCACCTCGAGCACATGCATCGCAAGCTCGCCCGAGGCGCGTGCAGCGCGTCCATTGGCGACGCCGTCCAGCATGTCGGCGAGCCCGAGGCCCCGATAGTTCCCGATGAGCGCGCCGCGCGGCTCGCGCCAGTTCGGGCTGCCGAACGGCGTATGGCCGGTATCGATCTGGCTGCGCCCGTCCTCGGCGATGATGGCCAGGGCGCCGGCGAAGTAATTGGGATCGGGCAGCATCAGCGAGCCCTCTGTGCCGTGCAGCTCGATCGGATTGGCGTGGCCATGTCCCCAGACATCGTAGCTCGTTGCGAAATGGACCTGAGCGCCGGAGCGGAACTCGATGAGCGACTGGCTGTTCGTCGGCGTTGCGACGCGGACGCTTGTGCCCCGGTTCGGTCCCTCCGCAGTCACGAGACGCTCCTCGAAGAAGGTCGTCGCCAGCGAGGCGACCCGCCTGACCGGCCCGAGCAGGCTGACGAGAACGGTGACGTAGTAGGGGCCCATATCGAGAACCGGGCCGGCACCCGCCTGGTAATAGGGGAAAGGATTCGGGTGCCAGTTCTCCATACCGTGGTTCATGAAGTGAGCGCTGCCAGCCTTGATCGTGCCGAGGCGGCCGGCATCGATCAGCCCGCGCGCCGCCTGATGGGCACCACCCAGGAACGTGTCCGGTGCCGCCGCGAGCCCGAGGCCGTTGCGCATGGCAAGATCGACCAGATGACGCGCATCGGCCATGGCGAGAGCAATCGGCTTCTCGCTGTAGGTATGCTTGCCGGCCGACAGCGCGGCGGCCGTGATCGCTGCATGGCTCGCTGGATTGGTGAGATTGATCACGGCCTCGATACCGCTTTCGGCAAGCAGCTCGCTGACGCCGAGCGCCTTCAGCCCATACTGTTCGGCCCGGCGCGCGGCAGCAAGCTGGTCGATATCGGCACAGGCGACGATTTCGATGGGCGCAAACACGCGCGAGAGGCGCGCATAGGCGTCGAAGATGTGGCCGCAGCCGATGATGCCGACCTTGAACCGTCTTATCATTTCCGTTTCCTCATCCCTTGCCGCCGATCGCTGCCGCGCCGTTCGCCGTTGAATGCGAGACGCTCCCGACGCCTGGCGGCGGCAGGCTCTCGACTGAATGGCCGAACACGCTTTGCCAGCCGCGCCGGCCGCTCGCCGGACAATCCTGCGCCGAAATCCAGAATGTGGATCAGCGCCACCGAGATGCGGTCCCGGGGGCTTTGACGTCGCGCGCTCTCCTGATGCCATAGACAGCGCGGCCCACGGCGCAAGGCGGGAGTGACTTCGCCGGCCAGGCCGATGTGCTCAGGAGGAGACACTATGGCGAAAGACATGATCGAGGCGCATCGCCGACCGGGCCCGAGCCGCCGTCAGCTGCTGCAGGGCGGCGCAGCCCTCGGAGCAGCTGCTGCGATGGGCGGACTGGCGCCGCAGGCTCTGGCCCAGGAGAAGATCAAGCTCACCATCTGGGCCTGGACGCCGAAGACGCAGGAGCTTGCCAATCTCTATTCGAGGAAGAATCCCAACGTCGAGGTGGTGGTCGAGAATGTCGGCCAGGGCGCGCCGCATTATGTCAAGCTTCGCAACGCCATCACGGCGGGGACCGGGCTGCCCGATCTCGGCCAGATCGAATTCAATTCGATCCCGAGCTTCCGCGCGCTGAATGCGCTCGCCGACATCGGCAAGGACGGCGCCAATTCTGTCAAGGACGCGTTCGTCGACTGGACATGGAGCGCCGTCAGCGATGGCGATGCCGTCTATGGCTTGCCATGGGACTCCGGCCCGATGGCCACGCTCTATCGCGCCGACATCTACGAGAAGCACGGCCTGCAGCCGGCGGACACGTGGGACGCGTTCGCCGAGCAGGCACTGAAGCTCGCCAAGGATGCGCCCGGCACCTACCTGACCGACTTCGCGAACGATTCCGGCTGGACGGCGGCCGTGCTCTGGCAAGCCGGCTGGCGTCCTTTCAAGACCGACGGCAGCAAGATCCAGATCCGGATCAACGACGACGTCGCCAAGAAGTGGGCGAACTACTGGCAGAAGCTGATCGACGCTAAGGCGGTCGACACCAAGCCCGGCTGGACCAGCGAGTGGTTCGCGGCGTTCGACGACGGCACCTATGCGGCCTGGGTCACGGCCGGATGGGCGCCGGTGCTGATGCAGCAGGCGATGAAGAAGAGCTTCGGCAAGTGGCGCGCCGCGCCGATGCCGCAGTGGGAGAAGGGCGGCAAGGTGACGTCGAACTGGGGCGGCTCGACCTTCGCAGCCTTCACGACGACGCCGCATCCCAAGGAGGCCGCCGATCTGGCCGCATTCCTGACCACCGATCCCGAGGTGTCACGCAAGTGGAATACCGAGGCCTATCTGTTCCCGGTGCTGAAGTCGCTTCTCTCCGACAAGGATCTCATGGGCCACAAATACGACTTCTACGGTGGCCAGGCCGTCAACGAGATCTTCGCCGCGTCCGCGGCCGAGGTCGATCCGAGCTTCGAGTTCTCGCCGTTCCAAGACTATGTGAACTCGCAGATCGAGGACAACTTCGCCGCGGCTGTCAGCGGCAAGGGCACGCTGGCGGAAGCCTTCGACCGCATCCAGGACACCGTCGTCACCTATGCCAAGGACCAGGGCTTCGAGGTGACCTGAGCCGCCGCCGCATGGCCTCGCCGGGCGTGGTGCGCAGGCGGGCCATGACGGCAGCCGGGCATTCATGGCCCGGATCGGCTCGCCCCGCCGCCCCGACGCTCCTCCCCGTGGGGCGGCGGGGTTCGCCTTCCCCCTGTTCCGGAGCTGTCCCTTGACGAACCAGAAATCGAATGGTGCGGGGTTTTCCCGCATGAACCGCCGCCAGCTGCTGCAGGGCAGCGCGGCGCTCGGAGCTGCCGCTGCGGCGGGAGGCGTCGCGCTGCCCGCGCGCGCCGAAGACAAGGTCAAGCTGACGGTCTGGGCCTGGACGCCCAGGACGCAGGAGATGGCCGACCTCTACATGAAGAAGAATCCGAATGTCGACGTCGTCGTCGAGAATGTCGGTCAGGGGGCGCCGCATTATGTGAAGCTGCGCAACGCCATCACCGCGGGGACCGGCCTGCCGGATGTGGCGCTGATCGAGTTCAACTCGATCCCGAGCTTCCGTGCGTTGAACGCGCTCGCCGACCTTTCACCCAATCTCCCCGCCGGGTTCGGCGATCAGTACATGGACTGGACCTGGGCGGCCGTGAGCGATGGCAGCAAGGTTTTCGGCCTGCCGTGGAACAGCGGGCCGATGGCCCTGCTCTACCATGCCGATGTGCTCGACCGTCACGGAATCGCCGTGCCCGAGACCTGGGACGACTTCGCCGAGCAGGCGAAGAAGCTCGCCAAGGCGGCGCCTGGAACCTATCTTGCCAATTTCGGTGTCGACCCCGGCTGGACGGCGGCGGTGCTCTGGCAGGCCGGCTGGCGGCCGTTCCGGACCAACGGAACCGAGATCGAGATCCGCATCAACGACGACATCGCGAAGAACTGGGCCAACTACTGGCAGGCGCTGATCGACGCCAAGGCGGTCGATACCAAGCCGGCCTGGACGACCGAGTGGTTCGCGGCCCTCGACGACGGCACCTACGCCTCCTGGGTGACGGCCGCCTGGGCGCCGATCCTGATGGAACAGGCGATGAAGAAGAGCTTCGGGAAATGGCGCGCCGCGCCGATGCCGCAGTGGCAGAAGGGCGGCAAGGTGGCGTCCAACTGGGGCGGCACCGTCTTCTCGGCGTTCACGACGACACCGAACCTCAAGGCCGCGACCGATTTCGCCGCCTTCATGTCGGCCGATCCGCAGGCGGCCCGCTTCTGGCTGACCGAGGTGTTCCTGTTCCCTGTGTTGACCGAACTGGTCGATGACAAGGTTCTGATGGGGCACAAATACGACTTCTATGGCGGCCAGCCGGTCAACGAGGTGTTCGCCGAGGCACTCACTCAGGTCGATCCGAGTTTCGAGTTCGCGCCGTTCCAGGATTACGTCAACCTTCAGATCGAAGACCATTTCGCGCAGGCGATCGCCGGTCGCGGCACGCTCGCCGATGCCTTCGACCGGATCCAGGATGCCGTCGTCGCCTATGCCGGCGACCAAGGCTACACGGTGAAATGAGGTCGGTCGCCGGGGCAGGCGATGGCCTGCCCCGGGACGGATACCCACGGTCACGGGAGAGCCAAGAGTGACACGTTCCCTCGCCGGGCATCGGCCGCGAGTCATCATCGGCAAGAAGATCGCGCCCTACGTCCTGCTTCTGCCGTTCGTGCTGGTGTTCGTCGCCTTCCTGATCGTGCCGATGATCTATGCCTTCAACCTCAGCCTCCACAAGACGGCGCTGGTCGGCGGCACGCGCTTCGTCGGCTTCGACAACTATGCCCGCGCCTTCGTCGATCCGAATTTCTGGTCGGGTGTCTGGCTGCTGGTGCGCTTCGGCTTGATCCAGATGCCGATCATGCTGTCGCTGGCGCTCGCCTTCGCGCTGATCCTCGACAGCGGCCTCGTCTATGCGCGCGGGCTCTTCCGCATCGCCTTCTTCCTGCCATACGCCGTGCCTGCGGTCATCGCGACGCTGATGTGGGGTTATCTCTATGGGCCGGCCTACGGCCCGATCGCCCAGATCGCCGCGTTCCTGTCGCTGCCGAAGCCGGACTTCTTCTCGGAAAACGCCATCCTCGGCTCGATCGCGAACATCACGATCTGGGAATACACCGGCTACAACATGATCATATATTTCGCGGCGCTGCAGGCGATCCCGACCGATCTCGAGGAGGCCTCGAAAATGGATGGCGCCAGCGCGTTCACCTATGCGGTGCGCGTCAAGCTGCCGATGATCGTCCCGATGATCATCGTGACCATCATGTTCTCGATCATCGGGACACTTCAGCTGTTCAGCGAGCCATACCTCATCACCAATCTCGCCCGCAGCGTCATAAACAGCCATTTCACCCCGAACTATTACGCCTACACCCTCGCGTTCACGGCGCAGCAATACAACTATTCCGCGGCGATATCCTTCGTGCTCGGCGCCGTCGTAGCCGTGTTCTCCTATGCCTTCATGCTCGCCAGCAATCGCGGGGCGCGCTGATGGGTATCGTCGGCAACACCGTCCGATCGGCGCGATTCAGGCTCAGCCGATGGGTGCTCACCGCCATCCTCTGCATCTATCTCGTCTACACACTGATCCCGATCTTCTATGTCGTCACGGCCTCTACCAAGACGAATGCCGATCTGTTCGGCACGTTCGGCCTCTGGTTCTCGGATGATTTCCATCTCCGCGAGAACCTCGTCGACCTCTTCACCATGCAGGACGGCATCTTCCTGCGCTGGCTCGGCAACACGTTCTTCTATGCGCTGACGTCGGCCATCGGCGCGGCCTTCTTCGCGCTGCTCGCCGGCTATGCCTTCGCCAAATACGATTTCGCCGGCAAGCGCCTGCTCTTCGCGCTGGTGCTCGGCGCAGTCATGATCCCGCAGACCGCACTTGTCATACCGCTCTATCTGCTATTCTCGAAGGTGGGGCTTCTCAACACCCCGCTGGCCGTCATCCTGCCCTCGCTCGTGTTCCCGCCCGGCGTGTTCCTGATGCGCGTCTATGTCGAGGAGGCCGTCTCCGACGAGATCATCGATGCCGGCCGCGTCGATGGCGCAGGCGAGCTCCACATCCTCTCCGGGCTGACCTTCAGGCTGCTGATGCCGGGTTTCGCGACCGTGTTCATCCTCGCCTTCGTCGCGGCATGGAACAACTACTTCCTGCCGCTGGTGGTCATGTCGACCTCCGATCAGTTCCCGGTCACGGTGGGGCTAGCCATCTGGTACGCCTCGGCGACGACCGGGAGCGGCGGCAATCTGCTCTTCACCGTGGTGATGGCCGGGTCCCTCGTCTCGATCCTGCCGGTCATTCTCGCATTCCTGATCATGCAGCGCTTCTGGCAGGGCGGTCTCAGCGCCGGCTCCGTCAAGGCGTGAGGGGTATTCCATGGCGGTCATCACGCTTTCAGGCGTCACCAAATCCTTCGGTTCCGTCTCGATCATCAAAGGGGTCGATCTGACCATCGACGACGGGGAGTTCGTCATTTTTGTCGGTCCGTCCGGCAGCGGCAAGTCGACCCTCCTGCGCCTCATCGCCGGTCTCGAGGAGACCTCGGGCGGACATATCCTGATCGACGGCACCGATGTCACGGATCGCGGCCCGGCCGAGCGCGCGCTTTCGATGGTGTTCCAGTCCTACGCGCTCTATCCGACCAAGACGGTGCGCCAGAACATGAGCTTCGGGCTGGAGGTGGCGCGGCTGCCGCGGGCCGAGATCGATCGACGCGTCGATGCCGCCGCCGCCATCCTGAAGCTCGAGCCCTATATGGCGCGCAAGCCGCGCGCCCTCTCCGGCGGCCAGCGCCAGCGCGTCGCCATCGGGCGCGCCATCGTGCGCGAGCCCGTCGCCTTCCTGTTCGATGAGCCGCTCAGCAATCTCGATGCGGCGCTCAGGGTCGACATGCGCGTCGAGATCGCAAAGCTGCATCGTCGGCTTGCCGCGACCATGGTCTATGTCACGCATGACCAGGTCGAGGCGATGACACTCGCCGACAAGATCGTCGTGCTCGACGGCGGCGTCATCCAGCAGGTCGGTTCGCCGATGGAGCTCTATGAGCGGCCCGCCAACCTGTTCGTCGCGCAATTCATCGGCTCGCCGAAGATGAACGTGCTGCCCGCCTCGGCCGATGGCAGGGCGATCATCGTTCCCGGCGGCAAGGTGCGCCTTGCGGCGCCGCCTCCGGCGATGATCGCCCATCTCGGCGCCCGTCCGGAGAACATCGTCATCACGCCGCCCGGCCAGGGCGACATCGACGGCCGGGTCGACGTCGTCGAGCGGCTTGGCTCCGACACCTTCGCCTATGTCACGGTGCCCGATGCCGGCGTGCTCACGGTGCGGATCGTCGGCAACGATGTCGGCATCGCCATCGACCAGCCGGTCGGCCTCGCCTTCGATACGCAGAGGCTCCACCTCTTCGACACGCGCGGTCAGGCGGTGCCGGTCGCCGCAGCGTGATCATTGTGCGAAATGGCGGCCGCGTGGATTGACATGCGGGGTCGGCCGGCCTGAAGTCCAGTTGCTCACGGTTCTGGGGAGGAGCGGATGAGCAGTCAGCGCAATGGGGTCGACGCCGCCATGGATCTGATGGCGGCGCTGGTGAAGCAAAGCCGGGGGTCGGGCGTCGATCTCGCCGCGCAGCTGGGCGTCCCCCGCGCCAGCTTCTATCGCCTCACGCGGATGATGGAACGCTATGGCATCGTGCGTTGCGGCCGGGATGGCATTGCGCCCGGCCCGCTCGCCCGCGCCATGCTGAAGGCTCACAAGGTTGCGCTGGAGAGCGAGGAGAAGCGTCAACGCACGCTTTTCGGCGACCATGCGCCGGCTCTTCCGGGGGCGTTGCCGGCCGAGCCTCCGCCGCTCGCGCGCCCGGCCCGGATCAATCGCCGCAGGAGGTTCCGCATCGGGTTCGCCAATCGGGGCCTCACCAATGCCTGGCAGGTCGCATTGGTGCACAGCGTCGAATTCGCGGCATCGCGCCATTTCGAGGATCTTGAGGCGGTGACGGTGATGCATGCCGATGACGATGCCCGGCTTCAGGAGGAGCAGATCCGCCAGATGGTCGCCGATGGCGCCGATGGCGTGCTGGTCAGCGCTGTCTCGCCGCGCCGGCTGGCACCGCTCACCGAGGAGCTGATCGCCGCGGGAAAGCCGGTGGTTCTGGTCGATCGCGGCGGCGTGCCCGACATGCCATGCACCAGCTTCGTCACTTCGAACAACTGCGCGATCGGTCAGGTAACGGCGGAATGGCTGGCCCACCGCATCAAGGGGCGTGGTCGCGTGCTGATGCTGTGGGGCCATGTCGATGCGGAACTCAGCCAGAGCCGTGACGGCGCGGCCCGCAGGGTTCTCTCCGGCTACCCCGATATCGAGGTCGTCACGGCGGACGCGACCAATTTCGACCGCGACGCCGCCCATGCCGCAGCCACGGCCGCCATCGCGCGCCATGGCGGTGAATTCGCCGGGGTCTGGTGCGACAGCGGTCTCAACAGCGTCGGATCCATCGCCGCATTTCTCGATGCGAAATTCGAGGCCGGCCGCATCCCGCCGCATACGGGCGGCGACATCAACCTGTCCTACAAGCTTGCCGTCGGCGCGCGCGTGCCGCTCGCCTCCGTCGACTATCCGCCGGCGATGGGGATCCGGGCCTTCTCGGTGCTGGTGGCGGCCCTGCGCGGCGCCACCGTCCCGGCCTATCTCGATGTCTGGTCCCGACTGGTCGCGACCCGCGGCGGCAATGTTCCGCAGGGAATGGTCATCTGGGCCGACCAACGCGTGCGCTGGGACATGCCCGACGATCTGGTGTTCGGAACCGGGCTCGGACCGTCCTACACGCCCGAGGCGTTCCGCGTGAACTATCCCGGCAACATGCGAAACCGCTCGGCCGCGTCGCGGCAGGGTGTCGACGCGTGATGAGCACGGGAAGACGCCGATGAGCGTCACCGAGGCGGCAGGGCTCGCCGCCTTCAGCCGTATCCTGGCGGAACTGAGCGAGGGACGGCCGATGAGCATCAACGAGCTCATCGCGGCCTGCGAACTCCGGCGCTCGACAGGCTTCGACATGGTTCGCCGCATGGAGGCGCGCGGTTTCGTCTCGCGAACCACCGATGGCCGCTATACGCTCGGCCCCGCCGGCGGCGCCTTCGGCTATGCCGCGTTCGGCCTCGGCCAGCTCTACGAGGCGGCTCAGGCGCTGCTCGCCTGGCTGCGTGACGAAGCCGACGCCACCGTGGTGCTGGAGGCGAGTGACGGCGCAACCTATACCAACCTGCAGACTTGGTCGGCGCCCTGGTTTCGCCGCGACCTGACGGGCCTGTCGGCCTTGCTGGTGTCCGTCGCGGCCCCAGACGGTCAAGAAGTCGCGCGACTACGGCTGCTGACAGGCCGTCACCCCGACGATCGCGCGGTCGAGGAGACGCTGGCGCTGGCCAGAAAGGTGGCGGCACGGCTCGGCGAGGCGCTGATGGACGCCGCCCCGGCCGCCTGAATCCCCCCGACAGCCTGCCCCATCGCGCGGCGCGAAGCCGGCGAGCCCGCTCCGTCACCGGCCCGGATACCCCGAACCCGGATATGCCGCGGCAGGACGCTGCGGTTTTAACGCATGGCGCGGGTCGCGATGCAGGTCGCCGTCCTTCATGATCATGGTGAAGCGTCCGGGGCCGACGAGGACGGACTGATCGACCAGAGGATCGCCGTCGACAAGGAGGAGGTCGGCCAACGCACCGGGCCTGATGACCCCAAGCTCGCCCTTGTGGCCCATCAGGTCGCCGCCGACGGCGGTGGCGCATTTCAGCGCCTCGGCCGGCGAATAGCCGAAGAACTTGACGAAATGTCCGATATCGCGCGCGTTCTGGCCCATCGGCGTGATCGTGAAGCCGTAGTCGCCGCCAACAACGACGCGCATGCCGCGTCGGCGCATCTCGTGATAGGTCGCAATTGTGTGTTCGAGCTTGCGCGGCAGTCCCATCCGCTCGGCGACCTCGCGCGTCAGCCCGACGACATCGCCCTCGAAGACCGAGTTGTGAACCAGGCCGAAGGCCGGACCGACGATGACGCGGTCCTTGGCGGCCTCGAGCATGTCGAGTGCCTCCTCATCGGCGAAGTCACAGTGATAGATGCAGTCGACTCCGGCCCGCACGGCGCGCTTCACCGACTCGGCCGCGCGGCTATGGCAGGCGACCCGCTTGCCCCAATCATGCGCGATGCGCACGCCCTGGCTCAATTCTTCCTGTGTCATCGAGATGATCTCGGCGCGGGCATGGCCGACGAATTCGTCGCCTGACACGTTGAACTTCACATTGTCGACGCCTTCGCGGCAGCAGATCCGTACCGCCCGGGAGATCTCGTCGACACCGTCGGCAATCATGCCGAAGCTCTCGAAGCTTGAATGCTGCTTGCGCTCGTCGCCAAGCCCGCCGGTGACGGTTATCTCCGGACCGGCCGCCTTATAGCGCGGGCCTTTCAGATAGCCGTCCTCGATCTCCTTGCGGACGACCACGTCGATTCTGAGCTTGGCGCTCGCCGCGGAATAGCAGGAGGTGAAGCCGTGATCGAGAATGAAGGTAGCGTTGCGCATGGTGCGCAGCAGATGTTCTTCCGGCGGAATCTCGCCGAGATCCTGGTTGCGCGCCGGTCCGACGAATGAGAGATGGCAGTGGCCCTCCACCATCCCCGGCATGAGAAACTTGCCCCCTCCGTCGATCACCTCAGCCCCGTCCTCGGCAGTGATGGCATCGTGCCGCGCCACCTTTGTGATCCGGTTGCCATGCACAAGCACTTCGCCCTGATAGGGGCGATCGTCGATGGCGTCGAAGATGGTGACGTTCTTGATGTGGTATGCGGGCATTCTTGTTCCTCCTCGCTGGCGCTCGTCTTTCGAGAGTAGCGTCTGGCGGGAGAGCCTGGATTGCAGGATCGAGTCCAAGTCCGGTATATGAATCGACCTGATCGCTTTTCCGGCAGCAGCAAGGGCCGGCGCGCCGATTGTCATGTGGGCGATGGCGGCTCATCCGGTGGCGGACGCCTGAACGCCCGGGGACGCTGTCATCGCGACGGCCGGCGGCCCAACGCATGGTGTGCTCCTATGCGTAAGACCGTATCGCGGCGGCACGGAAGCGCTCGAGACGTGAAAGGGGCTGCCAGCCCCCGTCAGCCGCGATGTCGCTGATGTCAGCCCGTTCGCGACCAACCCCGCCGGCCTGCACCCGCCGAAGCCCCAGCAGTTGCCGGGCGCGATTTGGCAGGATCCGATTGAGCCGGCGACAGGGGAAAGCGGGCGATCTGCATTTCCGAGCCGCCTCGCGGACACCTTGGAGCAGCGCTTCCGGATCGTCGCGCGCTGCGCGAGGCGGGCGGCGAGGCGGTGGCCGAGAAGCTGGAGCGTCATGGCGGCTTCCGCGATCGAGTCGTACGGCATGGTCGAATTAGCATGGCAGCGGATGACGAGATCGCTCCCGGCCGGCATCGCGAGCGAGACATTGGTCAGAACGACCATGATCGAGCCGGCCGAGACTACCTGCGCCATCGCAAACTGGATCTCGGCCGAACGCTGGCCGAGCGCCATGAGGAAGACCGTGTCGCGCGGATTGACCGAGACGAGCCGGACGAACAGAGAGGTGAGCCATTCGAGGGAAGATTGACGTGGCCGCGCACGGACAGGCACATGTTCTGGGTCAGCCGGGCAAGCGGCGCTTCGTCCTCAAGGGGGAGGATCCAGATGCGCTCCGCAAGCGCCAGCCCCTCGACGACGGCGCGCAGAAGTTCGGAATTGATGCCCTCTATCGTCCGTTAATCGCCGTCACATCCTCGCTCAGAAAGGCTTGGGGCGAGCCGGTCTTCACCTCGGCAGGCGCGCGCGCCGCGCCGGTAGGCTGATGCCTGTTAAGCTCCCATAGGACCCCATTTCAGTAAACGCTTTCGACTGCCCAGTTTAGCGTTTCCAGGCGCACAGCGAGGGCTCTCGGCCCCGCCCTCGCCCTGAGCGGGCCATTGCGTCGTCTTCGGGCGTCTCTGGCCGGCAGAAGTCCGCTGGCAGGGTCGCGTCATCGCGCGACATTGCCAGCCTGTGGTGTCGGCAATCCGCCTGGAGGGCTACAGATCTGAACTCAACCAGCGCGGCCGGGCCGGATCGATTACGGGCCTTGTCAGATCAGGTGAGATTCGGCGTTCGCGCCTTTAACGCCGATCCCGACTAGCGATCGCTAGCAGCGCGCCGCTCTCGTGCGCCCTCTATGCCGCAGGCGTTGAAAGAGATCGGGTGCAGACACGCCGCCTGTTGCTGCCCCCAAAAGACCGGACATGTCCTCCCGGGGTGAACGTTGGGCGATGAACTCTCGCGGGGAACGGCGATCGGCGACCGCCGCCTCGAAAAGTACGACGCAGTCGACCAAGAGCTGCTCTTCGATTCGCGCTGCGTGCGAACGAGTGATCGAAGTGACGCGATCCGCGCTCAGCGGGAAGGCCTCTTGCTTCAACTCAATTGTGATCGACGCGGCGCGGACTTGGTCAAAGTTTCCGTTCAGGTCGACGGTTATGCGCGCGTTCCACGCCTTGGCGACTTTGGGGTCGCTCGTTCGCAACGACACAACCTCGATCCGCTTTCCGTAGCGGTCGACAATGTCCCTTGGAACCTTGACGCGGTGATAATGGGTGCCGTTCCGCACCATCATTCGCTCAGGGAGCCGATCCATATTCTGCAGTGCCCGGTGTGACAATTGGTGTCGCAGCCGTTGGTGCACAGCACGCAGATCAATCGACCCAACGAAACCAATCACTTAAGAGTGATTGGTGCCCAGAAGAGGACTCGAACCTCCACGACTTGCGTCACTGGTACCTGAAACCAGCGCGTCTACCAATTCCGCCATCTGGGCTTGGCCGCGTTGATTAAGGGCGCGGCCGGGGCTTGTCAATCGTCATGGCGGCGTCACCGCGCCGTCACAGGGGATAACCGTGCTGGCGCGCGAGATCGACCAGCGAAACCGCCGGGCGCGGGCCGATATGGGTGATGACTTCCGCCGCCACCAGCGAGCCGAGCGCCGCCGCATCCGTCAGCGCGAAGCCGCGCGCGACGCCGTAGAGGAAGCCCGACGCGTAGAGATCGCCGGCGCCCGTCGTGTCGACGACCTGCTCGACCGGCGTCGCGGGAACCTGGATCACAGAGTCCGGCGTGACCACGAAGGAGCCCTCCGCGCCGACCGTGACCGCCGCGATCCGGCACTCGGCGCGCAGCGCGTCGAGCGCGGCGCCGAAGCTCGAGGTCTGGTAGAAGGATTTGAGTTCGGCGTCGTTGGCGAACAGGATGTCGATGGTCCCGTCCTTCAAGAGCCGCGAAAAATCGCCGCGGAAGCGATCGACGCAGAAGGCGTCCGACAGCGTCAGCGACACCTTGCGACCGGCGCGATGTGCGATCGATGCCGCCTTGTGGAAGGCGTCGCGGGCGCTCGGCGCGTCCCAAAGGAAGCCCTCGAAATAGGTGATCTTGGTATCGGCGACGAGCGCCTCGTCAATATCCTCGGGGCCGAGGCGATGGCAGGCGCCGAGATAGGTGTTCATCGTTCGCTCGCCGTCCGGCGTGATGAAGATCATGGAGCGCGCGGTCGGCAGCGTGCCGGCCGCAAGCGGCGGGACGTCATAGCGGGCGCCGATGGCGCGCATGTCGTGGCGATAGACGGCGCCGAGCTGGTCGTCCGCCACCTTGCCGACATAGGAGCAACGGCCGGCGAGCGAGGCGATGCCGGCGACGGTATTGCCGGCCGAGCCGCCCGAGGCCTCGATGGCCGGCCCCATGGCCGCGTAGAGCCGCGACGATTCCTCCATGTCGACCAGCCGCATCGAGCCTTTGGTCAGCTTCTGCTCGACGAGGAAATCGTCCTCCGCCCGCGCCAGGATGTCGACGATCGCATTGCCGATGCCGAGAACGTCGTAGCTGGCTTGCGTCATTCGATGGCCGATCCGAAAAGGGCAGGAGCCGGCGGGCCGGCGGGCGGGTCGGTTGCGGACTATACAGCCGGCGCCCTGCCGTGCAACCGTCGGTCCGGCTTGCGGCCCGCCGCCGCCGTGACCATCTGCCGAAGCGCCGCGGCGTCCTGAGCCGGGGCTGCCCAAACGCCGCCAAGGACGTTGATCGCACGATGCTCGCCGCCGCCTGGCTCGCTCTTTCCGACCTGCCGACCCGCCCCTTCCGCGCCGTCCTCCTGAAGGTGCTGGGGCTGACGCTGCTTCTCCTCGTCCTTGCCTGGCTCGGCCTGCAGGCGGCGGTGGTTCACTTTGCCGATTGGCCCGATCATGCCTGGATCGGGACCTCGGTCGCCATCGTCTCGGGCTTCGGCTTCATCATCGGCCTCGCCTTTCTCGTCGCGCCCGTCTCGGCGCTGATGGCTGGCCTCTTCTCCGACGACATCGCGGCGATCGTCGAGCGGCGGCACTATCCTTTCGATCCACCGGGAACGGGCCTCTCGCTGAAGGAAAGCGCGTTCGGCGCCATTGGCTTCGCAGTGACGGCGGTGCTCGTCAACCTCATCTGCCTCGTGCTGCTCCTCGTGCCGGGCGTCAATCTCGTCGCCTTCTTCATCGGCAACGGCTATCTGCTCGGCCGCGAATTCTTCGAGGCGGCGGCGGCGCGGTTCGGCGGCGTCGACGCGGCAAGGGCTTTGCGACGCGAGAACGCCGGAACGGTCCTTGTCGGCGGCTTCGTCATCGCGCTCTTCCTTGCGATCCCGATCGTCAATCTGTTGACGCCGCTCTTCGCCATGGCCTTCATGACCCATCTCAACAAGCGGGTGCGCGGCCGTCGCCCCGTCGAACTGGTGGAGTGAGCCGGTGCTCGTCGATCTCGTCCTCGCGATCCTGCATCACCTGGCGGTGTTCCTGCTCTTCGCGATGCTCGCCGTGCAGCTCGTCTGGCTGAAGCGCGATCTCGACCTCCCGGGTCTGCACCGCGTCGCCAAGCTCGACATCGTCTATGGCGCGACGGCCGGAGCGGTGCTCGTCATCGGCGTGCTGCGGGTGTTTTTCGGCCTGAAGGGCTGGCAATATTATGTCGAGAGCCCGTCCTTCTGGGCCAAGATGGCGGCCTTCGCGCTGATCGGTCTCCTGTCGATCCCGCCGACCTTGAAGATGATCGCCTGGCGTAAGCGCGCCGAGGGCGAGCCCGGCTGGCTGCCCTCTGCGGCCGAGATCCGGTCGACGCGGATGTATCTGCATCTCGAGGCGACGATCTTCCTCGCCATCCCGATCTTCGCCGCCGCGATGGCGCGGGGCTACTGACGTGCCGGATCCGACATGCGCGCCTTGATATTGGCGAGCACGATGCCGACGACGATGAGGGCGGCGCCGGCGAGATGGAAGGGATGCAGCCGCTCGCCGAGGATGAGATAGGCGAGAATCGCGACGAAAATCGTCTGCAGATAGAGCATCAGGCTGGCGCGCGAGGCGCCGAGCGCTTCCACCGACCAGTTGAAGAGATAATACATGAGCGCGCCGCCGGGGACCGCTGCATAGAGCAGCGCGAGGACGCCGCCGGTCGTGAGTGTGGTGCGCGCGCCGGTCATCTCCTCATAGAGCCAGAAGGGCAGGGCGGTCAGCGCTCCGGCGCCGAGCAGCAGCACCAGGAGCGGCATCCGCGGCAGCGCAAAGCGGGCCTTCTTGAGCAGCACGGTGTAGAAGCCGAAGGAGATGGCGCTCGCCACGACCCAGAGCTCGCCGGGATTGACGGCGAGGCGGAGCAGCGACGCGGGGGCGCCGCGCGAGACGATGACCACCATGCCGGCGAGCGCGAACAGAGCGCCGAAGGTCTGCAGCGCCGTCATCGCCTCGCCGAGCATGAAGCGGGCGATGACCATGGTCGCGATCGGCATCAGTGCCATGATGATGCCGGCCGTGATCGCATCGGCATGATGCAGGCCGATATACATGAAGCCCTGGCAGATCGCGAGGCCGAGCCCGCCGATGAAGAGGATCGACGGCCAGTGCGACGCGAGCGCCGAGCGCATGGCCGGGAAGTCATGCCGGACGACGGGGATGAGAATCAGGCAGGCGATGAAGACGCGCCAGAAACAGAGCGTCCAGGGCGGCATCTCGGGCGCCACCCACTTCGCCGCGATATAGACGCCGGCCGACAGCAGCCAGCACAGCACGCCGATGCCATAGGCCGAAGCCGTGGCGCCGCTGGCCTTGCCGTCCTGCGTCGCTGGAAAATGCACCGCCATGTCGCGGCTCCGTCGATGGCTTCGAGAAGCTTACCGCGCCATCGACGATTTGAAAGAGCCTGATCACCCGATCGTCTTGTCGGGGAAGCGGCAGAGGTCGTTGACGATGCAGACGGGGCAGTCCGGCTTGCGCGCCTTGCCGACATAGCGGCCGTGCAGGATCAGCCCGTGATGCGCATGCAGGCGGTAGCGCACGGGCACGATCTTCTCGAGGCCGGCCTCGACCGCGACGACATCCTTGCCGGGCGCGAGCCCCGTCCGGTTCGAGACGCGGAAGATATGCGTGTCGACGGCGATCGTCGGTTCGCCGAAGGCGATGTTGAGCACGACATTGGCCGTCTTGCGGCCGACGCCGGGCAGCGCCTCGAGGGCTTCCCGATCCGCCGGCACCGCGCCGCCGTGCCGCTCGACGAGAAGTCGCGACAGCGCGATGACGTTCTTGGCCTTGGTGCGGAAGAGCCCGATGGTGCGGATATGCTCGGTCACCCGCTCCTCGCCCAGCGCCAGCATCTTTTCCGGCGTATCGGCGGCGGCAAAGAGTGCCTTGGTCGCCTTGTTGACGCCGGCATCGGTCGCCTGCGCCGAGAGGACGACGGCAACGAGCAACGTGAAGGGATTCACATAGTCGAGTTCGCCCTTCGGCTCCGGCTCGCGGGCGGCGAAGCGGGCGAAGAATTCCTCCGCCTCGGCGCGTGTCAGCGTGCGGCGTCGCCTTGGGCTTTTGGGAAGAGGCTGGGAATCCGGCATCGAGCTTCTATACTGATGCGTCATGACCGACCGCAACATGGACGAGCCGGCCGAGCTGGTGTTCTCGGCGGTTCTGAAGCCCTATCGATCGCTGTCGCCGCGCGGCTTCGCGCTGCTGCTGATGCTGGTCGCCTCGACCTGTTTCGCGAGCGGGCTGCTCTTCTGGTCGCTCGGCGCATGGCCGATCGCCGGCTTTTTCGGCCTCGACATCCTCGCCATCCAGTTCGCCTTCCGTCTCAATTATCGCGCCGCCCGGGCGCGCGAGATTGTCGAGATGACGCGCGACACGTTGACGATCCGCCGCATTTCGGCGAGCGGCAAGACGGAGCAGTTCGACTTCAACCCCTATTGGGCGCGGCTCGAGGTCGAGCGGCTGCCTGACTGGGGCATCACGCGCATGGCGCTCGCCTCGCATGGCAAGCGGCTTTCGATCGGCAGCTTCCTCAATCCCGACGATCGCGAAGGCTTCGCGACCGCGCTGCAGAACGCGCTGACGAGCCTCCGCCGCGCCTGATTCGATCGGGCTTTGCGAAAGCGATCGCGAGCGGTACCCCGGCGCAAGAATCGGGTGTCGCCGCCTGCGCCGCATTCCTAGAGTGGCATCATCGATACGAGACGCCGACGCCACGGATCCAGACGATGAACATAGCAACCGCCCTCGCCATGGCCGACCCCGTTCCTCCGGCTCCCCATCAGGACTACGAGATCATCCGCCGCGCGATCGAGTTCCTGACCGAGCATTGGCGCGAGCAGCCCTCGCTGGAGCGTCTCGCCGCCCATGTCGGCATGAACCCGCTGTCGCTGCAGAAGCTGTTCACACGCTGGTGCGGCTTGTCGCCAAAGGCCTTCATCCAGGCGCATACGCTCGACCACGCGCGCATGCTGCTGGACGGCGACGCCTCGGTGCTCGACACGAGCTACGAGGTCGGGCTTTCGGGACCGGGCCGGTTGCACGATCTCTTTGTGACCCATGAAGCGATGAGCCCCGGCGCCTACAAGGCGCGCGGAGAAGGCGTCGCGATGAAGTGGGGTTTCCACGGCTCGCCCTTCGGCTATGCGCTGATCATGATCACCGATCGCGGCCTCGCCGGCCTCGCTTTCGCCGATCCCGGCGAGGAGCGGGCGGCGCTCGCCGACATGACGCGGCGCTTCCCCTGCGCCTCCTATGAAGAGGACTGGGAGGCGACCGCGCCTTACGCCGCGCGCATTTTCGATCCCTCGCGCTGGCGGCCGGATACGCCGCTTCGCCTCGTCTTCATCGGCTCGGATTTCGAGGTACGGGTGTGGGAGACGCTGCTCTCGGTCCCGCTCGGGCATGCGGCTACCTATTCGCAGATCGCCGAGAAGGTGAACAACCCCAAGGCGGCGCGCGCCGTCGGCGCGGCTATCGGCCGAAACCCCATCTCCTTCGTCGTGCCATGCCACCGCATCCTCGGTAAATCCGGGGCGCTGACCGGCTATCACTGGGGATTGACGCGCAAGCGCGCCATTCTCGGCTGGGAAGCCGGCGTCGTGCAGCAGCCGGCCGACGAGGGTTGAGCCTGGCGGGCGAAAGGCTCTAGTCTCCGCGCCGACGCGCGGAGACCCCATGCAAGACGCTTCGAGCCAACACCCGTCCCCGCAGGACAGTGCCCTGCAAGACGCCCGTTTCTTCATCTTCGGCCTCGGCTTTTCCTCGCTCGCCTTCGCGCGGCGGATGAAAGGCCGCGTCGCTTCGCTCGCCGGAACGGTGCGGACGGAGGAAAAGGCCGAGCGGCTCCGCGCCGCCGGCATCGACGCGTTGGTCTTCGATGGCCAGAACGCGGGCGACGCGGTCCGCGAGGCGCTCGGCTCGGCTACGCATCTGGTGCAGTCGGTCGCGCCCGGCGATGACGGCGACCCGGTGCTCGCGGCCTTCGGAGCCGATATCAGCGCCGCGCCTGATCTTTCCTGGATCGGCTATCTCTCGACCGTCGGCGTCTATGGCGATCATGGCGGTGGCTGGGTCGACGAGGCGACGGCGCCGCGTCCCGGTTCGAAGAGGGCGCTGAACCGCGTCGAGGCCGAGGCGGCGTGGATGGCGCTCGGCGCCGGGCGCGGGATTCCGGTGGCGCTGCTTCGCCTCGCCGGCATCTATGGTCCCGGCCGCAACACCTTCGTCAATCTCGACGAGGGCAGCGCCCGGCGGCTGGTGAAGCCGGGCCAGATCTTCAACCGCATCCATGTCGACGATATCGCGGCGGTGATCGAGGCGGCGGCCGCGCGCCGCGCCGCTGGCGTCTTCAATGTCACCGACGACGAACCGGCACCGCCGCAGGACGTCGTCGCCTATGCGGCCGACCTTGCCGGCTATCCGCCGCTGCCCGACATCCCGTTCGAGACGGCCGACCTCTCGCCGATGGCGCGGAGCTTCTATGCCGAGAACAAGCGCGTCGGAAATGCCCGCCTCGCCGAACTCGGCGTCAGACTGCGGTATCCCACCTATCGCGACGCGCTGACGGCGCTGTGGCAGAGCGGCGCGTGGCGCGGGCGCTGACTGCCCAGCCTCCTAGCCGCCGTAACGCTCGGTCCGGATGCTGCCGAAGGGGAGGCCCGCGGCCAGGGCCAGCGAGGCCGCCGCTTCGACGAAGGGGTTGGAGCCGCAGATATAGGTGAGCTTCGGCACCTCGGCGCCGATCGCCCGCGCCATCAGCGTGGCGTCGATGCGGCCGAAATGCAGGCCGTCGCGGGCCTGCTCTCGGGTGAGGGCGATCTCCAGCCGGAAGCCGGGATCGCTGTCGCGACGGCGGAACAGTTCGTCGCGGAAGATGAGGTCGTCATAGCGCCGCGCCGAATAGACGAGCGTCGCCGGCACGTCCGGCGCGACGCGGGCGCGTTGGCGCAGGATCGACATCAGCGGCACCAGCCCCGAGCCGCCGCCGACCAGCAGCAGCGGCCCGCCGAGCGGCATGTCCCAGATGAAATGACCGCCGATCGGGCCGCGCAATTCGATCGTGTCACCGACCTCGACCACGTCATGGAAGAAGGGCGATACCTCGCCATCCGGCAGCGCCTCGATTGCGAGCTCCAGCGTGCCGCTGTCATCGGGCGCTGAAGCGATCGAATAGGAGCGCTGCGCCTGGTAGCCGTCGGGCGCCGTGAGGCGGATATCCACATGCTGGCCGGCGGTGAAGCCGGTCCAGCTCTGCGGCCGCAGCACGAAGGACTTCACCTCCGGCGTCTCGGGATGGATCGCCTCGACCCGCGCCTCCTGCCAGGCGAGGCGATGCGGCGGCGCGAGATCGGCGGAGGGTTCGGCGGTGGTCACGGCGTCAATCGCCCGTGAAGCGCTGCTCGCGCCAGGGATCGCCATACATGTGATAGCCGCGCAGCTCCCAGAACCCCGCCTCGTCGCGCGCGGTGAACTGCAGCGCGTTGATCCACTTCGCCGATTTCCAGAAATAGAGATGCGGCACGAGGAGCCGCGCCGGTCCTCCGTGATCGGCCGTGATCGGCTGCCCGTCATAGGCGGTGGCGATCATCGCCTTGCCGCCGACCAGGTCGGCCGTCGGGACATTTGTCGTGTATCCGTCGAACGAATGCGCCAGCGTGAAGCCCGTCGGCGCCTCGATGCCGGCCTCGGCGAGGATGTCGTCGATCATGACGCCCGACCAGGCGGTGTTGAACTTCGACCATTTGGTGACGCAGTGGATGTCGCGCGTCAGCTTGACATGCGGCAGCTTCTGGAACTCGTCCCAGGTCCATTTCGCCACCGGCCGCACGCCGTCCTTGAGCGTGAAGCTCCATTTGTCGAGATCGACCCGCGGCGTCGGCCCGGCCGACAGCACCGGGAAATCCTCGGTCAGATATTGTCCGGGGGGGAGGCGTCCCGCCTCGATCTCGGTCGGGCGCTTGCCGAAGAAGCCTCTGGTCGCCATGGCATCGTTCCTTTTCGAAAGGGGCCGCCCGCTCAGCTCATCGCCTCGACCGCGGAGAGGATCTTGGCGAGATCCTCCGGCCGCGACAGACGGTGACCGGCATCCTTGATCAGCGTCAGCACGACGTCGTCCTCGGCGAGATGCGACATGAGGTCGAGCGCGTGGTCGAAAGGCACATCCTCGTCGAGGACACCCTGGATGATATGGACCGGAGCCCCGATGGCAATCGGCTTGTCGGCGAGAAGATGGCGGGCGCCGTCTTCGATCAGCGCGCGCGTGATGAGATAGGGCTGCTCGGAATAGGCGCTGGCGATGCGCACCACGCCGTTCTCCTCGAGCTCGGCCCGCACGGCGGCGTCCATTTGCGCCAGCATCAGGCTGTGCGTCATGTCGGTCGCAGGCGCCAGCAGGACGAGGCCGGCGATGCGGCCGCGGCCGGACGCGCGCTCGGCGAGCGCGAGCAGCAGCGCGATCCAGCCGCCCATCGAGGAACCGACAAGGATCAGCGGCGCGCCGGCCGCGAGGTCGAGAACCGCCGAGGCCTCCTCGAGCCAGCGGCTGATGGTGCCGTCCTCGAAGCGCCCGCCCGATTCGCCATGGCCCGAATAGTCGAAACGGGTCATCGGCCGGCCGGTCGCGGCGGCATAGGCGTCGAGCGCGTCGCCCTTGGCGCCGCGCATGTTCGACATGTAGCCGCCGAGAAAGAGGATGCCGCGGCCCGTTCCGGCCCGCTCCAGCATGGCGATCTGCCGCGCTTCGTCGCCGCTGCCGACGGTGATCTCGCGGAAGGCGGGCTCGGCGGCGGACTCCGTGACGGGCTCCATGGACGGCTCCTTGATCGTTCGCGGCAGCGATCCTACCTAGGCAGGGTCCGCGTCAAAGTCCACTTTCGGTTGACTTTCCGCCTTTGTTCGCCGATTTTCAAAGTCAAGTCAGGGTCGGAGGACCCGATAGGCCGGGCACGGCTTCCAGGCGCAGCGCCGGGGGCAGTCGCGTCGGTCGCTGTCGTTTTTCCCCCAGTCCCCGACAGATCGTTCATTGCTAGAGGAGTCCGCCCCCATTCGCCGCCCTTTCAAAGCGCCACTTCCCGCCAAGGATGGCCCACGCATCAACCGCGAGATCCGCGGCGTCCGTGAGGTCCAGCTGATCGACCAGGACGGCCAGAATGTCGGCCTCACCCCGCTCGACGAAGCCCTTGCGCTTGCCTCCGAGGCCGGCCTCGACCTGGTCGAGATCGCCCCCAACTCGGAGCCGCCGGTCTGCAAGATCCTGGATTTCGGCCGCTTCAAATACCAGACGCAGAAGAAGGCCAACGAGGCCCGCAAGAAGCAGAAGACCGTCGAGGTCAAGGAAATCAAGATGCGCCCGGCCATCGATGACCACGATTACGAGGTCAAGATGAAGGCCATCAAGCGCTTCTTCGAGGAAGGCGACAAGGTCAAGCTGACGCTGCGCTTCCGTGGCCGCGAGATGGCGCACCAGCATCTCGGGATGAAGCTGCTCGAGCGCGTTCGCGACGAGACGGCCGAACTCTCGAAGGTCGAGGCCGAGCCCAAGCTCGAAGGCCGCCAGATGATCATGGTGCTCGCTCCGCGCTGAGCGGGCACCAACCCGCCGGCGCTCTTCTGTGCCGGCCGCCCTCCGAGGGCGAAAAGCATGGGTTTTGGCGCTTGTGCTGGCGAAGCATCGCCGCTATAACCGCGCCGTTTCCGAGCCGCCCGGCGAGGGACTGTTCCTTCGGGAACCTGTCCCAGGGCATGCCGCGGCGGTTCACGAATGCTTCCAAGCCGAAGCGGACCGACGGACTGCGGGTCATATGAACCGCGGCGCGGCGGGCCGTTCCTGTCGGCGCAATGTCAAGGATGTGAAAATGCCCAAGCTGAAGACCAAGAGCGGCGCGAAGAAGCGCTTCAAGCTCACGGCGACTGGCAAGGTTAAGACGGCCCAGGCCGGCAAGCGGCACGGCATGATCAAGCGTACGGCCAAGTTCATCCGCAACGCGCGTGGCACCACCACGCTGTCGGATGCCGACGCGAAGATCGTCAAGCAGTTCCTCAACGGCTGAGCCCCTGAACCGGAGACAATGTCATGTCGCGAGTGAAGCGCGGTGTAGCCGCACACGCCAAGCACAAGAAGGTTCTGAAGCGCGCCAAGGGTTTCTATGGCCGCCGCAAGAACACCATCCGTACCGCCAAGGCCGCCGTCGACAAGGCCGCGCAGTACGCCTACCGTGACCGCAAGGCCAAGAAGCGCAGCTTCCGCGGCCTGTGGATCCAGCGCATCAACGCTGCCGTCCGCGAGGTCTCGGCCGAGCTGACCTACAGCCGCTTCATCGACGGCCTCGCCAAGGCCGGCATCGAGGTGGACCGCAAGGTGCTCGCCGAACTGGCCAATGTCGAGCCGGCTGCCTTCAAGGCGCTGGTCGAGCAGGCCGAGGGTGCGCTGGCCGCCAAGGCCGCCTGATCCCCTTCGACGATGCTGTCCGGCCGGCTCCAGCAGCCGGCCGGATTTCCATTCCAGTTTGCATGATGGCACGCCGAGGCGATCCGTGCGGCCGTGCCGCGTTGAACGGCGCCGCGAGCCTCGCCTCCGGTTCCCGCCGACGCCGATCCGGGGACCAGTCATGGCCGATCTCGACGCGCTCGAATCCGATATCCGCCAGGCGATCGCCGGCGCCGCGGACGAGGCCGCGCTGGAAGCGGTGCGCATCGCCGCGCTCGGCAAGAAGGGTTCCGTCTCGGAGCAGCTGAAGGGCCTCGGCGCCATGTCGCCGGAGGAGCGCAAGACCGCCGGCCCGGCGATCAACGGGCTGCGCGACCGCGTCACCGAGGCCATCGCCGCCCGCAAGGCCGTGCTGAAGGCCGAGGGTCTCGCTGCCCGGCTCAAGGCCGAGGCTGTCGACGTGACGCTCCCCGTCCGCGCTTCGGCGCTCGACAGCGGCCGCATCCATCCGGTGAGCCAGGTGATCGACGAGATCACCGCGATCTTTGCCGATCTCGGCTTCTCGGTCGCGGAAGGCCCGGATATCGAGACCGACTATTACAACTTCACGGCGCTGAATTTCCCGGTCGGCCATCCGGCGCGCGAGATGCACGACACGTTCTTCCTGCCGCCGGCGGCGGATGGGGAGAAGCTGCTGCTGCGCACGCATACCTCGCCGGTCCAGATGCGGACGATGCAGCGCCAGGCGCCGCCGATCCGCATCATCGCCCCGGGCCGGACCTATCGCAACGACAGCGACCAGACCCACACGCCGATGTTCCATCAGGTCGAGGGCCTCGTCATCGACCGGTCGAGCCATATCGGGCATCTGAAATGGCTGCTCGAAGCCTTCTGCCGCGCCTTCTTCGAGGTCGAGAAGGTCGAGATGCGCATGCGCCCGTCCTTCTTCCCGTTCACCGAGCCGTCGATGGAAGTCGATATCCGCTGCAAGCGGGTCGGCAACGAGGTGCGTTTCGGCGAGGGCGACGACTGGCTGGAGATCCTCGGCTGCGGCATTGTGCATCCGAACGTCATCCGCCATGCCGGGCTCGATCCCGACGAATATCAGGGCTTCGCCTTCGGCATGGGCATCGACCGCATCGCGATGCTGAAATACGGCATGCCGGACCTGCGCGCCTTCTTCGACGCCGACATCCGCTGGCTGGCCCATTACGGCTTCCGCCCGCTCGACCTGCCGACGCTCGTCGGCGGTCTCAGTTCCTGAGGACCGAGCCATGAAATTCACCCTCTCCTGGCTCAAGGAGCATCTTGAGACCGAGGCTTCGCTGGAGGCGATCGGCGATGCGCTGACGCGCGTCGGGCTCGAGGTCGAGGGCATCGAGGACAAGGCGCAGGCGCTGGCACCGTTCACGGTCGCCTATGTCGTCTCGGCCGAGCAGCATCCGAATGCCGACCGGCTGCGCGTCTGCATGGTCGACACCGGCGCCGGCGATCCGGTGCAGGTCGTCTGCGGCGCGCCGAACGCCCGCGCCGGCATGAAGAGCGTGTTCTCGCCGCCGGGCACCTATATTCCGGGCAAGGACATCACGCTCGCCGTTGGCACGATCCGCGGCGTCGAGAGCCGCGGCATGCTCTGCTCCGCCGCCGAGCTCGAGATTTCCGAGGATCACGACGGCATCATCGAGTTGCCGGCCGATGCGCCGGTCGGCATGCCCTATGCCGAATGGGCCGGCCTCGCTGACCCGGTGATCGACATCGCCATCACCCCGAACCGCCCGGATTGCCTCGGCGTTCACGGCGTCGCGCGCGATCTCGCCGCCGCCGGTCTCGGCCGGCTTTCCGATGGCGCGGTCGCTCCGGTCGCGGGCGAGGGGCCATGCCCGGTCGCCGTCCGCTTCGACTTCGGCGACGAGCCGGCGCTGTCGCCCGCTTTCGCGCTGCGTCTCGTGCGCGGCGTCCGCAATGGGCCGTCGCCGGACTGGATGCAGGCGAAGCTGCGCGCCATCGGCCTCCGCCCGATCAACGCGCTCGTCGATATCACCAATTACCTCACCTATGACCGCAACCGGCCGCTGCATGTCTTCGATGCGGCGAAGGTCGCGGGCGATCTCGTGGTGCGCCGCGCACGGGTAGGCGAGAGCCTTCTCGCGCTCGACGGCAAGACCTATGCCCTCGACGAGACGATGTGCGTCATCGCCGACGACAACGGCGTCGAGTCGCTGGCCGGCATCATGGGCGGCGAGGCCTCCGGCTGCTCCGACGCGACGGTCGATGTTCTCGTCGAGTCGGCGCTCTGGGAGCCGCTCAACATCGCCCAGACGGGGCGGAAGCTCGGCATCAATTCCGACGCGCGCTACCGTTTCGAGCGCGGCGTCGATCCCGCCTTCACCGTCCCCGGCCTCGATCTCGCGACGCGGCTCATCCTTGAGATCTGCGGCGGCGTGCCGAGCGAGATCGTCCTCGCCGGCGCGATCCCCGAGCCGCGCCTGCAACTGGCCTTCCCGGTCGGCGAGGTGAAGCGCCTCTCGGGCATCGACCCGTCGGTGGAAGAGATCCGCGCGATCCTGACGGCGCTCGGCTTCACGGTGGCCGGCGAGGCGCCGGTGCTGACGGTCGGCGTGCCGTCCTGGCGGCCGGATGTCGACGGCAAGGCCGATCTCGTCGAGGAAGTGGTCCGCATTCTTGGCATTGATCGCGTCCCGTCGACCCCGCTCGGCAAAGCCGATGACGTTTCGCGGCCGGTCCTGACGCCGCTGCAGGTGCGCACGCGCCGCGCCAAGCGCGCGCTCGCGGCCCGCGGCCTCGTCGAGGCGGTGACATGGTCCTTCGTCGCGAAGGGCGTCGCCGAGGCGTTCGGCGGCGGCGCGGAGGCGCTGGCGCTCGCCAATCCGATTTCGCCCGAAATGTCGGACATGCGGCCGAGCCTCTTGCCGGGCCTTGTACTCGCTGCGCAGCGCAACGCCGATCGTGGCAGCGCAGACGTGGCGCTGTTCGAGGTCGGGCAGATCTTCCGCGGCATCCGCCCCGAAGATCAGAAGATCGCCGCGACCGGGCTTCGCCGGGGCACCGCCGGCGTCTCGGGCTCCGGTCGTCACTGGCAGGGCGCGGCGGCGCCGGTCTCGGTCTTCGACGCGAAGGCCGATGCGCTGTCGCTGCTCGAGGCGCTCGGCGCGCCCGTCGACAAGTTCCAGATCGTCGCCGGCGCCCCGTCCTGGTTCCATCCGGGCCGCTCGGGCACCATCCAGCTCGGGCCACAGACGGTGATCGGCCATTTCGGCGAACTGCATCCCGCGACGCTCGAGGCGCTCGACGTCGAGGGGCCGCTCGCCGGCTTCGAGATCGTCCTCGACCAGATCCCGCTGCCGCGCGCGCGGCCGACCAAGACGCGCCCGCCGCTCGACGCGCAGGCGCTGCAGCCGGTGACGCGCGACTTCGCCTTCGTCGTCGACCGGACGACGGAAGCCGGCAAGATCCTCAAAGCGGCGCTCTCCGCCGACAAGGCGCTGATCGCGGCCGCTTCGGTCTTCGACGTCTTCGAAGGCGCGGCCATCGGCGAGGGACGCAAGTCCGTCGCCATCGAGGTCACGCTGCGGCCGACCGACCACACGCTGACCGATGCCGAGATCGACGCTGTTTCGGCGAAGATCGTAGCGCAGGTGGCGAAGGCGACGGGCGCGGTGCTGCGCGGCTGAGGCGGCCGGCGAGGAGGCGCAGCGTCATGCTGTGACGGTCACGCTCCGTGGCCCCCGGGAAGCGCGCGGTGTCGTGCGCGCCCATGATCGGGAAAGAGGGTCATGGCGCGCTACGAGATTCACGGTCACGCCATCGTCTCGGATGACGACTGCATCGCCAATGCGGACGGCTCCATGCCGGACGCCTTGCGCAATGATGCCGACTGGCGCCGTTTCCAGGGGGAACTCGACCGCGCCGTGCTCAACGTGCTCGGCCGCTACGGTCACCAGCGTTTCCCGAATGTCGCGGGGCGCCGCCGCATGATCGTGTCGTCGCAGGCAGACGGCGTCGAGCAGCGGGCTGATGGCTGGTGGTGGAATCCGGGGATGGCCTCGCTCGGCGAGGCGCTTCGCAAGGCGGCGCCGGAAGGCGGCTTGATCGCTGTTCCCGGCGGGCGCCGCGTCAACGACCTTTTCCTCAGCCTCGGCTTCGATGCGTTTCACCTGTCGCGCAAGCGCGGCGTGAAGCTGCCGGGCGGTGTCCCGGTGTTCACGCGCGCCTGGGCGATGGGGTCGGCGGAGCGGCTGCTCGCGAGCCACGGGCTGCACCCAACCGATCCGGTCTTGCTCGACGAGACCGAGCGCGTCTCCGTCACGGTCTGGGTGCGCTGATCTTTCTAGTGCAGGCTCATCGCCTCGAGATCATGCTCGCGGGCGTTCATCACGACGGCCTCGCGGCTGTCGGAGACCATCAGCGGCGCGCCGGCGGCGTCGAGCAGCGCCCAGAAGGTCTGGCCGGGGGCAAGCGGCGGGGCGCCGGGGAAGAGATCGCGGATCTGCTCGGCACCGACGGCCTTGACGAAGGCGATCTGGCCGGAGCCGAGGCCGGCAAAGGCGTCGGCGGGCATAACGAAACGGGCTTCAGTCATTCTTCTTTCTCCTCGATCGAGCGAGAGTGCGGGGTCAGTCGCGGACCCCGATTTCGATCTTGCGGATGATCCGCTCGGGCGTCGGCCTGATCAGGTCGATGGCCAGCAGTCCATCCTTCAATTCGGCGGAACTGATCTCGATGCCGTCGGCGAGCACGAAAGTCTTCTGGAACTGCCGCGCGGCGATGCCGCGATGCAGATAGACCCTTTCGCGATCGTCGACCTGGCGCCCGCGGATCACGAGCTGGTTTTCCTCGACCGTGACTTCGAGCGATTCCCGCGAGAAGCCTGCGACGGCTAGCGTGATCCTGAGGCACTCGTCCCGCGCATCGGTCTTCGCGATCCGCTCGATATTGTAAGGCGGATAGCCGTCTCCCGAGGCCTTGGCGACCCGGTCGAGGGCCCGCTCGATCTCGTCGAAGCCGAGCAGGAGCGGGCTGGAGAACGCTGAAACGCGCGACATCACAAAGTCCTTCCACCAAGCGACCTTGCACCCGGACCCTCTTGGAGGCATCCGGACGGGGAATGATCTCCCACGACCGATTATATGGGGGCGCGGAAGGGGCGTTCAAGCAGCGCCCCGGTGGTGCATGACGCGAGCGTCAGGGCCGCTCCCAAGCCCCGCTCTGCTCGGAGCGGAAGAGCGCGTCCAGCACCGCCATATTGGCGAGCGCGTCGTCCGCGCCATGGTGCCACGGCCCCGTGCCGGCCACGGCGCGCGAGAAGGCTTCGGCCTGCAGCGCATATTGGTCGACCGGCGCGACAGTGATGGTCTCGAGCAGTTCGCCCGGCCCTTTCACGTCGATGCCGAACATCGTCTCCGTCTCGGTCGGGGCCGAGAACGGCGTCGGCATCTCGATGCGGCCGAGCGTGCCGATGATCGAGACGTGCTGGTGGCGGAAGCTCTGCGTCGACAGCATGGCCGAGAACTGCCTTCCGTCGCCGAAATCGGCGATGATCGTATCGGTGCGGTCCGTCTTCATGGCGGGATCGCGGTCGATGAGGGCGAAGACGCGCGCCGGCTCCGATTTGAAGATCATCCGCGCCGAGGCGACGGCGTAGCAGCCGATATCGAGCATCGCGCCGCCGCCGGTCTCCGGCCGGTTGCGGATATTGGCCGGGTCGACATTGAGGAAGGAGAAGAAGGTCTGCACCGCGCGCACCGGGCCGATGCGGCCGGAGGCGATGATCTCGCCGACGGCGTGCCATTGCGGATGATGGCGGATCATGAAGGCCTCGCCGACGAGGAGCGTGCCGGCCGCCGCCCTGATCGCCTCGGCCTCGGCGCGGTTCATGCCGATCGGCTTCTCGACCAGCACATGCTTGCCCTTGGCCAGGGCGGCGAGCGTCGTCTCGAGATGGAGATTGTTCGGCAGCGCGTTGTAGATTGCGTCGATCTCGGGATCGTCGAAGAGCTCGCCATAGCTGCCATAGGTCTTTGCGATGCCGAAGGGCTCTGCGAAGGCGCGGGCGCTGTCGAGCGAGCGCGACGCGACGGCGGCGACCGTCGCGGACGGGCTCTTGGCCAGCGCGGGCACCATGCGCTGCCGGGCGATACGTGCCGTGCTGAGGATGCCCCAGCGGACCGGGCGGGGGGCGGGCGTGCCGGGAAGATCAACCATGTCGCATCCTTTCGCGTCTTTCGGCCGAAGCCTGACACGCAGCGTCGTTGCAGAAAAGCG
>CAWZZK010000081.1:0-61385 GCA_963966455.1 Kaistia sp. | reverse complement strand
GCTCAACCTCGCCTGGGGCGTGGCCGGCGGAACCTCGATCGGCACCACCAATCCGTGGGTGCTGCCGGGCTATACGCACCAGGAGGGCAACAACCTCCTGTTCGAGCCGCTGATGTATTTCTCCATCTTCAAGGATGGCGGCCAGTTCGTTCCGTGGCTGGCGGACAGCATGGAATACACCTCGCCCGACTTCACGTCGCTCGAGATCAAGCTCAACAAGGACGCCGCCTGGAGCGACGGCAAGCCGGTCACCGCGAAGGATGTGGTCTACACCTTCGAAGGGCAGATGAAATACGAGACGCTGCCCTATCACGCTCACTTCCAGCAGTTCGTCGACAGCGTCACCGCCAAAGACGACAAGACGGTGGAGGTGAAGTTCAAGCAGCCGGCACCGCGCTTCAAATTCGAGGTGCTGACCGAGAAGTTCGATACCGGCCTGCCGATCGTGCCGGAGCATTGGGAAGCGGCGCAGGCCGATCCGACCAAGGCCGTCGGCCTCGACGAGATGCCGCATTCCGGCCCCTACAGCGTCGTCGCCTGGAACGCCAACCAAAAGATCCTCGACCTCCGTCCGGACTGGTGGGCCGTCAAGGCCGGCCGCTCGCCGGAGCCGGCGGTGAAGCGCGTCGTCATCGCCAATATCCTGAACCAGCCGATCGACACGGTCGCCCAGCGGGTCGTGAACAACGAGTTCGACTCGTCGGTCGACATGCGCGCCCAGGTCATCGGCAACATCCTGGAGCAGAACAAGGAAGTCCAGTCCTGGACGGGCACCGAGTCGCCCTATGGCTATCTCGACTGGTGGCCGAACTCGCTCTGGATGAACACGCAGCTCGAGCCCTACAACGATCCGAATATCCGCAAGGCGATCAGCCTGGCGATCGACCGCGACCGGATCAACGAGGTGCTCTATGACGGCGCCGAGATCGCGACGATCTATCCGTTCCCGCTCTATCCCAACCTGCAGAAATTCGCCGACAGCCCGGCCGTGAAGGCCGAGCAGGAGAAGTACCAGCCGGGCAAGTTCGACGTGGAAGAGAGCGCCAAGCTCATGGAAGCGGCGGGCTGGAAGAAGAACGGCGACGAGCTCTGGGAGAAGGACGGCAAGACTTTCGACGCCACGATCCAGGCCTTCGAGTCGATCCATGGCGACATTGCGCCGGTTCTCGCCGAGATGCTCCGTCAGGCGGGCTTCGACGCCAATGTCAATTTCGGCACCGACGCCTACCAGAACATGGTCGACGGCAAGCCCGGCCTCTATCTCTTCGGCCACGGCGCGAGCCTCTACGATCCCTTCGAGGCGCTGAACCTGTTCCACGGCAAGTACAGCAACACGATCGGCTCGGCGGCGGGCAACAACCGCTTCTCGCGCTACAAGAACCCCGAGTTCGACGCGATCCTCGACGAGATCTCGCCGCTCGATTCCAACGATCCGAAGTTCCAGGAAGGCGCCGCGAAGGCTCTCGGCATCTACTGGCGCGACACGATCGACGTGCCGGTCATCCAGTGGCTGCACCGCATCCCCTATAACAACCACTACTGGAAGAACTGGCCGAGCGCCACCAACGTCGCCGGCGGTACCAATGGCGCGTTCTGGGCCCATACCGGCCTCCTGGTGATCACCGGTCTGCAGCCCTCGGGCGCGCAGTAAGGCGAGAAGGGCAGGGCGCGGGCGACGCATCGCCCCGCCCATCCCTTCATGGATCACCCTTGCCAAAACGGCGCGCGCTTCCTTCGGGGCGCGCGCCTCCCGGCAGCAGGCATCCCGGTCGCCCCTGGCGCACCGAGGCGAGAGACCGATCCCGTGAACCTCAAGCTCGTGGCCAAGCGCCTCATCTTTCTCGTCGTGGTCATCTGGGCCGCGTCGACGATCGTTTTCTTCATCCCGCGCCTTTCCAGCCGCAACGCGCTGCGCGAGCGCTTCGGCGAACTGGCCCGGACCGGCGGCTTCTCGCCGGCCGATCTCGAGAAGATCATCGCCTCGATGCAGCAGCAGTTCGGTCTCGACCGGCCGCTCTACGAGCAATACTGGACCTATCTCGGCAATATCCTGCGGCTCGACTTCGGCTATTCGCTCTATCGTTATCCGACGACGGTGACGGAGTTGATCGCGCAGTCGCTGCCCTGGACGATCGGCCTCCTGCTCGTCACCACCATCCTTGCCTTCGTGATCGGCAACTTCCTCGGCGCGGTCGCGGCCTGGCCGCGCGCGCCCGGCTGGATGCGGGGCTTCGCGACGCCCTTCATTCTTTTGACCGGCGTGCCGCCGGTCATAATGGGCATCCTCCTGCTCTTCTTCGTCGGCTTCCGCTGGAAGCTGCTGCCGCTCGGCGGCGCCTATTCGGTCGGCACGGTGCCGAACTTCTCGGTCGGCTTCATCCTCGACCTCCTGAAGCACCAGATCCTGCCGGGTCTCGCGCTCGTGCTCGGCTCGGTCGGCGGTTGGGTGCTCTCGATGCGCGGCATGGGCGTCACCATCCAGGGCGAGGACTATGTGAACTTCGCCGAGCACAAGGGCCTCACCGGCGGACGCATCTTCCGCGACTATTATCTGCGCAACGCCATGCTGCCGCAGATCACCGGCCTCGCCCTCGCGCTCGGCAGCGTCGTCACCTCGGCCATCATCGTCGAGGGCCTGTTCGGCCTTCCGGGCATCGGCACGATGCTGAATCTTGCGATCCGTTCGAACGACTTCCCGACGATCTACGGGATCGTCCTCTTCATCACCATCGCGGTGGCGGTGCTCATGACGGCGGTGGAGTTCCTCTACCCGCTGCTCGACCCGCGCGTGCGCAATTCCTGAGGAGCGAGAGCCATGTCGACTGTCGCGCTGTCCCCGCCCGCCGCCGAGACCAGGGTCGAACGCCCCGGCAAGCTCGTCCTGTTCCTGCGCTATCTGCGCCGCAACAAGGGCCTCGCCATCGGCGTCCTGATCCTGCTCGGCCTCGTCGCCTTCACGGTGATCGGGCTTCTCACCATCAACCCGAAGCACGCCTATCCGCTCTCGGTCGCCGCCAAGAAGCCGCCGAGCCTAAAATACCCGTTCGGCACCGACTTCTTCGGACGCGACCTCTATGCCGCCATGGTCGTCGGCATGTGGCAGACGGCGGCGATCGGCCTCCTCGCCGGCGGCATCGGCACCTTCATCGGCGTCGTGCTCGGCTTCATGTCGGCCTATTTCGGCTCCTGGACCGACGCCACGATCCGCACCGTCTGCCAGGTGCTGACGCCGATCCCGGTGCTCTTGATCCAGGTCGTCATCGCCGGCTCGCTCGACAAGCGCGACGTCACCATCCTCACCATGGCCTTCATCGTCGTGCTGCTCGCCTGGATGGGGCCGACGCTGGTCATCCGCTCGCAGGTTCTGACGATGAAGGAGCGGCAGTTCGTCTCCGTCGCCAAGCTTTCCGGCGTCAGCGACATGGGCATCATCTTCAAGGAGATCCTGCCCAATCTCCTGCCCTTCATCGCCGCCGCCTTCGTGGCGCAGGTCTTCGCGGCGGTGTTCGCCGCCTTCTATCTGGCGGTGCTGGGCCTCGGGCCGCTGCGCGAGCCGCTGCTCGGCAATCTCATCTGGGCGGCGCAGTCGCAGGGCGCCTTCTTCAATGGCTGGTGGTGGTGGCCGATAATCCCCTCGGTGGCGATGATCCTCATCCTCGGCTCGCTCGCGCTCATCAATATGGGCCTCGACGAGCTCGCCAATCCCCGCGTGCGCAGGACGGAGTAGCGGTCATGGAAGCAACGCTCGTGCGAAACGCGCCGGCTGGCGCGCCGCGCCGCGCGGTCGCGGATCCGGTTCTGACCGTCCGCAATCTCGAGGTCACCTATTACACCGACAGCGGCCGCGCCAAGGCGCTCGACGACGTCTCCTTCACGCTGAATGCCGGCGAGAAGCTCGGCATGGTCGGCGAGTCGGGCTCGGGCAAGAGCACGTTGGCGCTCGCGATGATGCGCATGATCAAGCCGCCGGGCCGCATCGAGGGCGGCGCGGTGGTGGTCGGCGGCGCCGACTTGATGGCGCTCGACGCGGAAGGGATGCGCAAGGCGCGGCTGTCACGCATCGCCTATATCCCGCAAGGCGCGATGAACTCGCTGAACCCGGTGATGCGCATCGGCGCGCAGATGGTCGATGCCGTGCGCTCGCATCTCCCCTCGGAGCCGAAGGCGGCGGTCGAGGCGCGGTGCAAGCGGGCGCTGCAATCCGTCGATCTCGATGCCGGCGTCTTCCGCATGTATGCGCATGAGCTCTCCGGCGGCATGAAGCAGCGCGTCTGCATTGCCATCGGCATCCTGCTCGACCCCTATGTCATCATCGCCGACGAACCGACCAGCGCGCTCGACGTGGTGACGCAGCGCCAGGTCATGGAGACGATCGACAATGTCCAGAAGGCCATCAACGCGGCGGTGATCCTCATTGGCCACGACATGGGCCTGATGGCGCAGTTCGTCGACAAGGTCGCGGTGATGTATGCCGGCCGGCTCGTCGAGGTCTCGACGGTGCGCGAGATGTTCACCGATCCGAAGCACCCCTATTCGCAGGCGCTGATCTCCAGCCTGCCGAGCCTCGACAACAAGGGTGTCTTCCAGGGCATTCCCGGTCTCGCGCCGTCGCTGCTGCGCCTTCCCTCCGGCTGCGCCTTCCATCCGCGCTGCGACAAGGCGATGGGCATCTGCTCGACGCTGCGCCCGGAGCCGCTGACGCTGGCGAGCGGCCGGCGCGTCACCTGCCACCTCTATGACGGAGCCGCCTGAGATGGCCGATCTGCTGCGCCTCGAAAACGTCTCCAAGGTCTATTCCCGCGGCCTGATCGGCTCGCACGCCACGGTCGCGCTCAAGGATTTCTCGCTGACGCTGAAGGAGGATGAGCCGACGATCCTCACGGTCGCCGGCGAGAGCGGCAGCGGCAAGACGACGCTTGCCATGCTGCTGCTCGGATTCATCCATCAGTCCGCCGGCCGCATCATCTATCGCGGCAAGGATGTCGCGAAGCTGCATGGCGCCGACAAGCTCGCCTATCGCCGCGAGGTGCAGGCGGTGTTTCAGGATCCGTTCGCGGTGTTCAACCCGTTCTACACGGTCGACCACCTGCTCTCGGTGCCGATCCGCCATTTCAAGCTGGCGGGCAGCAAGGCCGAGGCGCGGAAGAAGATGGAGGAGGCGCTGACCGCGGTCGGCCTCCGTCCCGAGGATATTCTCGGCCGCTTCCCGCACCAGCTCTCCGGCGGCCAGCGCCAGCGCATCAATGTCGCTCGCGCGCTGCTGCTGAAGCCGCGCCTCCTGATCGCCGACGAGCCGGTGTCGATGGTCGACGCCTCGCTGCGCGCCACCATCCTGGAGACGCTGCGCAACCTGCAGCGCGATCACGGCGTCTCGATCATCTACATCACCCATGACCTCACCACCGCCTTCCACATCGCGAAGTCGATCATCGTGCTCTATCGCGGCTCGGTGATGGAGGCGGGCGATGTCGACCAGGTGATCAAGGATCCGCAGCACCCCTATACGCAGCTTCTCGTCGACTCGATCCCCTGGCCCAATCTCGACCAGCGCTGGGGCGCGCAGCCGATCAAGGCGCGCGAGGTCAGCGGCAGTTCGGAAGGCTGCCGCTTCCGCCCGCGCTGCCCGAAGGCGATGGATATCTGCAAAGAGGAGCCGCCGCTGTTCCGCCTCGGCGACAAGCATGCCGACGCCTGCTTCCTGCATGACAGCCAGCCCAGGATGCCGCCCGAGCGGCTCTCCGAGCTTCTGCCCGTCTGATCCGCCCCTCACCACCCTTCCGGCCCCGACCCGCCGGCTAATCCAAAGTCCGCCCATTTTCAAAGTCCGCATCCATGCTTGAAATCGCTGAATTCATCGCCCCGACGCCGACGCCCGTCTGGCGCCTCGCCCGCCAGGCCGGCGTCGACCTCGCCGTCGGCGGCCTGCCGCCCGCCGACCTCCTGGAGGGCGAGGAGCCCTGGGATCTCGGCCCGCTCACGCGCATGAAGGCGCGCTACGAGGCGGCCGGCTTCAAGCTGGTGGTCATCGAGGCGCGCCCGCCCCTCAACAAGGCGAAGCGCGGCCTGCCGGGCCGCGACGAGGAGATCGAGACGGTTTGCCGGCTCATCACCAATATGGGCGCGCTCGGCATCCCGGTCTGGTGCTACGAGTGGATGACGGATTTCAACTGGGTCCGCACCGACCTCGCCAAGCCCTCTCGCGGCGGCTCGGTCGTCACCGCCTTCAACGCCGCCGACGTGCCGCCCGAGCCGACCGAATTCGGCACGATCAGCGAGGAAACCCTCTGGGAGACGCTCGCCTATTTCCTCAGGAAGGTGCTCCCCGTCGCAGAAAAGGCGGGCGTCAAGCTGGCGATGCATCCCGACGATCCGCCACTCTCGCCGATCCGCGGCGTCGGGCGCATCATGCGGAGCGTCGAGAATTTCCAGCGCCTGCTCGATCTCGATCCGAGCCCGATGAACGGCATTACGCTCTGCCAGGGCAATTTCACGCTGATGACCGACGACCTGCCCGCCGTCATCCGCCGGTTCGGCAACAAGATCTTCTTCGTGCATTTCCGCGACGTGCGCGGCACGCCGTCGAGCTTCGAGGAAACCTGGCACGACGCGGGCAAGACAGACATGCTCGCCTGCATGAAGGCCTATCGCGATATCGGCTTCGACGGCGTGCTCCGGCCCGACCATGTGCCGACGGTCGAGGGCGACAGCAATGACGATGCCGGCTACTCGGCCTTCGGGCGGCTCTATGCCATCGGCTATATCCGCGGCCTGCATCAGGCCGTCTACGCGTCGTGACCGGAGAGATTGACAGCATGACCGAGGCAGCGACGCATACCATCGCGGTCACCGGCGGCACGGGGCGCATCGGCCGCGCCATCCTCGCCGAGGCGCTGGAGCGCGGCCACAGTGTCGTCAGCATCGACCGCGTCGCGCCGGCGGAGCCGCCGGCCGACGAGCGTCTCCGCTTCGTCGAGGCCGATATCGCCGATTATGACGCTCTAGCCGGGGCCTTCGCGGGCTGCGACGCGCTGATCCATATGGCGGCGATCCCTTCGCCCGGCCGCCATCCCGGCCATGTCGTGCACAACAACAATGTCGTCGGCAGCTACAACGCGCTCGCCGCCGCGGCCGAACTCGGCATCCGCCGCATCGCCCAGGCCTCCAGCGTCAACGCCATCGGCCTCTCCTTCAGCCGCGAGGCGCATTTCGACTATTTCCCGATCGACGAGCTCCACGCGAATTACAGCGAGGAGCCCTACAGCATGTCGAAATGGATCTGCGAGCAGCAGGCCGATGCCTTCGCCCGCCGCTACGAGGATATCCGCATCGCATCGATGCGCTTCCACCTCGTAGTCGAGGAACGAGCGCAGGCGGTGGCGGTGTTCGGCGAGCCGCGCGCCGACATCGCCAAGCATCTCTGGGCCTATACGCTCGCCAATGCCGCGGCGCGGGCCTGCATCCAGGCGCTCGACGCGCCCTTCGTCGGGCATGAGGTGTTCTATATCGCGGCGCCCGACACGCTGCTCGACATGCCGACGCTGGATGTCGCGGCGCGCTTCTTCCCGGACGTTCCGGTGCGCGGCGATCTTTCCGGCCGCCGCAGCTTCTTCTCCTCCGCCAAGGCCGAGCGGATGCTCGGCTGGCGCCACGACGAATAAACCCGCCAGGATCACGCGCGAATGAAGATCACGGACGTCAAGGTCATCGTCTGCTCGCCGGGGCGGAACTTCGTCACGGTCAAGATCATCACCGACGAGGGCCTCTACGGCATCGGCGACGGCACGGTGAACGGCCGCGAGCTGGCGGTCGTCAGCTATCTGAAGGACCATGTCGCGCCGCTCCTGATCGGCCGCGACCCGGCGCAGATCGAGGATATCTGGCAATATCTCTATCGCGGCGCCTATTGGCGGCGCGGCCCGATCACCATGGCAGCGATCTCGGCCGTCGACATGGCGCTCTGGGACATCAAGGGCAAGGCGGCGAACATGCCGCTCTACCAGTTGCTCGGCGGCGCCTCGCGCGAGAAGGTAATGGTCTATTCCCACGCGCAAGGGCTGACCATCGAGGAATGCGTCGAGGCGGTCGGCGCCAAGCGGGACCAGGGCTATGTCGCGATCAGAGCCCAGGTCGGCATTCCCGGCCTCCCCGCCATCTACGGCACCGGCAAGGGTTCGGTGCAGGGGACCGGCGGCATGGTCGACACGCTGCCGAACGAAGAGGTGTGGTCGACCTCCAAATATATGGTCCACATCCCGAAGCTGTTCGCGAAGCTGCGCGACACCTATGGCGACGAGCCGCATCTCCTGCATGACACGCATCACCGCCTGACGCCGATCGAGGCGGCGCGGCTCGGCAAGGATCTCGAGCCCTATCGCCTGTTCTGGCTGGAAGATCCGGTGCCGGCCGAGCTGCAGGAGGGCTACCGCCTCATCCGCCAGCACACGACGACGCCGATCGCGCTCGGCGAGGTGTTCAATACGATCTGGGACGCGAAGCTCCTGATGGAGGAGCAGCTCATCGACTATATCCGCGCCACCACGGTGCATGCGGGCGGCGTCACGGGCCTCAGGCGGATGTTCGACTTCGCGTCCGTCTATCACATCCGCACCGCCTGCCATGGGCCGATGGACGTCTCGCCGGCCGCGATGGGCGCCAATGTGCATATCGATCTCTGGGTGCCCAATTTCGGCATCCAGGAATTCTCCGGCTATACGCCGCTGATGCACGAGGTGTTCCCGCATGCCTGGCGGCAGGATGGCGGCTATCTCCATCCCGGCGAGGCGCCCGGCCACGGCGTCGACATCGACGAGGATCTCGCCGCCAAATACCCCTATGAGCGCGCCTATCTGCCCGTGAACCGTCTCGAAGACGGCACGATCTGGCACTGGTGAAGGCGAGAGAAGACCCCCGGAGGAAGCCATGATCGAGACCAAGGACATTGTCCGCCCGCCGCGCGAACTCGTCGAGAAGCTGCAGGCGCTCGGCTGCGCGACGGCCTGCAGCACGCTGCACCATATGGGCGTGCGCGACACCTTCATCGAAGGCCCCGTGGCCTGGACGCCCGGCCGGGCCGTGGCGGGGCCGGCGCTGACGCTGCAGTTCATGCCGAAGCGCGAGGACCTTTATGGTGACGGCGAATATCTCGATCCCGAGAAGCAGCTGCACCGCCATGTGCTCTATCACACGCAGCCAGGCGACATCGTCGTCGTCGATGCGCGCGGCGACATGCGCTCGGGCATCTTCGGCGAGATGATGCTGACCTATTTCAAGGGCCGCGGCGGCGCGGGCGTCGTCATCGACGGCTGCATCCGCGACTTCCCGCATGCCAAGACAATCGATCTCGGCTACTGGCTGCGCGGCGTGACGCCGAACTTCCACACCCAGACCAAGCTGATGCCCTTCGCCGTCAACACGCCGATCGCCTGCGGCGGCGTCACCGTGATGCCGGGCGACATCATCGTCGCCGATGACGACGGCGCCTGCGTCGTCCCGGCGGCGCTCGGCTGGCAGGTGCTGGAGCATGCCGGCACCCATCACGACTGGGAGGACTTCTCCAAGGCGATGCTGCTGCAGGGCGGCTCGCTGCAGCGCTACTACCCGCTCTCCGACGAGGCGCGCCCCGAATATGAGGCATGGCGCAAGCTGAACCCGATCAAGAACGGCTGACGGCCGAGACGCAACCCCGGACGGGACCATCATGAAGATCACGGAAATCCGCGCCTATCCCGTCTGGGTCGGCACACGCAACCAGCTTCTCGTCAAGATCGAGACCGATGACGGCGTGTTCGGCTGGGGCGAGAGCGGTCTCTCGGGCCGCGAGAAGGCCGTCGTTGGCGCGCTCGAGCATTACCGGGAATTCCTCATCGGCCGCGATCCGTTCAGGATCGGCGGCCTCTGGCAGGAGATGTATCGCAGCCAGTATTTCGAGGGCGGCCGTGTCTTGCAGGCGGCGATCTCGGCGATCGACATCGCGCTCTACGACATCAAGGGCAAGGCGCTGGGCGTGCCGGTCTATGAGCTGCTCGGCGGCAAGCAGCGCGACCGTATCCCGACCTTCGCCTCGACCTCGGCGCCGCCCGGCGAGGAGATGATCGCGCAGGCCAAGGCGCTGATCACGGCGGGCTGGAATTGCATGCGCCTCTCGCCGTCCGGCCACGGTCATCCCGACACTTATGAGCCGCGCGAGCATATCGCCGCGACGGCGAAGTGGTGCATTCGCGCTCGCGAGGAACTCGGCGAGGATGTCGTGCTCGGCATCGACTATCACCACCGCCTGTCGGTCGCCGAGGCAGCGAGCTTCTGCCAGAAGATGCCGTCCGGCACGCTCGACTTCCTGGAGGAGCCGATCCGCGACGAGACGCCCGAAGCCTATGAGGCGCTCCGACGCATGGTCGACATCCCCTTCGCGATCGGCGAGGAATTCGCCTCGAAATGGCAGTTCCTGCCCTTCATCGAGCGCGACATCCACCAGTTCAACCGCATCGATGTCTGCAATGTCGGCGGCCTCACGGAATCGATGAAGGTCGCCGGCTGGAGCGAGGCGCATTACGTCGACATGATGCCGCACAATCCGCTCGGGCCGGTCTGCACGGCCGCGACCGTGCATTTCGCGGCGGCGGTGGCGAACTTCTCCTGGCTGGAGACGCGCACCTCGCCTGCCGAGCAGCTCGGCTTCGACAATTCCGAGTTCTTCCCGGTGCAGCCGCGCATCGAGAAGGCGCACTACCCAGTCTCGGATGCGCCCGGCCTCGGCGTCGAGGTCAATGAGGAGCTGATCAAGAAGCAGAGCTTCAAGTTCTGGGAAGCGCCGCATCTGAAGCGCCATGACGGCTCGGTGACGAATTGGTAGCCGAGACGCCGCTGGGGCCGCTGGCCGGCCCCGCTTTCGAGATCGTCGATCCGCGCTTCGCCGCCTGCATGGTCTCGGATGCGCGGGTCGAGCGCATCTGGACCGGCAGCCGCTGGACCGAAGGGCCGGCCTGGCTTCCTGATCGCGGCCTTCTCGTCTGGTCGGATATCCCCGGCGACCGCATGCTGTCCTATGAGCCGGCGAGCGGCCGCATCGAGACCTTCCGCGCACCCGCTTGGAGCCCGAACGGCAACACGGTCGACCGCCAGGGCCGGCTCGTCACCTGCGAGCAGACGCCGCACCGTATCGCGCGCACCGAACCGGACGGCACGATCACCCCGCTCGTCGACCGCATCGATGGCCGGCCGTTCAATTCCCCGAACGATGTCGTGGTGACGCGGGATGGCGTGATCTGGTTCAGCGACCCGTCCTATGGCCGCGACCGTTCACGGCCGGCCAAAGACGGGGTCACCGGCTGCCATGTCTACCGCTTCGACCCGGCCAGCGGCGCGGTGCGACAGATGACGCATGACTTCGTCATGCCGAACGGCCTCGCCTTCTCGCCGGACGAGAGCATCCTCTACATCGTCGACACCGGCAGCACGGAGCGCGCCGACGGGCCGAACCATCTGCGGCGCTTCGCGGTTTCGGCCGATGGCACGCTGACGGGCGGCGAGGTGCTAGTCGATGCCGATGGCGGCCATTTCGACGGGCTGCGCGTCGACACCGAAGGCCGGCTCTGGCTCGCCGACGACCACGGCATCCGCTGCCACCTCGCCGACGGCACGCTGATCGGCCGCGTCCTCTTGCCGGAGCGTGCCTCGAACCTCACCTTCGGCGGCGCGGCGCGCGACACGCTGATGATCACGGCAACGACGTCGGTCTATGCCTGCCGCGTGAACGCCACCGGCGCCGCGCCTTAGGACTATCAGTCCATCTGCAGCACGAGCCGCGCCGTGTTCTCGTCGGTGATGAGCGAATTGGCGAGGCGGCCCTTCAGCGCTGCACGGATCGCCGGCGCACGGTAGACGCCGGAGGCGACGATGGTCGTCGGCCGGTCGGCCGGGCCGGTGCGGATGAACGAGGTCAGGCGGTCATGATAGGCCGCGTTGACGATATGCCCGTCGGCCGAAATGGCGCAGCCGAGCAGTTCGCCGACGCCGCCCGCTTCCATCGCCTGCGCCGTTTCGGCGGCGGTGATGAACCCGTCGCGATAGAGCGTCGCCTCGGGTCCCCAGAAGCCGATGCCCATGATGAGCAGCGTCGCTTCCTCGACGAGACCGCGCAGCACGCCATAGCCGGGCTGCGCCTGCAGCACCTCGCGCTCCTCGACCGTGTTGGTGACGACCGGGACCGGCAGCGGATAGCACTGCGCGTTGATCCGCTCGGCAAGCCGCGTCACCACGTCGTAATGCGTGGCGCGGCCGTCGCGGGTGAGGTTGCCCATCAGCGAGACGCAGTGATGCTGCGGCCGGTCGATCGGCGGCAGGCGCCGCGAGACTTCCCGCATCGCGCCGCCCGAGCCCATGCCGATGGTGAGCGGCGCCTTCTGCTGGATGATGTTCTCCAGATAGAAGGTGGCGAGCGAGGCGACCGAGGGAATGTCCTCGGTATTGCCGCGCTCGTTCGGGCAGATGTCGCAATAGATCAGCCCGAACCGGTCCTTGAGCCGGTCCGACAGCTCGATGCATTCGGCGAGCGGATGGATGAGCTGGAAGCGGATCAGCCGCTCGGAATTGGCGAGCGCGATCAGCCGCTGCACGATCTGCCGCGAGATGTTCAGCTCGACCGCGATCTGCTCCTGCGTGCGGCTCTTGAAATAATAGAGCCAGGCGGCGCGGGCAGCGAGATCGAGGCGGCGGTCGCCGGCTGGGTCGGGCCGATCGATGGTGGTGGACACGACGTGCCGTCTCCAGGGTGCCGGCGAAAGGATCAGAGCTTGAGCAGGCGGGCGATATTGCCGCCGACGATCGCCTCATAGCCGGAGCGATCGGGCGTCGCACGCTCCATTTTCTGGAATTCGAACTCGTAGTCGACGAAGGGCGAATCCGTGCCCCAGATCACCTTGTGCGCGCCGATGCGCTTGACGGCGGTCTGGATCTCGAAGATCGGCGCCCGCGAGGTCTCGAGATAGAGATTCTCGAACTCGCCGGCGAAGGAGATCGCCTGGTCGACCGACCAGAAGAAGCCCATATGCGCCATCATCAGCTTGACGCGCGGGAAGCGCTTGGCCATCAGCGCGAATTCCGGCGGGCTGTTGTAGAGGTCGCTCGCGCCATGGACGATGATCGGAAAATCGAGCTCGTCGGCGATTGCGAAGAGCGGATCGACCAGTTCCGGATCGGCGAGGTGATAGCCGTTGATCGTCGGATGCAGCTTCAAACCCTTGAAGCCCCAGTCCGAGATGCAGGTGCGCACGATCGCGGCGGCGTCGCGCTCCCACGGATTGACGGCGCAATAGGGGATCAGCCGGTCGGGGAACTGCTGATAGGCGTCTCGCACGAAGTCGTTGGTGAAATTGCCTTCGACGAAGGGAAAGACCACGGCCTTGGCGACGCCGGCGGCGTCGATCTTGGCGACGAGCTCGGCGCCGGTCTGCCTTGCGCCGGGCCGGTCGCCGAGATGGTTGTGGGCGTCGATGACGAGGCTCATGACCGGTTCCTCCTACTGGTTCTTCTTGAGAGCGCCGACAGCCATCGCGAGCAGGATGAAGCCGCCATTGAGCGCATAGCGATAGGGCGCGCCGAGCCCGAGCAGGGTCAGCCCGTTGCCGAGAAAGGTGATGAACAGCGCGCCGACCAGCGTGCCGAGGATCGTGATCTCGCCGCGCCGCGACAAGAGCGTTCCGAGATAGACCGCGGCGAAGGCGTCGAGCAGATAGGGCTCGGCGCCGCGCGGCATGGCGATCGAGGTGCGCGAGACGAGCGCGACGCCGGCGATGGAAGCAAGGACGCCGGAAAGGACGAAGCCGCCGGCGAACACGCCGCGCACATCGACGCCCGCGAGATAGGCGGCGCGGAAATTGCCGCCGACCGCCCGCGCGCGACGGGCGAAGCTCGTATAGCCGGTCACGACGATCATGATCGCCAGCACCGCGAGGCCGAGCAGGATCAGCGCCGAGACCGGGCCGATCCAGCCCTGACCGATGAAGAAGAACGGCTTGGTGAAACCGCGGGGCAGCGTGAACAGGATCTGCGGCTCGGCGCCATTGGTCATCAGCAGTTCGCCCGAGCGGATGACGAACATCATGCCGAGCGTGCCGATGATGGCGGGGATGCCCGCATAGGCGGCGAGCAGGCCGTTGACGAGGCCGACGACGAGGCCGAAGGCGAGCGGGACGAGCAGCACGACCCAGAGCGGCTCGCGATGCAGCATCAGCACGGCGGCGATGAGGCCGGCGCAATCGGCGATCTGCGCCACAGAGAGGTCGACGCCGCGCATCGCCATGACGACGCCGAGCCCGAAGGCCATGATCACCAGCACGACCGACTGGTGCAGGACATTGGCGATGTTGGCCGGCGAGGCGAAGCTCGGCTTGATGATCGCGAAGAGGACCAGCACGGCGAGCATGCCGAAGGCGGGGCCGAAATCGCGCAGCTGGTCGGCGATGCCGCCATGGGTCTGGCGCCGGGATGCGATGGCGTTCATGCGTTTGCCCTTCGCGCTCAGAAGATCAGGATCTGGCCGATGCTGCGGCGACGCAGCAGGCCGAGGGAGATGGACAGCACCAGCACGATGCCCTGCACGCCCGGCAGTGCCTGATTGGAGATGCCCATCAGGATCAGCCCGTTCGAGAGCGATGCCAGGAAGATCGCCGCGATCACGGTTCCGACGACGGTCAGTTCCCCGGCGCGCGACATCGTCGAGCCGAGGAAGGTGGCGGCGAGCGCGCTGATCAGGAAGTCGACGCCCGAGGCGAGCGCCGAGGCGCCGTAGCTGTAGGAGGCGAGCACCACGCCGGCGAGGCCGAGCACGAGGCCGCCAAGCGCGCAGGATGCGAAGGCATAGCGCGAGCGGCCGATGCCGCGCAGCATCGCCGCCGCCTCGTTCTGGCCGACGGCATACATCCTCAGCCCGAGCCGCGTGCGCCGCAGGATGACGTTGAGCACGAAGGTGACGGCGACGAGCAGGATGAAGACGAATGGCACCGGCCCGACATAGCCCTGGCCGATGAAGAAGAAGCCCGGCTGGTTGGAGAGCGTCAGCGCCTGGCCGCCATTATAGAGCAGCGTCGCGCCCATGATGACGAACATCATGCCGAGCGTCGCCACGAAGGCCGGAATGCGCAGGAAGAGGATCAGCGCCGCGTTGACGGCGCCGACCGCGAACCCGAGCGCGCCGCCGAGCGCCACCGCCGCGGCGGCGCCCGAGCCGCCGATCAGCGTTCCCGCCGCGACATTGGCCGCGAACTGGCTCGTTGCGCCCGCCGACATGTCGAAGCCGCCTGCGATGAGCACCACCGTGAGCCCGAGCGCGATGAAGGCGAGCACGCTGCCCTGCTTCAGCACGTCGAAGACATTGTTGATGGAGATGAATTGCGGCGCCATCGCCGCGATGATGGCGAGCACGGCCAGCATGCCGATCACCGTGCCCCAGCGGGCGAGGAAGTCGGTCGCGGCGGATTGACGGCTCTGCGTCGGCGCCGGCTCGGCGGCGGTGCTGCCGTCGCCACTGCCGGAGGCCCAGTAGAGCAGCGTCTCCGGCGTCGCCTCGCTGCGATCGGTGATCTCGTGCACGACGCGGCCGCGGCGCATGACCACCGTGCGGTCGCACATCGCCGCGACCTCCTCGAAATCCGAGGAGATGAAGATGACGGCGGCGCCAGCCCGCGCCAGCTCGACCATCTGGCGATAGATCTCGATCTTGGAGCCGACATCGACGCCGGTCGTCGGCTCGTCGAAGAGGAATACCCTGGCGTCGCCGGTCAGCCAGCGGCCGACGACGATCTTCTGCTGGTTGCCGCCGGAGAGGTTGCGCGTGCGCGGCTTCAGCGATGGCGGCTGGATGTTGAGCCGGCCGACCAGCTCCTCGGCCGCCGCCTTCTCGCGGCCGAGATTGAGCAGGCCGAAGTGCGCCCAGCGGGAGATGTTGGGCAGCGTCAGGTTTTCGCGCACCGAGAGATCGGTGATGAGACCCTCGTGCCGCCGGTCCTCGGGGATGAGCGCGAAGCCGTCGCGCTTGGCATGCCGCGGATCGGAGGGGCGGGAGGGCTTGCCGGCCACCGTGACCGTTCCGCCCGTGCGCGGCAGCGCGCCGACCAGCGTCATCGCGAGTTCGGAGCGGCCGGCGCCGACGAGGCCGGCAATGCCCAGGATCTCGCCGCGGCGGACCGTCAGATCGATGCCCCGCAGTGCCCGGCCCTCGGTGAGCCCGCGCACCTCGAGCAGCGGCTCGCCGATCGGCACGCTCTCCTTCGGGTAGAGCTGCGCCACCTCGCGGCCGACGATCATGCGCACGACCTCGGCGCGCGAGACCTCGCCGACCGCCGTGGTCGCGACGAGGCGGCCATCGCGCAGCACCGTCACGCGGTCGACGAGGTTCAGCACCTCGTCGATGTAATGGGAGATGTAGATGATGGTGACGCCCTGGTCGCGCAGCGCGCGGACGATGCCGAACAGTTGCTCGGCCTCCGTCTCGCTGAGCGAGGCCGTCGGCTCGTCGAGGATGAGCGCGGTGGGATTGCGCAGCAGCGCGGCGGCGATCGCCACCTGCGCGCGCTGGGCGACCGAAAGATCGCGCACCAGCGTATCGGGAGAAAAGGTGGCTGCGACCCGGTCGAGCGCCGACTGCACCGACCGGCGCATGGCGGCGCGGTCGAGGAAGCCGCCGGCCGTGACGGTCTCGTTGCCGAGCAGCGCATTGCTGACGACGTCGAACTGCGCGACGAGCTGCTGGTCCTGATGGACGATGGCGATGCCGTTCGCCTCGGCGTCGCGGCCGTCGCGCAGCCGGACCTCACGGCCGCCGACGAAGATCTGGCCGCTATCGGGCTGGTAGATACCGGTCAGCACCTTGACCAGCGTCGACTTGCCCGCGCCGTTCTGGCCGAGCAGGGCATGGATCTCGCCGCGGGCGACGGAGAGCGAAACGTCGTCGAGCGCCGTCACGCCGGGGAAGGTCTTGCGGATCGAGCGGCACTCGACCGCCGGTGCGGCGCGTGCCGCCTCGCTCGCGGAGCCGGTCAGGGACATGCGGCAATTCCTGGCTTTGAAGGGGCAGGGGCGCGGTAGCGCGCCCCTGCGTCGGTGGGTTCGCTCAGGGACGGCCCGGACGGACGACCACGAGCGGCGCGTCCTGCGGCCAGCGCTGCTCGACATCCGCCTTGGCGATGCCGCTGTCCTCCCAGAAGCCTTCGCCCCAGCGCTTCTCGGCCGCCGCGACGCCGTTGTTGTGCGTGGCGACATAGACCTCGGTGAAGATCGCGCTCGGGAAGTCCTTCTTGCCGCCGATCGCCGCGGTGATGTTCTCGGCGGCGAGCTTGCCGATCGCCGGAACGTCCTGGACGATGGTGGCGACGAAGGGGCTGCCCTCGTCGAGCAGCATCTGGAAGCCGATCTTGTCGCCGTCGATCGAGGCGATCTTGATCTCGTCGCGACCGGAGCGGCGGACGGCCTCGGTGGCGCCGGAGACGAGCAGGTCATAGGCGCCCCAGACGCCGGCGATGCTGCCCTTCTCGGGGTTGGCGGTGAGGAGGTCCTCCATCTGCGTCTGCACCTTGGCGGCGCTGTGCTCGGTCGGGACCCACTGGACCTTGACGTTCGGATAATCGGCGAGGACCGCCTCGAACACGCGCTTGCGCGTCTCCAGCAGCGGCGCGCCCGGCACCCAGAAGCCGATCACGGTGCCCTTGTAGTCGATGCTGGAGAGCAGCGAGCGGGCGAGCATGGCGGCCATCAGCGCCTCGTCGCCGCCGACATCCGCGATGGCGCCCTCGGTCTTGGAGCCGATCGAGGTCGTGATGACCGGGATACCGGCCGCGCTCGCCTTGGCGACGACGGGGGCCAATTGCTGCGGATCGCCGAGCTGCACGATGATGCCGGCGACGCCGGAATTGATCAGGCTCTCGATATTCTCATTGTGCTTGCGCGGATCGGTGCCGCCATCGGTCACCACGACCTCGGCGCCGTTTTCCTTCAGCACCGCCGTCGCGCCGGCGATGATGTCACGATTATAGTCGTTGGTGATTTCGCGCGCGGCGATACCGACCTTCTTGCCGGCCAGCGCCTGGGCATGGGCCTCGACGGCAAACACGGCCGAAGCCAGCAGCGCGGCGGCTGCCAGTCCCTTTATCAGTTTCATGGACGTCCTCCAGGTTTCTCGAACGGATGGCGCTTTCGCGCTTCTTGCTCAGTCAATTGATCGACCACTGAATAATTGCGCGACATGTGCGAGCTGTCAACGCACCGCGCTGCGAAAGTGTGCGCGCATTTGTTCGATGGTCAGTCAAAAACATTGCCGACGTCGATGGTGCAGTCGTTGACACGACTCCCAGCGGCCGCGCGCGGGTGCGGCCGGAGCCTCCCGGCGGAGCGCCCGGCTGCTGGCTCAAAAACGAGTGCGGAAAAAGTCCGGCGCCGTCAGGCGGCGGCTGGGTCGAGCGCGATGATGGCGCGGATTTCACCCTCGACCACGTCGAGGATGTGGTTGATCGCCGCGACCGCGGCCGCGACGTCGGCGGAGAGGATCGCATCGGCCAGCGTCCGGTGCGGCGGGAAGGACGCGATGCCGAAGCCGTCGCGGCCGAAGGGCGATTCGGCCGAGCGCTCAAGCGCATGATCGAGCCTGAGCAGGATCTGGCCGAACATCGGATTGCCCGAGGCTTCGTAGATCGCGGCGTGGAAGGCCGCGTCGGCCTTGCGCCACGGCCGGCCGCTGTTCACCTCGATGAGCAGGACGTCGCAAAGCCGCGCGATCTCGCGGCGCTGTGCCGGCCGGGCATTTTCCGTCGCCTTGCCGACGACGGTGCTTTCCAGCGAGCGGCGGACCTCGATGAGCCGCAGCAGCGCCTCGCCTTCGAGGCGGATCATGGTCGGCACGAGGCCCTTCGAGGTGGGCGGCCGCGCGACGAGGAACGTCCCGGCGCCGCGGCGGCGGCGTATGATGCCGAGGCCTTCCCAGCGGTTCAGGGCCTCGCGGATGGTGGTGCGCCCGACGCCGAGCCGTTCGGCGAGCGAGATCTCCGGCGGGATGCGGTCGCCGACTCCGAGTCCGGCGCGCTCGATCATCTCGGCGAGCGCGTCCAGCACCGCGGCGCCCCGCGTCGTGGTGTCGATGCGCTCGAGATAGTCGACCGCATCGCGCGGGGCCGGGCCGAGAAGGAGATCGTCGATCGGTGTCACGCCGTGTTGAGCTTCCTGTGCCGCTGCCTGAGTCCGAACAGTTCGGCCAGCGCCTCCACCAGCACGTCCATCTGGGCGCGCGTGTTATAGCCTTGGCAGGACAGGCGCGCGATATGGCGATCCTGCCACGCGAAGACGGGAATCTCGATGCCGTAATCGGCGAGCAGCGCGCGCTGAATGGCGAGCGGATCGCAGGGCGGGATCGGAATCGCCACCATCTGCGGCGCCGAGAATTCCGGGCTCGACAGCGGCTCCAGCCCGAACTGGCTGCGGATGCGCTCGGCCGTCTCCTGCGCGAGGCGCCCGCACTCCGCCGAAACGCGCCACCAGTCATGCGCATGGCGGAAGGCGATCGCCGAGGGAACGGCCAGCCATGGCGAGGGATCGCGCGTCCCCTGCATCTCGACCTCGTCGATAAAGGCGGAATTGCCGAGCGGCCCTTGAACGCCCGGCTCCTTGTTGTCCGCCGTCCAGCCATGGCTGACGACGAGTGGATCGATCATCCGCTGCAACTCGGGCCGCACATGCAGGAAGGCCGAGCCCTTGGGCGACATCATCCATTTGTGGCAGTTGCCGGAATAGACATCGGCGCCGAGCGCATCGAGCGAAAGCGGGATATGGCCGGGCGTATGCGCGCCGTCGATGACGCTGAAGATGCTGCGCGCCCGGGCTTCCGCGATCAGCCGCTCGATCGGGAAGAGGAGGGCGGTCGGCGAGGTGATGTGGCTGAGGAAGAGCACGCGCGTGCGCGGCGTGATGCCGGCGAGAACGGCCTCGTGGAAGGCCTCCGCCGAGACGAAGGGCATCGGCACCTTGACCACGACGATTTTCGCGCCTGTGCGACGCGCGATGAAGACGAGCGTCTTTTCCAGCGCGCTGTATTCGTGGTCGGTCGTCAGGATCTCGTCGCCGTCGACGAGCGGCAGCGATTGCAGCGCGATGTTGAGCCCGGTCGTCGCATTGGTGACCTGCGCGATGTTCTCCGGCGCGCTGCCGAGTTCGGCGGCGAGCGCGAGGCGCGCCGCGCGCAGATTGGCCTCGAGCCCGCGGCGCGAATCGAGGAAGGCGACCGGCTGGCGCTCCAGCTTCAGCTGCCAGCGCTGGTAGTCCTCGAAGACCGGCTTCGGGCAGGCGCCGAACGAGCCGTGGTTCAGGAAGACGACGTCCGGATCGAGCAGGAACTGCTCGGCAAGATTGGTGGTCACGTCAGCGCCCTTTCAGGGTCGGGTCGAGGGCGTCGCGCAGCCCGTCTCCGAGCAGGGAAGCGGAGAGGATGGTGAGGGCGAGCGCGGCGGTGGGGAAGACGGCCATGTGCCAGTAGAAATACATGAAGTTCATGCCGACATTGATCATCTGGCCCCAGCTCGGCGTCGGCGGCTGCACGCCGATGCCGAGGAAGGAGAGCGAGGCCTCCAGCATCATGGCGAGCGGGATGGCGAGCACGAAGCCGACGATGACCGGCGACACGGAATTCGGCAGGAGATGCCGCCAGACGATGTGCCAGGGCGAGGCGCCGAGCGCGCGCGCCGCCATGATGAACTCCTTCTCGCGGAAGGACTTCACCTGCGCGCGCACCAGGAGGCAGACATTGACCCAGCCGAACAGGCCGGAGATCAGGACGATCGCCCAGACGCCGCCGCGCGTCAGCGTGGCCAGCAGCAGCGCGGCGAGGAGCGGCGGCACCACCGAGAACAGCTCGATGATGCGCATGATCACCCAGTCGAACCGCCCGCCGAGATAGCCGGCAAGCGCGCCGAGCGGCATGCCGAGCAACAGGCTGAACAGCGCCGCCGAGAGGCCGATGCCGAGCGAGACGCGGGCGCCATAGACGATGCGGGTGAAGAAGTCGCGGCCGAGATCGTCGATGCCGAACCAGTGCTCGGCCGAAGGGAAGGCGAGCGAGGTCGTGAGGAAGGCCTGGTCGTTCGGGCCGGTCTTGCTGACGAGTGGTGCGAAGATCGCCATCAGGATGATGACGGCGAGCACGATGCCGGCGCCGAGCGCGGCGCGGTTGGCGGCGAAGCGGCGCCAGGCGAGATAGAGCGGGCTGCGCCGCCGCGCGGCGTCCGGCCGTGCGAGGGCGGGAGGGGCCGTGGCGAGGTCGGTCACTGGTCCTTCCCTCCGAGGCGGATGCGCGGGTTGAGCAGCGCGTAGAGAATGTCCGAGACGAGATAGGAGATGCAGAACAGCGCACTGATGAGCAGCATCAGCGCCATCTCGAGCGGATAGTCGCGCTTCTCGATCGAGGAGACGAAATAGGCGCCGAGCCCCGGCACGCGGAAGATCTTCTCGACGAAGATCGAGCCGGTGGCGATGCCGACGAACATCGGCAGGAAGATGGTGATCATCGGGATCGCCGAATTGCGCAGCACATGCTGGAAGACGATCCGCCGCTCGCTGAGCCCCTTGGCCCTCAGCACGGTGACGAAGGGCTTGTTCAGCGTGTCGAGCATGGCCGAGCGGGCATAGCGGGCATAGGTCGCCATCGGCACGGCGGCGTAGGCGGCAATCGGCAGGATCCAGCGCCTCGGCTCGCCCCAGCCCGAGGCAGGCGTCCATTTCAGCCAGACGGCGAAGACGAGGATCAGGAGCGTCGAGATCACGAAGACCGGGATGGTGAGGCCGAGCGTCGCGATCGTCGAGGCGACATAGTCGATCCAGCTGTTGCGCTTCAGCGCCGCCGCCATGCCGAGCAGGATGCCGAGCGGCGCGCCGATCAGGACGCCGAGGCCGCCGAGCACGAGGCTTGGCACCCAGGCATGGGCGATGAGGCCCATCACCGTCTCGCCGGGGCTCTGATAGGGCACGCCGAAATCGAGCCGGAACACGCCCCACATATAGCGCAGATACTGTTCCCACAGCGGCTTATCGAGGCCGAGATCGGCCATCAGCCGCGCCTTGATATTGTCCGGCAGCGGCATGTCGTAGCCGTCGAACGGCCCGCCGGGGATCGAGTGCATCATCAGGAAGATGACGATCGACACCACGATGAAGGTGGCGAGCATCGAGAGCGTGCGCCGAATGATGAAGGACAGCATGGATCAGCCTCGCTCGCTCACGATCGCTTCGACGAAATGGCTGCCGGCGAGCGCGACGAGCTGCGGATCGGCGGTGTCGACAAGCGGCTGCGGCTCGATGTCGGCCGGACGGAGGCGCGGCGTCGCGGCGCTGATCTCGGCCGCGGACAGGAAGCTGCGTCGCCGCCGCGCCTTCGGGTCGATGACCGGCACCGCATCGAGCAGCGAGCGGGTATAGGGATGGTGCGCATGGGTAAAGATGCGCTCGGTCGGGCCGCGCTCGACCACCCGCCCGCGCAGCATCACCACCACCTCGTCGGCGAGCGAGCGCACCACGGAGAGATCGTGGCTGATGAACAGCATCGAGAGGCCCATATCGGCCTGGAGGTCCTGCAGGAGGTTGACGATCTGCGCCTTCACCGAGACGTCGAGCGCCGAGGTCGGCTCGTCGGCAACGAGCACCGATGGGCCGAGAATGAGCGCGCGAGCGACCGAGACGCGCTGCCGCTGGCCGCCGGAAAGCTCGTGCGGATAGCGCGTCGCATAGCTGCCGTCGAGGCCGACCTTCGACAGCCATCGGCGCGCCTCGTCCCCGCGCTCGTCTCGCGTGCCGATGCCATGGATCGAGAGCGGCTCGGCGATGATCTCGCCCAGCGTCATCATCGGATCGAGCGAGGCGTAGCTGTCCTGAAAGACGACCTGCATGCGGCGGCGGAAGGGGCGGAGATCCTTCTGCGACAGCTTGGTCACGTCCTCGCCGCCGAGCAGGATGCGCCCGTCGGACGGCTCGATAAGCCGGAGCGCCATCAGCCCGGTGGTCGTTTTGCCCGATCCGGATTCGCCGACCAGCGCGACCGTCGCGTTGCGATGCACGCGGAGATCGACGCGGTCGACGACCGTCTGCGCGTCGTAGCGCTTGGTGATGCCCTTGAGTTCGAGCGCCGGTGCTTCGGCCATCGCGTTCATGCTGCCATCCTCCCCGCCTCGATGCGCAGGCACGCCGCCGTACGGCCGCCGGCATAGGCTTCGAGCGGCGGAACCACGCTGCGGCAGGCCTCGACGGCGAGCGGGCAGCGCGGATGGAACGGGCAGCCGGGCGGCGGCGCGATCGGGTTCGGCGAGGCGCCGGGAATCTCGGTGAGCCGCTGCTTGCCCGGCGTCTGGCCGGGAATGCTGCCGAGCAGTGCGCTTGTGTAGGGATGCAGCGCGTTGTCGAAGATGTCCTCGACGGGACCGGTCTCCATGACGCGACCGCCATACATGACGACGACGCGGTCGACCGTCTCGGCGATGACGCCGAGATCATGCGTGATCATCACGAGGCCCATGCCCGTCTCGGCCTGGATGTCCTTGATGAGCTGCAGGATCTGCGCCTGGATGGTAACGTCGAGCGCGGTGGTCGGCTCGTCGGCGATCAGCACCGCCGGCTCGCAGGACAGCGCCATCGCGATCATCACGCGCTGCAGCATGCCGCCCGAGAGCTGGTGCGGATAGAAGCGAACGACCGCCTCGGCATTCTTGATCTCGACCCGCTTCAGGAGGTCGACCGCGCGGCGCAGCGCCTCGCCCTTGGTGACGGAGCGATGGGCGCGGATGGTCTCGACGATCTGGTGGCCGATGGTGAAGACGGGATCGAGCGAGGTCATCGGGTCCTGGAAGACCATTGCCGCGACCCGGCCGCGGATCGAGGCGACGCTGCGCTTGTCGGCGCTGAGCATGTCGGTGCCGCCGAGCGCCATGCGCTTCGCCGTGATGCGGGCCGGCGGCTCGCGCAGGAGGCGCATCAGCGCCTGGCAGGTGACCGATTTTCCCGAGCCGGATTCGCCGACGATGCCGAGGCTTTCGCCGCGTTCGAGATGGAAGCTGACGCCGCGCACCGCCTGAACCAGCCCCTCATGCTGGCGGAAGCTGACCGCGAGATCCTCGATTTCGACAAGCGCCATCGGCAGCCTTCTGTAACCGTGGTGATGGAGATGGGCGGGCGCCTCGTCCGAAGCGCCCGCCCGGTCGGTCATTCCTTGGTGACGTGCGTGTAGAGATAGCCTGCCAGGCGATCGAGCGGCGTGAAGCCCTTCGAATTCGGGGTCACGCCCTCGCCCTTCAGCTTGTCGCTGACGGCGGCGATGGTCACCGGATGGACGAGCGGCACCAGCGCCGCGTTGTCGATCAGGATCTGCTCGGCCTTGGCATAGTCGGCGAGGCGCTTGTCCCAGTCGGAGCCGGCGTCGCCGGCATTGACCAGCGCGTCATAGTCGGCGAACTCGTAGTGGTGGCGGCCGCCGGACTTGAACAGGTCGTAGAAGTTCGACGGGTCGAGATAGTCATACTCGTAGGGCGCCAGGAACAGGCCGTTCGAGCGCGCCTTGAGCGCCGCCGTCCAGTCCTTGGTCGGCATCGACTTGATCTGCATGTCGACGCCGAGGATGTCCTTGAACTGCGCCTGCAGGTACTGGAGCATCGGCGCGGCGATCGCGGCGTTGTAGCCGCCCTGCTCGCGATACCAGATCTCGATCGGCGGGAAGCCCTTGCCGTCCGGATAGCCGGCCTCGGCCATTTCCTTCTTGGCGAGATCCGCGTCGAACTTCGCCTGGTCGGCAATCGCCTGCTGATAGCCGGGATAGCTCGGCGCCAGGATCGAATTGGCCGGAACGGCGGTGTCCTTCAGCACCGTCGAGGTGAGCTGCTCACGGTTGACCGCGGCCTGGAAGGCCTTGCGGACATGGATGTTGTCGAAGGGCGGCTTGTTGAGGTCGAAGGCGAGGTAATAGAGCGCGAACACCGCATTCTTGCGGATCGCATCGGGGAACTGCGCCTGCACGACCGGAACCTGGCCGGCATTCAGCGTGGTCCAGTCCGCCTCGCCGGCCATGAAGGCCGGGAAGCCCACTTCCGGCGGTCCGATCTGCGTGTCGAGCACGAGCGTGTCGATCTGCGCCTGCCAGGGCCCGTTATATTTCGGGTTCTTGACCAGCGTCATGGTGTTGTTCGACTTCTCCCAGCTCTTCACCATGAAGGGGCCGGACGCGACGAGCGTGTCGACATTGAGCGCGTAGTCGTCGCCGATCTTGTCGACGACATGCTTCGGCACCGGGTACCAGAGGCTGGCGACGCCGGGGAAATATGACTTCGGCGCATCGGTGGTGACTTCGAGCGTCGTGGCGTCGAGCGCCTTGATGCCGAGCGTCGAGGGATCGGCGCCCTTGTCGGTCACGTCCGACCAGCCCTTGATTCCGCCGGCGAAGGACCAGTACCAGTTGAAGTCGTAGCCCTGCTTGGCGGCGCGCTGCAGCGCGAAGACATAGTCCTCCGCCGTGAGCGGCTCGCCGTCGCTCCACACGAGGCCGTCCTGAAGCTTGAAGGTCCAGGTCAGGCCGTCGGCGGATTGCGTCCAGCTCTTGGCGCCCATCGGGTTCAGCTTGAACTCGCCGTCGAATTCGGTGAGCGGCAGCGACGTGATCTCGGGCGCGCCGGCCCGGTCATAGACCGTCTTCATATAGTCCATGTAGGTGCCGCTCGTCGTCCCGCCCGGGCCGGTCACCGTGCTGTCGGCGAGGGCGGCCCCCGGTATCGCGAGGCTCGAAGCCACGAGCGCCGCACCGAGCCATCTCTTCAGCGCGTTCATCAAATCCCTCCTTGTTGCCTGGACGCCGGGTGTTCCCGTCCCGTTGCCCAATGACATATGACTGACAAAGTTGGCGACGGAGCACAAGCTTCCCCGCCGCTCAAAGGGACGGCATCGAGACGATTTCCCGGGCATCCCCGGCGAGGCATGTTGCGCCGCGCGTACGTTTGATCTAGGTCAAACCCATCCGCCTGGACCCGGTGAAAGCCCGGGTGGCTCTTCCGGCCGCCGATCCGCCGGACCATGCACAGCCCGAGCCTTCTCGACCGCCTGCTCGGCGTGCGTCAGATCGTTGCCACATCCCCCATGCCATTTTCGTCCCGCTACATCCGCGAGTGGACTGCCAACATTCGCGCCGACGTCCTCGCCGGTATCGTCGTCGCCCTCGCGCTCATCCCCGAAGCCATCGGCTTCTCGGCCATCGCCGGCGTCGATCCCAAGGTCGGCCTCTACGCCTCCTTCGCCATCGCCTGCGTCTCCGCCATTGTCGGCGGCCGGCCGGGCATGATCTCGGCCGCCACCGCCGCCACGGCCGTCGTCATGGTGAGCCTCGTCCGCGACCATGGCCTCGACTATCTCTTCGCCGCCACCATCCTGATGGGGTTGATCCAGATCGTCGCCGGCTTCCTGCAGCTCGGCCGCGTCATGCGCTTCGTCTCGCGCTCGGTCATCACCGGCTTCGTCAATGCGCTCGCCATCCTCATCTTCATGGCGCAACTGCCGGAGTTGATCGGCGTGCCGATCGCGACCTATCCGATGATCGCGGTCGGCCTTGCCATCATCTACCTCTTCCCCCGCCTGACCAGGGCGATTCCCTCGCCGCTGGTCGCCATCGCCGTGCTGACGCTCTTCGCCGTCGCGACCGGCATGGATCTTCGCACCGTCGGCGATCTCGGCGCGCTCCCGTCCAGCCTGCCGCAGTTCGGCATCCCCAATGTGCCGTTCACGCTGGAGACGCTGCAGATCATCCTGCCCTATTCGCTGACGCTGGCCGCCGTCGGCCTGCTCGAATCGCTGCTCACGGCCCAGATCGTCGACGACATGACGGACACGTCGAGCAGCAAGAGCCAGGAATGCCTCGGCCAGGGCGCGAGCAACATCGCCTCGGCCTTCATCGGCGGCATGGGCGGCTGCGCGATGATCGGCCAGTCGGTCATCAATGTCACCTCCGGCGGCCGCGGCCGGCTGTCCACCTTCGTCGCCGGCGCGTTCCTTCTCTTCCTGATCCTCGTCCTCGACGACATCGTGCGCATCATCCCGATGGCCGCGCTCGTCGCGGTCATGATCATGGTCTCGATCGGCACCTTCTCCTGGCGCTCGATCCTCGATCTCCGCCGCAATCCGCGCTCCTCCTCCATCGTGATGCTGGCGACCGTCATTACCGTCGTCGCGACCCATGACCTCGCGATCGGCGTGCTGGTCGGCGTGCTGCTCTCGGGCATCTTCTTCGCCGGCAAGGTGTCGAAGCTCGTCTCGGTCGGCCGCGCGGAAGACGGGGAGGCCCAGGTCACCTATGTCGTCACGGGGCAGATCTTCTTCGCCTCGTCGGAGCCGTTCCTGCGCGGCTTCGATCCGGAGGAACCGGCGCGGCGCGTCGTGATCGACGTCACCCATGCGCATTTCTGGGACATCACGGCCATCGGCGCACTCGACAAGGCGGTGATGCGCCTGCGCAAGCTCGGCGCCGAAGTCGAGGTGATCGGCCTCAACGAGGCGAGCGCCACGATGGTCGACCGCTTCGCCCTTCACGACAAGGACGGGGCGCCGGCCGCGATCGGCCACTGAACCCTGCAACCCGGAGTCCGGTCTCGCATTGCCTCCATGGATCAAGATGGAGGCAAGCGATGGCAGACGATCCGATGAAGCGCGGCGCCCAGGACCGGCGCCAGGTTTCGGGCTCCGAGGAGCACGAACTGCGCTATTTCGCCGAGCAGAACGGCGTCTCGATGGACGAGGCGCGAAAGCTCATCGCGACGCATGGCAACGACCGCGCGACGCTCGAGGCAGAAGCGAAGAAGCTCCGCCGCTGAGGCTCAGCCTCGAAGCACGGCTTTGATCCTCAGGGCGAGCACCTCGCGGTCGGGTGCGGCGAAGAACTGGTCGGTGCGGCGGCGGATGATGTCGTCCGCCGTCGCCGCCATCTCCTCGCGCGAGAAGAAGGCGACCTCGCCCCGCGTCAGCCTGCCGTCGTCCGAGATTGTATCCGCGCCATGCGTCAGGATGCTGGCGGCAACGCGCGGCGCGCGGCTGCCATAGGTCTCGACCAGCCGTTCCGCCAGGGCTGCAGCGATGCCGTTTTCGACGAGCGCGGCTTCGGCGGCGGCGCGTTCTTTCTGGCCACGCGGATAGGCCCTGCCCCCGCCGATCGGCAGCGTTTCCGTAGCGACTACGCGTTTGTGCCCAAGAGCCGCCAGCACTGTGTCGCTGGCATCGGCCGCCATGCGCCGGAACGTCGTCCATTTGCCGCCGATCACCGTCACCAGCACCGCCTCGCCAACCGGCCGGCTGAGCACCGCATGATCGCGGCTGCGGGCGGAGAGCTGCGCCTCGGAGGAGCGGAGCAGTGGCCTGACGCCGACGATCCGCTCGACCACCGTCGGCGGCGGCAGGCCGGGCAGCGCGGCGGCGAGCGCGGCGAGGAGATAGGCTTCGTCGTCCTCAGTGACGGCTGCGGCGTCGGGATCCGCCACCGGAGCTTCGGTCGTGCCGAGCAGCAGCCGGCGCGGCGCGATCTGGTAGGCGACGCAGAGCCGGCGCCGCGCGGCATCCTCGAAGAAGAGCAGGTCGTCGCCGAGCGCCTGCGCCGCCTCCGGCGCTTCGATGAGGAGATGCACGCCGGCGACGCCGCCGGTCATCGGCTCGGCGGGGCCGAACAGCGCCGCCACCGCGTCGGCATGGGCGCCGGCGGCGTTGACCACCGCCCGGGCGGTGATGACATGCTGCCCGCCGCCGAGCCGGTCCTCGATCGTCAGGCGGCCACCCTCGGCGGCGACCAGCGGACAATGGTTGAGCGCCGCCGAGCCGCTGCCGGCGAGGACGCCGTCCTCGGCCAGCTCGACCGCGACGCGCTCCGGCATCTGGATGCGTCCCTCGCCCATCACCAGCAGCGCCCGATAGCGCGGCGCCGCCCTCCTTAACCGCTCCGGAAAACGGACCCGCGCGACGAGCCGCGTGCGCGGCAGGGCGCGCGGCTGCGGCGCGAGGCCGTCATAGAGGATCCCGGCGAGGCGCATGGCGAGCGTGCCGGGCAGGCCGCTTGTTTTCGCGAGGCGCAGGAAACCGAGCGGCGCCGCGACGAGGCCTTTGAAACGGTCGGAGAGCGGCAGCACGACGCGGATCGGTTTCACCGCATGCGGGGCATTGGCCAGCAGCCGGTCCCGCTCGATCACGGAGTCGCGCACCAGCGCGATATCACCCCGCTCGAGATAGCGAAAACCGCCATGGGCGATGCGGGTCAGCGCGCCGCTGGCCCCGCTCGCGAAATCGCCGCGCTCGACGAGGAGGACGCGCAGCCCCTGCAGCGAAAGATCCCAGAAGGTGCCGGCACCGGTGATACCGCCGCCGATGACGACGACGTCGAAATCCGGCCGCGCGATGATCTCGGCCAGCATCCGCGCCCGGACGAGCGGCGGAGCTGCGCCGGTCATGATGCTGCTGGCGCCCCGGGCCGGCGGGTGACGTCGATCTCGGCGAAGGAGCGGATCTCGGGCACGCGCGGATCGGATGCGGTATCCTCGCGCAGCACATGGATCACCGCGACGCCGGCCGCGAGCGCGGCGGTGACCTCGCGCGGATTGTCGGTGAAGAACAGCAGCTCTTCGGGCGCGACGCCGATCTCGGCGGCGATGGCGCTATAGGACGGCGTCTCGACCTTGGCGCCGACGCGCGTATCGAAATGGCCTGTGAAGAGCGGACGGATATCGCCGACGCGGCTGTGACGGAAGAAATCGCTCTGCGTCTGCACCGAGGCGGAGGAGAAGATATAGGCGGGCAGCCCCTCGCCCTGCCAGACCTTCAGCGCCTCCAGCGCGTCGTCATAGATCTGGCCCTCGAAGGCGCCCGAGCGATAGCCCGCGTCCCAGACGAGACCCTGAAGCTGCTTCAGCGGCGGCGCCTTGCGATCCTCGGCGAGCCAGGCGAGCAACACGCCGACCGGCTCGGCGCCGGTTCCGTCGAGCGCCATGGTGTCGGCGAGGATCTGGCACACCTCCGCATCGTCGCGATGCGCCTCGACATAAGGCGGCAGATGGGCCGCCAGCCAGGGATACATCACCTCGTTCACATAGGAATTCGGCGTGATCGTGCCCTCGATGTCGAGCAGCACGGCGGCGGGCGTGAAGGCGAGGCGGTCGGCCATGTCGTTCTCAGCGTGCTGAAGGCGCGTCGGGATCGAGGCCGGCGCGCTCGAAGCGGGGGATGGCGTCGAGCAGGGCGGCGAGATCGGAATAGCGCTCGGGGTTCTTCAGCAGCGAACGGGCGAGGGCGAGCGCGCCGGCCTGCGCTTCGGCGCGGCGGTGCGTGTCCTCGATGACCATGAAATCGGCAACCTGCGCATAGGAGATGACGCGGCGGATCATCTTGATCGCGGCGAAGGCGACGAGGTCGCGGAAGATCGCATCGACATAGTCGGCACGGATTGTCGAAAGCCGCGCCTTGCCGGCGGCATCGGCGAAATGCGCGGCCGGATAGCCGTCGCCGGCGGCGGGATTGGCCTCCCAGAGCGCGAGGAACTCGCGGCGGAACGTGGTCCACAGCGTCGCGATCTGGTCGAGGATGAAGGCGCGGAAAGCGTCGCGCTCGGCGCCGTCGCGGTCATAGCCGCCCTGCGCATACCAGGCGATGACGAGATTGGCGACGAAGGCGCCGAGATCGAAGCCGATCGGCCCGAAGGTCGAGAACTCGCCGTCGATCACCCGCGTCTCGTCCGCGGTGACCATCACCGAGCCCGAATGGAGATCGCCGTGCAGCAGCGCCTGCCGGTTGGAGAGGAAGGCGTTGCGGTGGCGCGCTACGGCGGTCTTCAGCACCACGTCCTCGCGGAAGGCCTTGGCGAAGGGCGCGATCTCCGGGATGAAGCGGTTGCGCCACACTTCGACATAGGGGTCGATGAAGATGAGATCGACGCTGATGCGCAGCACCGCGTGGTTCTTCGCGAACAGCGAAACGTCCTCGAACTTCGTCTCGAAGGGCACGCCGAGATCGGAGGTGTGGAAGGCGGCGGTGGCGACATAGCGGCCGACATCGCTGGCGACCTTCGGGAAGCGGCGGCCCTCGATCAGTCCGCCGCGCAGGATGATATGCGGCGTCAGCTGCTGCATGACGATGAACTGCAGCGAGGGATCGAAGTGGTGGAGCGTCGGCGCGAGTTCGCCGACGACGCCCTGGAGCCGTTTCATGTAGCTCGCCTCGAAGGAGGCGCGGTTCTCGGAGAGCGGCCAGCTCTCGCCGTGATAGCGCACCCAGGGCAAAGACTGCTTGGCGCAGACGCCGCCATCCGGACCCTCGACGATGAAGACGGCGTTCATGTAGCCGTCGGCGACGTCGCGGATCGACCAGTCGGATGCCGTGCCGCCGAGGATGGCCGCGACATGCGGCAGGCGCTCGATCTCCGCGATGATGTCGGCCTGGCTGAGGACGCGGTAGCCGGGTGTCGAGATGGTCACGGCGGACATGAGAACTCCGGAGAACGGGACGGAACGTGCCGCCTCAACATCACTTTACGCCGCCCTTCGCAAGCCCCTCGACGAGGTGCTTCTGCATCAGGAAGGCGATGAGATAGATCGGCACGATTCCGGCCAAAGAGGCGGCGGCCATCTGGCCGAAATTCACCAGCCGGTCGCCCTGGAACAGCGAGATGCCGACGGTGAGCGTGCGCATCCCGTCGGTGAGCGTCAGCCCCGAGGCGAGCAGGAATTCGTTGAAGGAGAGGATGACGACGATGATCGTCGTCGCCGCGATCCCGGGCGCGATGATCGGCGCGACGACCGAGACGAGCGTCCTCACCCGTCCCGCGCCATCGAGCGCCGCAGCCTCCTCGATCTCGACCGGCACGCGGCGGAGGAACGGGCCGATCAGCCAGAAGGCGACCGGGATGTTCAGGAGGCCGTAGACGAGGATGAGCCCGGCATGGGTGTTGAGGAGGCCGATGGTCTTCAGGAGGAAGAAGAAGGGGATCAGCCCGACCACAGGCGGCGCGATGTAGCTCGCCAGCGTCGCCTGCGGCAGGAAGCGGCGGAAGACGCCCATGCGGATCATGGCATAGGCGGCCGGCAGCGTGATGGCGATGGTGAGGATGCCGGCCAAGACCGACACGATTACCGAATTGGCGATGAAGGTCGTCAGCGAGGTCGCGGCGAAGGCGCCCGGCCAATTGTCGAGGGTCGGATCGACGGGCAGGAAATTGCCGGCGAGGACGTCGTCCTTCCGCTTGAACGATACGGAGAGCAGATAGGCGATCGGCAGCAGGAAGAAGGCGAGCGCGACGAGCGCGCCGCCGAGCGCCAGCACGCGCATCGGGTTGCGGCCAAGCTCGAGGCCGGACAGGACGCGCGCCGTCATGGCTGGTTCTCCGAGGCGAAGCGGTGCAGCCGCACGACGGGAATGGTCACGATGCCGATGACGATCGCATAGACCAGCGTCTCGGCCGCCGCATTGCCGACATCGAACTGCTCCAGCGCCAGCCGCCAGATGCCGAAGGTCGCGGTCGTGGTCGCGAAGCCGGGGCCGCCGAAGGTCAGAACATAGACGATGTCGAACAGCTTGAAGCCGATGATGAGCTTCAGCAGGAAGATCGAGGCGAGCGGCGCGGCGACCAGCGGCAGCGTGATGTGGCGGAGGCGCTGCAGCGGTGAGGCGCCGTCGACCATGGCGGCCTCCTGGACCCCGTCCGGCAGGCTGACCAATGCGGCGAAGGAGAGGATCGCGACGAAGGGCACCCATTGCCAGAGATCGGCGACGCCGATCGACAGCCAGGCGAGGAAGGGTGTGGCGAGGAAGGAGAGCGGCGCGTCGATGATCCCGGCCTTCATCAGCATGCCGTTCAGGAGCCCGCCGGCCGGCGCGAGGATCAGCTTCCAGGCGACGGCGACCATCACCGGCGGCGTCATCAGCGGCAGCAGGGCGATGACGAGCAGCGTCCGACCGAGCTTCAAGAGCGTCACGAAGGCGAGCGCGACAAGGAATCCGACCGCGACCTCGACGGTGGCCGAAGCGAAGGCGAAGGCGATGCTCTTGGCGACCGCGATCTGGAAATTGCCGTCGGTGAGCGTCGCGACGAACTGGTCCGTGCCGACGAATTTGCGGAACGGCTTGCCGAGCGTGCTCTTCGTCGTGGCGAGCGCGATGAGAAAGAGCGTCGGATAGAGCGTGGTGACGAGCAGCGCGACGACGAGCGGGGCGACGAACAGTGCGCCGACGATCCGGTCGCGCCCCGCCGGCGCATCGGCGGCCGGCCGCGCGCGCGATGCCGCCGCCGGGGCGATGGCGTCGGAATAGGGCAGGCTGGTCATGGCGCGTCCGTGGCGGCGAGCGGGCCGTTGCCGGCTCCCGTCGCTTCGATGGCGCGCCCGATCTCGTCGACCTCGTCCGCGGAAAGGGCGAAGCGGGCCGCGGCCGACCAGCCGTCGACCTGCGCCGGCGAGCGGGCGCCGACGATGGCGGCGGTGACGCCGGGGAAGGCGAGCGTCCAGGCGATGGCAACGGTGCCGACCGTGACGCCGTGCCGTTCGGCGATCGGCGCGAGCGCGGCGGCGAGGGAGAGGTTGCGCTTCAGCTTCTCGCCGTTGAATTCCTCGTCGGCTTTGCGCCAGTCGAGATCGGAGAGCGCGGCGGCGCGCTCGGCCGAGAAGCTGCCGGTGAGGAGGCCGGACTGCATCGGGCTGTAGACGATGACGCTTGTCTCATGCGCCTTCGCCCAGGGAATGACGTCGGCGGCGGCGCCGCGGGCGATCGCCGAGAAGGGTGGCTGCAGCGTGTCGACATGGCCGATCGCCTCGGCACGATCCAGCGCCTCGACGGCGTGGTTGGAAAGGCCGATCGCGCGCACCTTGCCGGCGGCGCGGGCATCGACCAGCGTCTGCCAGTAGTCCTCGATGCCGACGTCATGCGCGGGCCAATGCACCTGCCAGAGATCGATCGCCTCGACGCGGAGACGGCGCAGCGAGTCGTCGAGCTCCTTCTGCAGCGCGTCGCGGCGCCCGATGAATTTCGGCATCGCACGCTCGCCCGTCCCCCAGTCGAGGCCGCATTTGGTGAAGACATAGGGCCGCTCGGACCGCGGGATGTCGGCGAGCGCCGCGCCGACCAACTCTTCCGAATGGCCGAGGCCGTAGATCGGCGCCGTGTCAATCCAGTTGATGCCGAGATCGACCGCATGGCGGATGGCGGCGAGCGACTGCGCGTCATCCTGATGGCCCCAGCCGAACATCCAGTCGCCGCCGGCCGCCCAGGCGCCGAAGCCGACCCGCGTGATCGCGAAGCCTGTGCGGCCGAGGGCGACGGTGGGAAGGGCGGTGGCGGTCATCATGGCGCTCCGAAACGCACAAAAGCGAACCCGCCCGCTCGAAGGGTCAGACCTTCGAGCGGGCGGGCACAGATATCACGAAACCGGCTCAGGAACCGATGATCTCGACCCAAGCCGCATGCGCGTCCTTGATCGCCTGCTCCGCGGTCTTGGAGCCGGCGAGCGCCAGCGCCAGTTCGTCGGCGAGCGTCTGCTGCAGCTTCGGCGTCTCCGGCGTCGTTGGCCAGGGCAGCGCGTTTTCCAGAGCGCCGGCGAGCGCCGCCTGAACCTTCGGCGCGAAGGCCTTGTACTTCTCCGAGTAGAGCAGCGAGGTGCGGTCCGGATCGATGCCCGAGCCGGTGAGGAGGATCAGCTCTTCCTGGTATTTCGGGCTCGCCGCGAACTTGATCAGCTCCCAGGCCGCTTCCTTCTTCTGCGAGCCCGACGAGACGGCGAAGGCGAAACCGGCATTGAGGGCGAGGCGCGGATCCTTGTTGGCGCCGCCGACCGGGAGGCGCGTGACACCCCATTTGTCGACGATCTGCGAGCCCTTCGGATCCTGCGCATAGACGCCGAGATCGGACCAGAACTCGATGAAGCCGACCTTGCCGCCGAGGAATGCGGGCAGGCCTTCTTCGAAGCGCGTCTCGAGCGGCGTCGGCAGCGCGTAGGGATTCGTCGCGACGAGTGCCTTGGCCGCTTCGAGGGCGGCCGGGCTGTCCAGGGCCGACTTGCCGTCCGGCGTCAGGAAGGTGCCGCCATAGCCGGCGAGGCGGTTGGCATAGCTGGAGCCGATGATGATCGGCGCCTTGCCGCCGAGCACGGCTGCGCCATAGATGCCGTTCTTGGACTCGGCCTCGGTGATCTTCTGGATGCCGGCCAGATACTCTTCCCATGTCGTCGGCACTGCGACGCCGTTCCGGTCGAGAATCTCCTTGTTGTAGAAAAGGAGGTGGGAATCGCCGTCATAGGGCAGGCCGTAGCGCTTGCCGTCATAGAGCGTGTAGGTGTCGTAGATCAGCGGGATATAGTCGTCCGGCTTGATCTGGTCCTTGTCGCGCTCGATCCACGCGGTCACGTCCTCGGCAATGCCGTCCTCGGCCAGCTGGCCGATATTCGTGTACCAGTAGTCCAGCACGTCGAACTCGTTGACGCCCGACTGCACGTCCAGCGTCGCCTTGGCGCCGACCTGGTCATAGGGAACGATGGTGACGTTGACCTTGGCCCCGGTCGCGGCCTCGAAATCTTCGGCGAGCTTCTTGCCGGTGACGGCATGCGACTGGATGATCAGAAGATTGAGCGACTGGCCGGCCAGCGGCTTGTCGGCCGCGAAGGCGGTGCCAGTGCCTGCGAAGAACGGCAGCGTTGCGCCTGCCGCGGCGGTCTGCAGGAAATGCCGGCGGCTGAGGCCGCGCCTCGCCCCGTTGTCGTTGCTGGCCATTTTCGAACTCTCCCCGTGATGCGAACGGACACCCGACGGGTGCCTCGACATTGGGCTAGTCTGCTCACGCCAGAGGCGGCCGTCCACGCATGGCCGTGCGTTGCACCCGCGGTTCTGAGAACCACGTTCCAGTTTTGACGCAATTTCGGAAGATCATTGCGCGCCGACCGCCGGTTGTCGTGTGTTCGTCGCGCGCGTGCGATTATGTGCGATCAGCCGAACAGATCGCCCTCATCCGCCGGGCGGGGCGCGAGATAGCTGTTGCCCGCAGCATCGAGCTTTTCAAGCCATGCATCGGCGGCAGCGAGGACGGCGGCGCGAAGGCGCGGGTCCATGCGGTCGAGCGTCCGATAGGGCATCGCCATGCGGGGATTGCCGGCGAGGCGGCCGCGGTTGACACTGAGGAAGCGCCAGTAGAGCAGGTTGAAGGGACAGGCTCTCGCGCCCGTCTTCGCCTTGGGATCATAGGCGCAGCCGGCACAATAGTCCGACATGCGGTCGATATAGGCGCCCGAGGCGGCATAGGGCTTCGAAGCGAGCAGGCCGCCATCGGCGAAAAGGGCCATGCCGTGGACATTCGGCAGTTCGACCCATTCGAAGGCGTCGGCATAGACGACGAGATACCACTCCTCGACCTCGGCCGGGCGGAGGCCGGCGAGCAGCGCGAAATTGCCTGTCACCATCAGGCGCTGGATGTGATGGGCATAGGCGTGGCGCCGCGTCGCCCCGATGCAGTCGGCCATGCAGGCCATGTCGGTCTCGCCGGTCCAGTAGAAGTCGGGCAGCGGGCGGTCGGCGTCGAAGGCATTGCTCTTCGGATAGTCCGGCATGCGCAGCCAGTAGACGCCGCGGACATATTCGCGCCAGCCGAGGATCTGGCGGATAAAGCCCTCCACGGCGTTGAGCGGCGCGCGACCGTCGCGCCAGGCGGTTTCGGCGGCGGTGCAGACCTCGCCGGCGGTCAGGAGGCCAATATTGAGATAGGGCGAGAGCACGGCATGGAAGAGGAAGGGCGCCCCCCGCTTCATGGCGTCCTGATAGTCGCCGAAGCGCGGCAGCAACTCGGCGACGAAGCGGTCGAGCGCCTCCAGCGCATCGTCTCGCGTGACGGCCCAGCCGAAGCCGCCGAGATCGCCGAAATTGTCCGGAAAGCGCCTTCGGACCATGTCGATGACGGCGCGCGTGATCGCGTCGGGCTCGACGCCATGGCGGCGCGGTACCCGCTCCTCCTTGGGCAGCGCCTTGCGGTTCTCGGCGTCGAAGTTCCAGCGGCCGCCGGCGGGCTCGTCGCCCTCCATCAGGATGCCGGTCTCGCGGCGCATCTCGCGATAGAAATGCTCCATCCGGAACGAGCGGCGCCCCTTCGCCCAGGCGGCGAACCGGTCGCGACTGGCGAAGAAGCGCGTGTCCGGCCGGATTTCGACAGGCATCGCGAACCGCGCTGCCCATCCCTCCATGGCCTCGCGGAGCCGCCATTCCCCGGGCTCGGTGACGATGATCCGCTCCGGCCGCAGCCGCTTTACCGCCCTGGCGAGCTCGTTGGTGAAGGTGCCATCGTTGGCATCGTCCTCCAGGCCGACATAGTCGAGCGGCAGTCCCTCGCGGCGAAGCTCCTCGGCGAAATGGCGCATCGCCGAGAGCACCAGCACGATCTTTTGCACATGGTGCGGCACATAGCTGGTCTCCTCGCCGAGCTCGGCCATCAGGATGCGGTCGCGCGCCGGATCGAAGCCGTCGAGCGAGTTGATGCCGCGGGTCAGCTGGTCGCCGAGCAGCAGGACGAGATTGCGGATGCTGCTAGCCGCCATTTCCGCCCGCCCTCCTGCGGCGGCGCGCCTCGTCGCGGCAGCGGTCCGAGCAGGTCTCGATCGTCTCCCAGACCCGCGCCCAGCGCCTTCGCCAGGTGAAGGGCCGCGCGCAGACGCTGCATGTCTTCACCGGCAGGTCGCCCTTGCGGCGCATCGGCGGCACGGGTTCAGCCCTTGACGCGCAGCGTCGAGCGGCCGCCATCGACACCGACCACCTGGCCCGTCATCCAGCCCGCCTCGGACGACAGCAGGAACGCCGCGAGGCTCGCGACATCCTCCGCCTCGCCGAGCCGCGGCAGCGGGTGAAGCTGCGCGATTGCCGCGGCCATGCTTTCCGACTGCGTGAGCGGCGCGGCGAGCGGGGTGCGCACCAGCGACGGCGCGATGCAGTTGACGCGGATGCGCGGCGCGAGCTCGGCCGCGAGCGACAGCGCCAGTCCTTCGACGGCTGCCTTCGCCATGCCGATCGAGGCGTGCGCGGCGAAGCCCTGGCGGGCGGCGATGCTGGAGACGAGGAGCACCGAGGCGGCGTCCGAGCGCTTCAGCGCCGGCAACGCCGCCTTGACCGCCAGCATCGCGCCGAGCGCGTTGACGCGGAAATCGTCCAGCGCCTCGTCGGCGCCGATGCGGCCGACCGGCTTCAGGTTGATGGTGCCGACGAGATAGGCGAGGCCGTCGATGGTCGTGCCGGCCTCCTCGGTGGCCCGCTCGAAGAGAGCAGGGTCGCGAACGTCGCCCGCCGTCCAGGTGGCGCCCGTCTCGCTCGCCATCGCCGCGAGCCGCTCCGCATCGCGGCCGACGAGGTGGAGGCGGTGGTCTTCGCCGGCGAGTCGCCGGGCGAGGGCAGCCCCGATCCCGCCGGTCCCGCCATAGATGAGAAAGTGTCTGCGTTCCGCTGCGGCCATGCTCGCTCCCTTCGACGGGGCTTATACGGCTCGCGCACGCCTCTGGTTCAGGCGAGCGCCGCCGCGGCGGGACGCCGCTCCCGACGCCAAAGCGACGGCGTCGTGCCCGCGGCGCGGCGGAAGGCCTCGGAGAAGACACCCGGCGAGGCAAAGCCGAGAATGGCGGCGATTTCGCCGAGCGGAATGTCGGTGAGTTCCAGCAATTCGTGGGCGACGGCGCGCCGCACCTCGTCGCGCAGCGCCTCGAAGGTCGTTCCCTCCTCGTCGAGCCGGCGGCGCAGCGTCCGCGCGCTGATGCCGATCTCGGCTGCGACATGCGTCATCAGCGGCTCCTCGGTGACGAGCGCCCGCCGCAATTCATGGCGCACGCGCATCGAGAAACTGGCACCGGCCCAGCGTCCGTCCTGACGGGCGAGGTCGAGCATCCGCCGCCGGGCCGCAGCGTCCGCGCCGGGCAGGCGGGTCTCGAGCAGTGCGTCGTCGAGGATCATGCAGGTTTCGTGGCGATTGAAGCGCACCGGCGCGCCCAGCAGCCGCGCATAAATCGCGGGATCCGCTGGCGGGCGATGGGCGATCTGGAATTCGAGCGCATTGGCGCGTGGACCTGCGAGTTCGCGCACCATGCGGATGCCGACCCCGAGGATGGCGTCATAGAGGACGCGCGTCCCGGCCGCCGTTCCGGCATAGCAGCCATAGCCGAAGGCATTGTCCGGCCCGCGGCGATGCAGATAGACGATCGCACCACTGGAATAGCCGGGCTGCCAGGTCACGAAATCCTCGAGCGCCTGCCGGAGCGTGCCGCAACTGCGCATCAGGGCGCCGATCCGCCCGTGATGATCGAGCCGGAAGCGGAGGCCGCAGAGCAGGCCGAGATGCTCGCAACCCGACAGCGTCGCGGCGCGATCGAGCAGCGTCAGGAGCGTCTTGAACGGGAGACGCGTGTCCGGCGTGAGCCCGGCCGGGTCGAGGCCGAAAGCGGCGAAAAAGGCGGGCACGTCCACGCCGAAGCCGTCGAGCAGGTCCGGCAGTTCGCAGGCGACGCCGATCCTTTGCATCGCCTCGGGGCTCACGACGGTTTCGCTCAAGTTTGACCTTTCAACCGAAACGGCGGCACGGCCGGCGGTGCTAGAATGCCGGCCCTTTCGTCACCATAGCGGAGAACGCAATGAACCTCACGCGACGCGGCTTCGGCCTCGGTGGAGCCAGCCTGCTGGCGCTTGCGGCCGGAGCCGGCCGTTCGCTGGCCTTCGACGGACCGATCGCCGATCTCGTCGAGGGTACGGACGAGTTCAGGACCGCGGTCGAGGCCTATGTCTACGGCTACCCGCTCGTCACGATGGAATATACGCGCCGCATCATGACCAATGTCTCGGCCGCGGAGGGCACCCGCGGGCCGATGGGCGCCATCATCAAGGCGCGTCAGTATCCCGACGCGAGCTTCCGCGACATCACGGCACCCAATGCGGACACGCTCTACACGACCGCCTGGTTCGATGTCGGCAACGAGCCGTGGGTGCTCGATCAGCCCGACATGGGCGACCGCTATTTCCTGCTGCCGCTGCTCTCCGGCTGGACCGACGTCTTCGAGGTGCCGGGCTCGCGCACGACCGGCGGCGCGGCCAAGACCTTCCTCGTCACCGGCCCCGGCTGGAGCGGTACTGTGCCGGACGGCATGACCGAGCTGAAGTCGCCCACCAGCCTGGTCTGGCTGCTCGGCCGCATCTACTGCACCGGCACGCCGGAGGATTATGCCGCCGTGCACAAGCTGCAGGACGCCTTCAAGCTGCAGCCGCTCAGCACATGGGGCAAGGACTGGACGCCACCGGCCGGCAAGGTCGACCCAGCGATCGACATGAAGACGCCGACCCGCGACCAGGTCAACGCGCTCTCTGCGGCCGAGTATTTTGCCCTGCTCGCCGATCTCATGAAGCGCAATCCGCCGGCCGCAGCCGACGCGCCGGCGCTGGAGAAGTTCGCTGCGATCGGCCTTTCTGCCGGCACCTTCGACGCTGCGAAGCTCGACAAGCGCGGCGATCGCCGCGTCCCGTCGGTCGGCTATGACAAGATCATGCTGCATTTCGTCGATTCCGACGGCGACATGACGCGAGAGAACGGCTGGTCCTACACCACCAAGACCGGCATCTACGGCACCAACTACATCCAGCGTGCCCTGATCACCGCGATCGGTCTCGGTGCCAATCGTCCGCAGGACGCGATCTATCCAACTTCGCTGAAGCCGAATGCCATCGAGAGCTACGACGGCGGCCACCGCTATGTCATGCGCTTCGCGAAGGGGCAGCTGCCGCCGGTGAAGGGTTTCTGGTCGCTGACGATGTATGACGAGCAGATGTTCTTCGTCGCCAACCCGATCAACCGCTATTCGATGAGCATCCGCACCAACCCCGTCTATGGCGAGGACGGGTCGCTCACGATCTATATCCAGAACGAGAGCCCCGGCGCCGACAAGGAAGCCAACTGGCTGCCGGCGCCGAAGGGCAAGTTCCACCTGATGCTGCGGCTCTACTGGCCGACGGAGAGTTCGCCGTCGATCATCGACGGGTCCTGGACGATCCCGAAGGTCGAGAAGGCATAGCGCGCCGTCGGGGGCGGCGCGCCGGTCCGGCGGGCGGAGGCTCAGGCCCCGCCCGCCGGACTGTCTTGGCGGACGACCGCGAGGTTGAAGCCGGGATGGCCGAAGCGCCGTTCCAGCGCCATCCAGAGCGGGATCAGCTGTTCCATCGCACGCGCCTCGGCCAGCGGGCCGAGATCGATGATGTCCTGCCAGCCGAAGCTCTGAAGAAGCGCCACTACCTCGGCCTTGGCCGACAGATCGTTGCTGGCGACGAAGACGCTGTGCGGCCGGCCGAGCCCGCCGGGGTCGACCATCAGATGCGCGCTGACGCTGTTCAGCGCCTTGACGAGCCGGAGCTTCGGGAACGCTGCCTGGATCGCCTCCCCGATCGGCACCAGGATCGGCTGATCGACGGCGCTGTTGTAGTTGGCGATATCGACCATGATCTTGCCGTTGACCGCGCAGCCCGAGAGGATGCCGACAGCCTCCTCGCCCGGCAGCGCATTCACCAGCCATTCGCCATGCGCGGCGGCCTCGGCATAGGACGCGACGCGGGCGCCGGCCTTCGCTGCGACGGCCTGTGTCCGTTCGCCGGCCGGATCGCGGCTGCCGAGAACGACGTCATGGCCCAGCGCCGATAGCTTGCCGGCGAGCGCGCTGCCCACCTGCCCGGTTCCGAGGACGGCGAAGCGCATGCTGGTCTCCTTCGATCAGAAAAGTGCCGGCCTCAGCCGGTCGGATAGGCGACATAGGCGAAGCGGCGGCTGTCCGGCGCCCAGCTGTTGACATTGATCGTGCCCTGGCCGCCGAAGAAGGCGACGAGATCGCGCTGGCCGCTGCCATCCGGGTTCATCAGGCGCAGGATGACGTCCTTGTTGGCCGGATGGCCGGTGGTGCCGGCGGGATAGCTGATATAGACGACCGCCTTGCCGTCGGGCGCAACATGCGGGAACCAGTTGACGCGCTCGTCGAAGGTCAGCTGCTCGATCTCGCTCCCGTCGGGGCGCATTCGGAAGCACTGCGCATGACCCGGAATCGTCGCCGCGCGCTCCGCGTTGAAATAGATGAAGGCGCCGTCAGGCGAATATTCCGGCCCGTCATTGGGATAGTCGACATCGCTCAGCCGCGTGTCCGGCCCGCCTGCGGCGGGGATCGTGAACATGTTGATCCGCTTGGCACCGGCCGGCCCCTCGACGGCGACATAAGCGAGCGTCAGCCCGTCCGGCGAGATGCCGTGCAGATAATAGTGATGCGGCGTGGCGTGGTCGTTGGAGACCCGGCGCGGCTCGCCGCCGGTGATCGGCACGGCGTAGAGATGGCCGTCATTGTTGCTGAGATAGATCGTCCCGCCGTCCGGCGAGAGCACATGATCGTTGTTCAGATCGCGGATCGTCCCGGTCTCGATCTTCTCGGGCAGCGAGCCGCCCTCGGCGTCGATCCGCCAGATCTCGCCGCCGGCATTGAAGATCAGCCACTTGCCGTCCGGCGTCCAGTTCGGCGCCTCGATGACGTCGTCGGCTTCGAGGATCACCGTCGGCGTGCCGGTGGCGAGGTCGAAGGTGACGAGGTCGGCGCGCTGGCCGGGCAGAAGGCTGCGGCCCTTGCGGGTGAAGAGGGATCGAGCTTCGAGCGCCACGATGCGGCTCCTTGCTTAGGGGATGAAAAGGCGCCGGCCTCAGCCGCGCGCGCCGAGCCTGACGAGATGGTCGTAGGAGCGCTGCGCGAGCACCCGCCAATCGGCCGGCTCGTCATGCTCGACCACGAGATGATCGGCCGGCGTCTCGGCGAAGAGCGGCCACAGCGCCTGCCAGTCGACGATGCCTTCGCCCATCGGCGTCCAGCCGCCCTCGGCCGTCGTGCCGGGCGGCGCGGTATCCTTGACCTGGATGGCGTAGAGCCGATCCTTCCAGCGCTTGAGCTCCGCGAGCGGATCGCCGCCGCCGCGGATGACCCAGGCGAAGTCGATCTCGTAGCCGAGTCCTTCGCCGCCGGCTGACAGAAGATGGTCGATCGGCAGCGAGCCGTCGGCGAGCGGGCGATATTCGAAGTCGTGATTGTGCCAGGCGAGGCGGAGGCCCTCGGCCTCGACGATGGCCCGGACGCGGCCGAGTTCGCGGCCGATCGCCTGCCATCCCTCGGCGGTCGTCGGCCGGTCCTGCGGCTCCAGGTAAGGCGGGATCAGCAGCGTCGCGCCGATGGTCTTCGCGATGTCGATGAAGCGCTGCGGGTCGGCGACGAGGCCTTTGTAAGGCAGGTGGAAGCCATAGCAAGCGAGACCGGCGTCATCGATCTTGCGGCGGAATTCCGTGGCGCTGGCCTCATAGGCCGGTAGCCACGGCTCGACGGCATCGTAGCCGATGGCGGCGAGGCCCTCGAGCTGGCGCTCGAGCGGGGGAAAGTTGCGCGAGGAATAGAGCTGGAAGGCGATCTTGTAGGGCATCGGGGGACCTCTCGGGGCTCAGAGCGGCGTGACGCGGATGTTGCGCCAGCGGCAGGCCGCTTCGGGCGCCCAGCGTTCCGCGCCCATGCGCGGATCGTTGTCATGCACTTCGAAGGCGATATGCCCGGCATTGCCGAGCTTCCGCAGCACCGCGGCGCCGTCGAAATCCGGATAGACCATGCTGGTGGTGTCGATCTCCGAGACCAGCAGCCCGTTGATCCAGACCGTGATCGTCGGCAGCGCGCCGGTCATGCGGATGCGGAAGGCGTTCCAGCCGTCCCACTTCCACGCCTTCAGGAAATCCTCGCCACTTGCCTTGCGGGCGAGTAGCGCCGGCTTCCAGTCGTGGATCGGCTCGATCGTCGTCGCCGGATCCTCGATCCTGAGGCCGACCGGCTCGCCAGCTACGTCGCGCTCGACATCGACATTGAAATTGATGGCGTGGAAGCGGCCGATGCCGTTGCCGTAGAAGCCGCCGATATTGCCGGATTTCCGATGATCGACGAGCACCTGATAGCCGGTCGTGCCGTCGGCGGTGGCGCGCAGCATGATGCCGGTATCGGCCGGCCAGTCCGGCCGCGCCTCGAGTTCCAGTTCGAAGTCGCCGAACGCGGCTTCGCTGACGAGATAGGCGCCGAGCCCGCTTCCCGGCGGGTCCTGCCGTCCGCAGATCGCGCCGTCCTCGACCGTCCAGCGCCCGAGATGGCCGAGCGCCCGCCGATAGGCGTCGGTGTCGGCGGCGAGCGGCGGATCGTCGGCGCGCGCCTGCGTCGGCAGGCGCGGCGCGGCCCGCCAGCCCTTCAGCGTCGATCCGTCGAAAAGCGTGATGGCCTCGGCCATGGCGGTCCTCCCGTCCCAACTTTGCGGCGACCGGTGGCTCCTCCCGAGGCCGGTCAGGGGTGATAGTCGAAGAGATTCCCCTCGTCCGGCACATGCGCGGCGATGCCACCGCTGATCGCCGTCATCCGCTCGAAGACAGGCTCCTCGAGCGCGCCGCCGAGCGCAGCGAGATTGGCCGCGCTTTGCGCGCGGCTGCGGGCGCCGACGACGACCGCGTCGATGCCAGGGCGGGAGAGGCTCCAGCGGATCGCGAGATGCGCGAGCGGTCGCGCGGCTTGGCTGGCGACGCCCTTCAGCTCCTCGACGCCTGAATAGACATGCGGCCAGATATCGGCGCGGAACGGCAGCACGCGGTGGCGCTGGTCGTCGCCGGAGAGGTCAGGCGTCGGCCCGAACTTGCCGGTGAGGATGCCATGGGCGAGCGTCGAATAGGCGACGACGGCAATGCCGTTCCCGGCGCAGAAGGGGATGACCTCCCGCTCGGCATGGCGCCAGAGGAGATTGTAGCCGAGCTGGTGCGCGTCGATGCGGCCGACTTCCTGCACCTGCCGCATCTCGGCGACGGAGAAGTTGCTGACGCCGACCGCGCCGATCTTGCCGGCCCGCCGTGCCGCCTCCAGCGCCTCCATGCGCGGCCGCATGTCGGCGCCGCCGCGCGGCCAGTGGATGTAATAGAGATCGATATGGTCGGTCTTCAGCCGCCTGAGGCTGTCCTCGACCGCGGCCGCCATGGCCGCGCCGCCGGGATCGGCGGGATTAGCCTTGGAGGCGAGGAAGATCTCGCCGCGTCGACCTGCGATGAAGGTGCCATAGATCTCTTCGGACCGCCCGCCGGCATAGCCGGACGCCGTGTCGAAATGGCGGATGCCGGCGTCATAGGCCGCGGCGATGGCGCCGGCGAAATCCTCCTCCTGAGTCCCGCTCGCCGAGGCCGGCGTGTAGAGCGAGCCGCCGAAAGCGACCGGCAAGAGCGGCGGCGAACCGCCGATCCGGTGCCTGCGGATGGAGGGGTCGATGCTGGGGGTTGAAGCTTCGCTCATGCCGGTCGTCCCTATGGCCGAGCCGCCCGGCTCCGCGCCGTCCGGCCGCCGTCAACGTCCGGTCAGAGCTGGCCGGCTTCGGCGGCGAGACCGCGCGTGATGCTGCCGCTCGCTGGCAGCAGCGGGATGAGGCAGGCCTGCAGCGAATGATAGAGATCGGGCCGGCCGGTGAAGACCCGCGACACCGGCTTCAGCTCGTCGTCGATCTCGGGATACCAGCCGCCATGCTGCGGGTCGATGAGATGGCGCGCCGTGAAGTCCCAGATGCGGCGATACCATTCCTCGAAACGGGCGTCGCCGCCGGTCTGGCGCAGGACGGCGGCGGCGCCGATGCCCTCTGCGCACGGCCACCAGTAGCGGTCGGAGCGGGCCGGCCGGTCGTTCCAGTCGAGCGTATAGTAGAAGCCGCCGCGCGAAGGGTCCCACCCGATCTCGCAAGTGCGCAGGAACAGCCCGCGCGCCGCCTCGATCAGCCATTCCTCGCGCCGGCCGCCGAGCTCCCAGAGCTGGACGAGCAGGCGGCTCCATTCCAGTGCATGGCCGGGGGTCGTGCCCGCCGGGCGGAACATCGGATCGCCCTCATAGTCGCGGTCGACGCTCCAGTCGGCGCGGAAATGTTCGGCGACCCGCCAGCCTTCGGCGCGTGCATGCTTGCCGATGATCAGGCTGGCGATGCGGCCCGCCATGTCGAGATAACGCTGCTGGCCCGTCGCCTCGAAGGCGGCCATCAGCGCCTCGGTCAGATGCATGTTGGAGTTCTGGCCGCGATAGGGGCCGAGCGGCTGCCAATCGGCGGTGTATTCCTCGGTCGTCGCGCCGGCGGCGTCATCCCAGAAGCGGGTGAGCAGGACCTCGGTCGCGTCGGCGATCAGGCTGTCGGCGCCGGGATGGCCCACCACCTTGGCCGACGAGCCGGCAAGGAGCACGAAGGCATGGCCATAGGCCTGCTTGGTGGCATTGGTCGGGCCCTCGTCGTTGACGCCCCAGAACCAGCCGCCCTCCTTCTTGTCCTCGTGATGGCTGCGCAGGAAAGCCATGCCATGGTCGACCATGCGATCGGCGCCCGGCAGGCCGATGAGATGGGCGATGGCGAAGCAGTGCACCATGCGCGTCGTCTCGTGCAGATAGCGCACCGTGCCGCCGGGACCCGGCGCGGGCAGCGGCTGGCCGGCATCGTCGAGGGCGAAGAAGCCACCGGCCGGGTTGAGCGCGGATTTCTGGAAGAAGGCGATGAGATCGCCGGCCTGCCCCTTCAGCCAGTCGCGATGGCCGGGCCGCGTGACGAGATCGCTGCCGCCGGTGCCGATCCAGGTTGCTGTCTCAACCGCCATCGTCGTTCTCTCCCTGTCGCGGCCGGGCCGCGTCGATTGTTCTTACCGCCGACAGACATAAGGGATCGCGCGGGCATCGCCTAGCCGACGCGCGGCGTTTCCTTCGCCTTTCGCAGGGCGCCGGCGGCGACGCTGTGACGCTTCCAATCCCTAGTTGACAACGATATCAAATTTGCATGCTTTGTCGCTGTCAATGCAGGTGGAATTCCGGCCTCTCCCCGGGAGTCGAGGGCCGGATTCGGCAGGAAGGAGCGACGTCGATGCGTGCCATCGTGGTGGAGAAACCGGGCTCGATCAGCCTTGCCGAGCGGCCGGCCCCCGAGGCGCCGGCGCCGGGCTGGGTGGCGGTCGATATCGCGCGGGTCGGGATCTGCGGCACCGACTATCACATCTATGAGGGCAAGCATCCCTTCCTCGCCTATCCCCGCGTCATCGGCCACGAACTCTCCGGCACTGTCGCCGCCGATGGCGAGGGCTGGATGGCCGGCACGCGCGTCATCATCAATCCCTATGTCGCCTGCGGCACCTGCCATGCCTGCCTGCGCGGCAAGCCCAATTGCTGCATGCGCATCGGCGTGCTCGGCGTTCACCGTGATGGCGGGCTCTGCGAGCGCATCAACGTGCCGGCGATCAACCTGATCGCGGCCGGCGATCTCGATGAGGAGGCGGCGGCGACGGTCGAGCTCCTGGCGATCGGCGCCCATGCGGTCCGCCGCTCCGGCCTTGGCCCCAATGACCGGGTGCTGGTGGTCGGTGCCGGCCCCATCGGCCTCGGCGCCGCACTCTTCGCCCGCCGGCGCGGCGCGGAGCTGCATCTCGTCGATGCGAGCGCCGAGCGGCTGGCGATGGTGGCGGAGCGTTTTGGCTTTACGAACACCCATTTAGCCGGCGATCCGGCGGCGCTGGTCGCCTCCGTGACGGGCGGCGACGGCTTTGACACGGTCTTCGACGCGACGGGCAATCCGCGCGCCATGCAGGCGAGCTTCGGCTATCTGGCGCATGGCGGCAGCTATGTCATGGTCGGCGTCGTACCCGACGACATCACCTTCAACGATGCCGAATTCCACAAGCGCGAGGCGACTTTGTTCGCGAGCCGCAACGCGACTTCGGAGGATTTCGCGACCGTGGTCGCGGCGCTCGCCGATGGCGGTATCGACTATCGCAAACTGATCACCCATCGCACGACGATGGAGGATCTGCCGGGGGTTATGGCCGACTGGGTGCGCGACCGCAGCAGCCTGATCAAAGCCATGGTGAGGGTTGCGTGATGGCCGCACCGATCATCCAGTTCGGGACCAGCCGCTTCCTGCAGGCCCATGTCGACCTGATGCTCTCGGAGGCCGCGGCGGCGGGCCAGGATGTCGGCCGCGTCACCGTGGTCGAGACCACCGGCTCGCCTGCCTCCCGTGCCCGCATCGCCGCCTTCCGCGAGGGGAAGCCCTATCCGGTGCGCATCCGCGGGCTGATCGACGGCAGGCCTATCGACGAGGAACGGCAGGCTTCCGCCATTTCGGACGGCTTGTCGGCGCGCGATGACATCGGCCGGCTCGCGGCGCTGTTCGCGGGCCCGGCGGCGACGGTGATCAGCAATACCGGCGACCGCGGCTATGATGTCCCCGGGACGCCGGTGCCGACTCTGGACGGGTGGACGACCTTTCCCGAACTTCTGACCGCGCTGCTCTTTCACCGCTTCGAGGCGGGCGGCGGCGGGATGACGCTTTTTCCCTGTGAACTCGTCGAGCGGAACGGCGCGCGGCTGGCTGCGCTGGTCGACGACGTGGCGGCCAAGGGCGGGTTGCCACAGGTTTTTCGCGACTGGCTCCCCGCCGAATGCCGCTTCGCCGACTCGCTGGTCGACCGCATCGTCTCGGCGCCGATCGAGCCGGTGGGCGCGGTGGCCGAACCCTATGCGCTCTGGGCGATCCGGGCGATGCCGGGGGGCGTTCCGCCCTGCCGGCACGGCGATATCCAGGTGGTCGACGACCTCGACTTCATCGAGCGGCGGAAGCTCTTCGTGCTCAATCTCGGCCATACGCTTCTGGCCGATCGCTGGCTGCGCGAGGGGAGGAGAGAGAGCGAAACCGTTCGTGAAATCATCGCCGATCCGGCCGTCCGGGACTGGCTTGAGACGATCATGCACGGCGAGGTGATCCCGGTCTTCGGCGACCGGCAGAGCGAGATCGCCGATTATTTCGCCGTGACGCTCGACCGCTTTGCCAATCCGTTCCTCGACCACCGCCTTGCCGATATCGCCCAGAACCATGCCGCCAAGATCGACCGGCGCGCCGGCGGGCTTGTGCGCTTCGCGACATCGACCGGACATTTTTCAACATTTTCCATGTTGAAAGCGACATTTCCCGGCATCGGCGGCTGAGGCCGCCCGCGCCAACGGAAACGCATGGTCGCCGCCGGTAGTTGATATCGATATCAATTTGGTTGACGCCGGCGCGGCCGTTCCGCATGGTCGCCGCATCGTTCGAGAAGGGGCTGACCGATGGCTGCATGGGATCTCTGGTATCGTCGGCCGGCCGTCGCCTGGACCGAGGCGCTGCCGGTCGGCAATGGACGGCTGGGCGCCATGGTGTTCGGCGGCGTCGAGCGCGAGCGGCTGCAGCTGAACGAGAGCACCTTCTGGGCGGGTGGCCCCTACCAGCCGACCAATCCCGATGCGCTGCCGCATCTTGATGAGGTGCGCAGCCTGATCTTCGCCGGGCGGCACCGGGAAGCGGAGGCGCTCGCCAATCGCTCCTTGATGGCGAAGCCGATCAAGCAGATGTCCTATCAGCCGATCGGCGATGTCTTCATTGCCTTCGAGCACGACGGCGCCGAGGACTATCGCCGCGGACTGTCGCTCGACGACGCGGCGGCGACGACAACCTACCGCGCCGGCGGTGTGACCTATACCCGCGAGCTGATCGCGTCGCCGGCGGATGGCGTCATCCTGATGCGGCTTTCCGTCGACCGGCCGGGCGCGCTCGCCTTCCACCTGACACTCGAAAGCCCGCAACAGGGCGGGATGCTGCCGCCCGGCTCCGACTGGATCGGCTTTGCCGGCAAAGGACCGGATGCGCATGGCATCGCGGGCGTGCTCCGGTTCGCCGTCAAGGCGCGCGTGCTGGCTGAGGACGGCAGCGTGGTGGTTTCGCAGGACGGCATCCGCGTCGAAGGCGCGAGCGAGGCGCTCGTCGCCATCAATGCCGCGACCAGCTTCGTGCGCTTCGACCAGACCGATGGCGATCCGATGACGCGGGTCGACGCCGGGCTGATGGAGATCTCCCCGAATGGCTGGTCGGACCTCTGGGCCCGCCATGTCGCCGAGCATCGGCGGCTCTTCGGCGGCTTCTCGATCGATCTCGGGACGGGCAAGGCGGAAGAGCTGCCGACCGACGAGCGCATCGCCGGCTTCGCGGCCGGCGGCGATCCGGCACTGGCGGCGCTCTATGTCCAGTATGGCCGCTATCTCATGATCTCGTCGTCGCGTCCGGGGACGCAGCCGGCCAATCTGCAGGGCCTCTGGAACGAGGAGGTCCAGCCGCCCTGGGACAGCAAGTATACCGCCAACATCAACCTCCAGATGAACTACTGGCTGCCCGATCCGGCCGGCATCGGCGCCTGCTTCGAACCGCTGATCGCCATGGTCGAGGATCTCTCGGAGACCGGCGCGGTCATGGCGCGCGCGCATTACGACGCGCCCGGCTGGGTGCTGCACCACAACACCGATCTGTGGCGCGCGACCGGCCCGATCGATGGCGCGCAATGGGGTCTCTGGCCGATGGGCGGCGCCTGGCTCTGCGTCCAGTTGCATGACCATGCCGATTATCGCGGCGACGACGCGGTGCTCGCCCGCATCTATCCGCTGATGAAGGGCGCGGCGGAGTTCCTGCGCGCCATCCTCGTACCGCTGCCGGGCACCGATCTCCTCGTCACCAACCCGTCGGTCTCGCCCGAGAACGTGCATCCGAACGGCGCCAGCATCTGCGCCGGGCCGGCGATGGACAGCCAGATCGCGCGCGACCTCTTCTCGCGCACCGCCGCCACCGCGCGCCGGCTCGGGCGCGACGCGGCGTTCGCGGCCGAGCTGGAGGCGCTGCTGCCGCGGCTCCCCGCCGACCGGATCGGCGCCGCGGGCCAGTTGCAGGAATGGCTGGCGGACTGGGACCTCGACGTCCCCGAGATCCATCATCGCCATGTCTCGCATCTCTATGCGGTCTATCCGTCCTGGCAGATCGATCCCGACACGACGCCCGATCTCGCGGCGGCGGCGCGGCGCTCGCTGGAGATCCGCGGCGACGACGCGACCGGCTGGGGCATCGGCTGGCGCATCAATCTCTGGGCGCGGCTGCGCGACGGCGCGCATGCCCATGACGTTCTGGAGCTGCTGCTCCATCCCGAGCGCAGCTATCCGAACCTCTTCGATGCGCATCCGCCCTTCCAGATCGACGGCAATTTCGGCGGCGCCGCCGGCATTCTCGAGATGCTGGTGCAGTCGAAGCCCGGCGAGCTTCTCCTGCTGCCGGCGCTGCCGCCGGCCTGGCCGTCCGGCTCCGTGAAGGGCATCGGCGCACGTGGCGGCCTCACCGTCGATCTCGACTGGCAGGACGGCACCCCGACCGGGATCGTCCTCCATGCCGCGCGGGAGATCGCGCTCGAGATTAGCTATGGCGCAATGCGGATGCCCGTGACGCTCGCCGCCGGCGAAAAGCGCCGCCTGATCTGACCGGTCAGCGCGGCGGCCGGCCGGTCGAGCCGCGCAGGATGATGTCGCAGCCGAGCGTGATCGAGCGGATCGGCCGCGGCTCGCCCGGCCCGAGGCGCGCCACGAGCAGATTGGCGATCGAATCGGCGATGCCGTTGATCGGCTGCGCGATCGCGGTGATGCCGGGCTCGTGCAGACGGAACAGCGGCACGTCGTCGAAGCTGATCAGCGACAGGTCGGTCGGCAGGTGCAGGCCGTTGTTCTTCATCCACATGAGGACGCCGATCGCCATGCCGTAATTGGCGGCGAAGATGGCGGTCGGCGGCTTCGGAAGCTGCATCAGCTGGCGCGCCGCTTCATAGCCGCCTTCGGCCCGCCAGTGGCCGCCGACGATATAGGCGGGGTCGACGGCGAGGCCGCGCTCGCGCAGCGCCGCCTCATAGCCGTCGAGGCGCTGGCGCGCCGAGGAATCGACGAGATCGCCGCTGATCATCGCGACGCGCTCATGGCCGAGATCGAGCAGATGGCTGACGACGCGCTGGCTGACGGCCGCGTTCTCGACCGCGACGCGGTCGGCGACGACGCCGGCCATGTCGTTGTTGTAGAGCACCACCGGGATGCCCTCGGCGATCACGGCCTCGACGCGTTGGCGCATGCCCTGCACGCTGTCCATGATCAGGCCGTCAACGCGCTGCTGCGTGAAGAAATCGAGCGCGTCGGCGAAGACCTGCGGCTCGTGGCCATGGAAATACATGACGAGCGCGCGCCCCGTGGAGCGGAGCTGCGACGACAATCGCTCCACCATCTGGGCATGGAACTCGTCGAAGGTCGGGATCAGCACGCCGATCATATGCGTGCGGTCCGTCTTCATCGCCGCGGCGACGGCGTTGCGACGATAGGAGAGCTTCTCGATCGCCGCCTCGATCTGCAGCCGGTTGCTGCGGCGGATCTCGCGTCCGTTCAGGAAGCGCGACACCGTGCCGATGGCGACGCCGGCCACCTCCGCGACATCGGCGATGGTGGCGGCCTTGCGCCGTCCGGCGGCCGGAAACTCCTCGTCTGTCATGATCGGGCGGCGGCTCCTTTCCCTGCAACGGCAGGGGCGCCGACATTTCCTAGCCGAAGCAGCCCAAGCTTTCCATGCGGCCTTTCCATGCGGCGGAACGGGCCGTCCCGTCCCGCCGCATGCGTGTTCGATGGCGCGTCAGACGCCCTCGATGACGACCGCGCTGTGGATGTGCAGGCGCGGCAGCGTTACGGCGATGCGACCGCCATCCTCCGCCTTCCAGGCGACATCCTCGCCGGTGAGCGCGTCATAGACGCGGCTCGGCGTGCCGGCGAGCTTGACGCTGGCCGTGACCGGGCCGATCGCCGGGATGTCCTCGATCATCTCCAGCACGCGCGTGCCGGTATCGGTCGGCACCGCCTTGCCGCGCACCTGCGGCGCGCCATAGAGGAGATGCAGCACATGCCGGTTCTCCGCTTCCTGGCGGGCCAGCGTGGCGCGGCCGGCCGAAGGGAGATCGGTCGCAAGAACCGGATCGGGCATCAGGCGGCGGATCAGCCCGCGCACGACATATTTGTAAAGCGGCTGACCATAGGCGTGGTACATCGAGAAGATCGGGAAGGCGATGTAGCCGATGCCGCCATGCTCGGTGACGCCGGCGCCGAGCGTATCCGCCGCCGGATCGTCCGGCGTGTGCTGGTGCGAGCAGTAGTGCTTGTAGCTGCGGTTGAAATAGGACGGCACGATCGAGGCGAGCACGGTGGCCGCGCCCGGCTTGATCGTCTGGCCGGTGCCATACATCACGAAGGGCGCCTTCGGCAGGCTGGCATCGAGCGCCGCCGGGTCGGCGACCAGATAGGACGGCTCGAATGCGACGGGGCCGGCCGACCTCTCGAGGCCCATGTCGAGCGCGAAGCCCGTCTCCGTCAGACCGGAGGTGCCCGAGAGCAGCAGCTTTCCGCCCTTCGCGACGAAGGCTTCCAACCGCTTCGCCAGCGCGGCGTCGACCGTGATCGCATCGGGGAGGATCAGCAGGCGGTAGCCGTCGAAGGGCGCCGTCCCGTCGAGCACGTCGAAGGGCAGCTTCAATTCCTGCAGCATCTGCGCCGCGCCGTCGTCGCTCGGATTGTTGCGCGCGCCGACGGGATGGTAATATTCCGCGGCGAGGATCGCGATCTCGGACACTTGCTTCGCGCCCTTCAGATAGGGCTCCAGACGCTCGAGCCGCTCATAGGCCGGGGCGATCGTGGCATAGGTGTCGTGATTGATGGCGCCATTCGGATGCAACTGGTCGCCGACGAGGCATTTGGCGCCCAGCGCCGCCATCTGGCCGATCTCGTAGATCAGCGCCTCGGGATGCTTGAAGCCGCCGAACTCGCCCCATGAGGTGTGGAACTTGCCGGTCTGGCCGAGGAAATCCATGCCGAGCGTCGCGGCATAGCGGGCGCTGGACGGGAAATGGTCATAGCCCCAGCCGCCGGTCGGCAGGCTTTCCAGTTCCAGATGCGTATAGGTGCCGAAGCGCTGGCGGCCCTGCTTGTGGATGTGGCCGCAATTGTAGAAGACGCGGAGCGCCGGATACTCGGCGAACAGCGCGTCCGAGACGTAGCGGCGGAACTCCTCGTTGACCGCCTCGTCGTTCTTCAGCCGGTCGGCCGGGTTCTCCGGGTCGAGGCCCTCGGCGAGCATGCGCTGCGTGCAGGCCGAGCAGACGCAGTCTGGCGTCAGCACGATGTCGAAGAAGAGGCCGGGCACCTTGCTGCCATAGCGCGAGGCGACCTCGCGGGCCTGGTCGAGGATATAGTCCTTCACGCCCTGATGGTTGAGGCAGAGCGTGTGCCAGGCCGGCGACAGCTGCTTGAGGCTCGACGGATCGCCGGGAAGCGCATGCTGGAAGCGGTTGGTCGCGCTCATCGCCCGCCATTCGGGATGCTCGCGGACCGAATTCTCGTCCCACTGCACCGAGATATAGACCGGCGTCTCGATATCGACCGCGGCGCAGGCCTCGATCATCGCGCCCATCAGGTCGGGATTGGCGAGGTGCGGATGCGGCTTGCCGACATTGGTCGGGTAGTAGGACCAGCCGTGATGGCACTTGGCGAAGATGGTGATGGAATCGACATGCGCCGCCTTCAGCGTGTTGGCGAAATCCTCGGCGTCGAAGGCGGAGCCGATCCCGGGGATGTGTTCCGAGGTGTGGAAGTCGAGATGGATCTGGCGGTAGCGGAGCGGCTTCGGCTTCAGTTCGGACATGATGGACCTTTCGGCAGTCACTCTTTGGTGCCCGAGCGCGTCTGCGCCCCGGCTGCGAAATGGCGCTGGAAGATGACGAAGACGGCGAGCGGCACGATCGTCGTGACGAGCGCGGCCACCGAACGCAAATCCCAGTTGAGGTCTTAGGTGCCGGCGATGCGGGCGAGCAGCACCGGCAGCGGAACGTCGCTCCTGAGGAAAAGCAGCGGCAGGAACAGCGCGTTCCAGCACCACAGGAACTGCAGGATGCCGACCGCGATGATCGAGGTCACCGAATTCGGCAGCACGACGAAGAAGAACACCTGGATCGGGCCGGCGCCGTCGATCTTGGCCGCTTCGATCAGTTCCTTCGGGAAATCCTCGAGGAAGTTCTTCACGAGGAAGATCGACCAGGCGAAGGAGAGCCCGACATAGGGGATCAGCACCGCGAGGATGTTGTCGAGGAGACCCGTCTGCCGCCAGAGCTGGAACAGCGGGATCACCACCACCTGCTGCGGCAGCACGAAGGCGTTGATGATGATGATGAGCAGCGTGCGACGGAACGGGAACTTGAGGAAGTGGAACGCATAGGCCGCGGCCGGCGTCAGCAGCATCGAGGCCAGCGTCGCGAGGCCGGCGAGCTTGATCGTCGTGATCAGCGACTGAAGCAGCGGATATTTCGACCAGACATTGCGCCAGGCATCGAGCGTCAGCGTCACCTGGTCGAGCCGCCACCAGCCGAGCACGACCTCGGAAGGCGGGCGGATGGAGAGGACGATGATGCCCATCACCGGGATCATCCAGATGATCGCGACGATGCCGACGATGGCGGTCACGAGAAAGCGCGCGCGGCCGCTCATTTCGCACCTGCCGTGCGCTGGATGATGGCCGGGGCCGAGATCACGAAGACGGCGACGAGCAGGATGACGGTCGCCGCGGCGCCATAGCCGAGTTTGAACTGCGTCATCGACTCCCGGTACATGAAGAAGCCGACCGTCTCGGTCGAGCGGACGGGGCCGCCGCCGGTCAGCACATAGATGATGTCGAAGGCGCGCAGGCTGCCCAGAAGGTTGATGAACACCGCGACGCGCACGCCCGGCATCGACAGCGGCATCATGATGTAGCGCATCATGGCGCGCGGGCCGGCGCCGTCCATGGCGGCCGCCTCGAGGACGTTCTTCGGGATCGATTGCACCGAGGCGAAGCAGAGCATCAGCGGCAGGCCGACCTGTGCCCAGGAGGCCGCGACGATGAGGCCCCAGAGCGCGGTGTTGGGATCGCCGAGCCAGGCATGCTGGAACTGGCCGAGGCCGATGGCACCGAGCAGGGCGTTCAGGAGGCCGCTCTGGTCGGGGCGCAGGATGCCGAGCCACATGAAGGCGCTGACCGCCTCTGAGATGCCGAAGGCCGCGAAGATCATGACGCGGAAGGGCAGCGTCGCCCTGGGCGCGAAAGAGCACATCATGGCCAGCAGCCAGCCGAGCCCGACCGAGATCGAGGTGGTGGCGAGCGTCCAGACAACGGTGGTCCAGATCGTCTTGCGGAAGGCGGGATCGGCGAAGAGTTTCAGATAGTTGCCGATGCCGACATAGCGCGGCGCGCCGAGGCCCTTGATGTCGTAGAAGGACAGGCGGATCGTGTCGAACAGCGGATAGACGACCGATACCGCGAACAGGATCAGCACGGGTGCGATGAGAATGAGGCCGGCAGCCGATTCCGGCATCGGCCTCCTGGCCGTGGCGGCCGGCTGGCGCCGGCCGCTCGTGCCATTCCGGCCGTTCGGGAGCCCGGCACCGGGCAGGGCTCCCTCGGACGGGGCGGAAGACGGCATCAGTAGCTTTCCGCCGCCTTCGCCTCGATGGCGGCCGTGACCGCGTCGATATTCGCGTCGCTCGGATCCTGCAGGAACTTCTGCAGCTGCACGCGATACTCGTCGACGAGATCGCCGGGCAGCAGGTCGCCGAGCACGAATTGCGGCTTCGACTTCATCACCGCGTCGACCGCGATCTTGGTCACCGGGCCGTAGAGCGAGGGGTCGACCTTGTTGCTCGACGAGGCGAGACCGTGCTTGGCGACGATATTGGCCGCCTCGGCGGTGCCGAGCCAGCCGAGGAAGGCGTCGGCCGCCGCCGGGTTGCCGCCGGACGAGAGCGAGACGAATTCCTTGGAATCGACGCTGGTCGTGTCGTCATGGCCCATGCCGAGGGCCGGGAACTGGAAGATCGAGTAGTCGGTGCCTTCGGTGAGGCCGTAATCCGTCTTGGCGACGGTGTTGACCCACATGCCGATCAGCTCGTAGCCGGCCGTGCCGCTCTTCAGGACGCGCTCGGCGGCGTTGTCCCAGTCGGTGGCGAGCATCAGCGTCGCCTCGCCGCAGCAATTGGCCTGCAGCAGCTCGGCATATTTCTTCAGCGCCGTCTTCACGACCGGATCGGTCCACGGGATCTCGTGGCGGGCGAGCTTGGCAGCCGTCTCGGTGCCGGCGGTGCGCAGCAGCAGCGTCTCGAACCATTCCGTATGGGCCCAGACCTTGGCCGGGACCGCGATCGGCACCACGCCGGCGCCGTTCAGCTTGGCGAAGCCGGCCTTGAAATCGTCCCAGCTGGTGGCGGGCGCCTCGATGCCGGCCTTCTTCAGCGTGTCGGGGCGATAGAACAGCGCGCTGCGGTCGCCGAAGGTGTAGGTGACGCCATAGGTGACGCCGTCGAGCTGGCCGAGCTGCCGCCAGCCGTCGCCGATATTCTCGCCCCACTTGCCCGCGTCCCACTGCGCATCGAGCGCACGCAGCATGCCGGCATCGGCCAGTTCCTTGCGGAAGGCCGGCCAGGTGTTGACGAGCAGGTCCGCCTTCTCGCCGCCGAGCAGCGCCGTGCGGATCGCGCCGCGCTGGTCGCCCTGGACGGTCAGGTCGGCGTTCTTGAAGGTGACCTGCGGATATTTGGCGGTGAAGCCCGCCTCGAGGTCCTTGATGAGCTCGAGCTCAGAGCCCGATGCCCAGTTGAGCAGCACGAGATCGCCGCTGACTTCCTGAGCCTGCACGCCGGGAACGAGCGCCGCCGAAAGGGCGATGCCGGCGCCGAGGGCAAGCAGGTTCCGCCCGATCACGGGCTTCTTGCTCCACATCATGATTCCTCCCAAGAATCCGTTTGGCCGGTGGCGTCACCAACCAAAATGACTCGGTATCTACTTAAGTGGCGTTTTGGAAGCCCTGTTGACGATTTGGGGGCGCGGAGGGGGGGGCGCAGGGGGCAGGCGGTGCCGGGGTGTTCCCTTCTCCCGGTGGGAGAAGGGAAGGCGGCGGCGTTCGATGGGGGAGAGGAGAGAGGAGAGAGCGCCTTCGCGCAACTTGGTCGAGGGTGTTGGCTCCGTACTGAAAGCGTCGGCGAAGTCTGCTGCGGAGGCGGTGCCGGGGTGTTCCCTTCTTCCCCTGGGAGAAGGTTGATCGCCGCGCAGCGGCGAGAGGGGTGGGGGGCTTCGCGGTGGTGGCAGGCCCTCATCCGTCGCCTGCGGCGACACCTTCTCCCGGGGGGAGAAGGGAAGGCGGGGCGGTGCACAGGTGGGGAGAAAGGAAAAGCGCGGCGCTGGGCAAAGAAGGTCGGGGCTCGCCCATCGCGACGGCCGTGGCGACCATAGACGGCTTCGTTAACGGTGCGGCGGCGGGCGGCGCCTCTGTGCTACCCATGGCCGCGAGGCGCGTGCTAGAACGGCCAAGCTCAGGATTGTTGTTGGACCTGAGGCGGAAGGGCGTGGCGGGTTGATCCAGTGCGCTGCGGGCGGAAGCTGAGGCGCCCGGCCGACCGTCGATCGGGTCCAGCGGCCACACACCGGACCCAAGCCGATGCGCGACGCCGCAGATGCCCGCCTCTCTTCGCAAGCCCCGCCGCCCGGCGCGCCGCTACTGCGAAGGTTCGGCCCTTTCGTCCTGAGGCTCGGGCCGCCGGCGATGATGAGCCTCGTGCTGTCCGGCTGCGATGTCTCGGCCGGGGCGCCGTCGCTGGCGCTGTTCGGGGCCTATTTCCCGTCCTGGCTGGCCTGCGCGCTGGCCGGCATCCTCGGCGCCGTGCTCGTCCGCCTCGTGTTCATCCCGCTCGGGCTGGACGATGCGCTGCCGGTGCGCCTCCCCGTCTATGTCGCGATCGCCGCCGCGATCGGCTTCCTCGTCTCGCTTATCGGTTTCGGGAGATAGCGGGTGCGGGCAAAGGGCCGGAGCCTCGCGACGCGCATCGTCGGCATCGCCGTCTCGCTCGCCGTGATCGTCGCGGCGCTGATCCTCGGCCGCGATTATCTCCAACGCGCCGACCGCAATCCGCTGTCGCAGGACGCGATCCTGACCGCCAATGTGGCGCGGATCGCCTCGGCGGTACCCGGCCGCATCGCGACCATCGACGTCGCCGAGAATGGTTCGGTCAGGAAGGGCGATCTCCTCTTTGCGCTGGAGGCCGAGCCCTACCGGCTGGCCGTCCAGCAGGCGCGCGCCGATCTCGCCATCGCCGAGGCTGGTCTCGCCGACCAGCAGCGCACCGAGGCGGCGGAGCGCACCAATGCCGTCATCGCCTCGGAACAGGTGACCCGCGCCGAGCAGAATCTCGACCTCGCGACGCAGACGCTGGCGCGGCTGCAGCAATTGCGGCCGAAGGGCTATGTCAGCGCCCAGCAGGTCGATGACGCCGCCACCGCGCGCCGCGACGCCGAGGTGAGCCTCCGCCAGGCGAAGCTGCAGCAGGATGCGGCCGAGCGGCTGATCGGCAATCCCGCGGCGGCCGCGGCGCTGGTCGCCGCGCGGGAGGCGGCGCTCGCCATCGCCGAGCGCGCGCTGGCCGATACCGAAATCCGCGCGCCCTTCACCGGCAAGGTGGTCGGCCTCACCGTGTCGCCGGGCGACTTTGTCCTGACCGGGCAATCGGTGTTCACGCTGGTCGATAGCGGCGCCTGGTTCGCCTCGGCCTCCTTCGTCGAGACCGAGCTGCCATCGATCGCGACCGGCGACTGCGCCACCGTCTATGCGCTGGCCGACCGCACGCTGCCGATCCGCGGCCGCGTCGAGGGCATCAGCTGGGGCGTCGCCTCGGAACAGGTCGTCAACCTGCCGATCGCGCTGCCGATCGTGCCGAAGGGCCTCGACTGGGTGCGCATCGCGCAGCGCTTCCCGGTCCGCATCCGCCTCATCGATCCGCCGGACGCGCTGATGCGTGTCGGCGCCTCCGCGACCGTGACGGTGCATCATGGCCAGAGCTGCTGAGGCCGCCGCGCCCCCGATCGGCTGGGGTCCCATCGGGCGGCAGGTGATCGCCGACCTGATGCCGGCGCCGGGCCGGCTCGCGCTGACCTGGCGCGTGGCGCTGCTCGTCGCGCTCGTCGCCGGCGTCGCGATGCTCTACCGGATCCCGGAATCGGCGATCGGCTGCTATCTCATCATCTTCCTGGCGCGGCCGAACGGCGCCGAAGGCGTCGGGCAGGCGATCGGCATCATCGTGCTGGCTAGCATCGTCGTCGTCGCGATGGCGCCGCTCATCCAGTTTTCGGCGGAATCGGCGCTCATCCGCCTCGTCATCATGGCGGCGATGGCGTTCCTGTTCGTCTTTCTCGGCGCGGCGACGCAGCTCGGCGAGCAGGGTTCGATCGTCGGACTCGTCATCGTCTACATCCTGTCGCTGGTCGACCGCGTGCCGGCCGGCGAGATCGTGACGCGCGGCCTGCTCTATGCCTGGCAGATGGCCTGCGTCCCCATGGCGATGATGATCGCCTTCAACCTCGTGCTCGGCACCTCGCCGCATCGGCTGCTGAAAGAGATGGTCGAGCGGCGCCTGCGCATTGCCGCCTCGGCGCTGGCAGGGGAGGGCGAGGCGCTCGACGAGGAACTCGCCGAGGGCAATGCCGAGGTGGCGAAGCGCGCGCAGCTCGCCGTCCTGTTCCACACCGCGCCCCGCGACGAGGTGCGCTGGCTCTCCGGCGCGGCCATGAACGGCTATCGCCTCTTGCTCCTCGTCGCGGCCCTGCCGCGCGAGGTCGGCGAGACGGTCCGTGCAAGCCTCGCCGCGCGCTGCCGCGCTGCCGCCGATGCGGTTCGCGCGGGCGAGCGGCCCGCTGCCGGGCCGGCTTCGACCGAAGGCGAGGGCGTCGCGCGGATGATCGAAGCCTCGCTGGACGGCTTCGCGAAAGACGATGGCGGGACGGCGGCGAAGCCTCTCGCGCCGCCCTTCCTCGCGCCCGACGCCTTCAGCAATCCGGACTATCAGCGCTATGCGCTGAAGACGGCCGCGGCGGCGATGACCTGCTATCTCATCTATGCGCTGCTTGACTGGCCGGGCATCAGCACGGCGATGGTGACCTGTTTCGTCGCTGCGCTCGGCACGACGGCGGAGACGGTGCACAAGCTGGCGCTGCGCATCGGCGGCTGCCTCGTCGGCGCGGCGATGGGATTCCTGTCGATCCTCTTCATCATCCCGCATCTCGAATCGGTCGGCGGACTGATGGTGCTGGTCTTCTGCGCCATCCTGCCGGCGGCCTGGGTCTCGACCGGCAACGAGCGCATCTCCTATGCCGGCGTGCAGATCGGCCTCGCCTTCCTGCTGACGATCCTGAACGGGTTTGGTCCCGATCTCAGCATGGAATCGGGCCGCGACCGCATCATCGGCATCCTGCTCGGCAATCTCGTCGTCTATCTCTATTTCACGGGGCTCTGGTCGAAGAGCGCCGCCGACGAGGCGCGCGAACGGCTCGCCCGCGTGTTCGCCGCGCTCTCCCGCC
>CAWZZK010000080.1:0-7372 GCA_963966455.1 Kaistia sp. | reverse complement strand
TTCCTCCTGGATCAGGTCGGCCTGCTCGCCGTTCATCGCCACGAGCCCGAGCGTCGGCGGCTCCTCGTCCTCGGCATGGCGATGCATGAAGCGGAGTGCCTCGTCGGCGATGCGCTGCGCCTCGGGTGCATTGCGGCGCTGCTCGAAGACGCCGCGCACGCGGATGCGGTCGATCGAGAACGAGCCCGGCGAGGCGGCGGGGAAGGTGATCAGCCGCCGCCCCTCGGGCTCGTAGATCTCGCGGTTGGAGAAGGCGATCAGGCTCTCGCAGCGGCTGCGGTAATGCCATTTCAGCTGGCGAAGCTGGCGGAAGGTCTTGTGGCAGGCTTCGAGGATCGACTCGTCGTCGCTGTCATCGTCCCCGTCGAGCCCGTCGCCATCCGGCGCCGCCGTGCGCTGGAAGAAATCCGTCGGCGGCAGCTGCTTCGGATCGCCGACGACGACGATCTGGCGGGCGCGCAACATGCCGCCGAGCGCGTCCTCGGGCCGCATCTGCGACGCCTCGTCGATGACGAGCAGGTCGAAGCCGAGCGCCCTGGCCGGAACGAATTTGGCGAGCGAGAGTGGCGACATCATGAAGCACGGCTTCAGCGCCTGCACCGAGCGGCCCGCCTGCAGCATCAGTTCACGCACGGGGCGGAAGGCTTTGACCTTGCCGAACTCGTTGTTGAGGAAAGCGGATTCGGTCCAGGTCCGCCGGGGTCCATAGTCCGATCCGGGGAGCGTCTTGCGCCCGATCACGGCGGCCCGCACGGCAATGCGGTCGCGATCGCGCCGCTGCCGGTCGCGCTTGCGGAATTCGCTGCGATGGGCGGCGAGCTTGGCGCCGCCGGTGCTCGACAACACGCGATCGGTCCGCCGCAACTGCTGGCCGCGCTGCTCGGCGACGAGGCCGGTGAAGAGGAGCGGCAGCTCGGCCGTCGCGATACCACGCGCCTCGGCTTCGGCGAGGAACGGCCCGAGGCCGGCCTGCTCCGCATCGAGCCGCGCCGAACGGACGCCGAGCCATTGGCTGAGCTCGTCGCGGCGGCCGGCGAGGTCGGCGACGCTCTCCCCGAGCGCTGCAAGATCCTTGGCGTCGAAGCCCTCGACGCCGCAGTCGCGAGCGATGGCGGCGATCTCGGCGCGGATGGACGCGAGGATCGGCCGCGTCGCCGTGACGTGAGCGGCGAGCAATTCCCGCACCGCACCGGCGCCGGGACGCGCCAGCATGGCGGCCAGCGCGGTTGCTTCCGATCCGGCGAGGCGATCCAGCCATGCGCCGGCTGCGTCGAAGTCGGTCCGGTCATGGCGGATCGCCACGAGAAGCGGCGCATGCGGATCGCGGGCGAGAGTCGCCTCGGCGTCTTCGATCGCTGAAAGATCGGCGAGCGCCGCCGCGATCTCGTTCCAGGTCCCATCGACTTCCGCGAGGCGGCGGCCCTCGTCCGCGGCGAGCAGAGCCGCGTCGGCATTGCGCGCGGCGAGGATGGCGTCGCCGAGTTCGGCGATCGGTGTCGTCGCAAAGCGCTGCCGCTGCTCGCGGGAAAGGCGGACATAGGCCGCCACGGCCGGGGCAACGCGCACGATCTCTTCGAGGATGGTTGCGCCGCCTTCCTTCAGCCGCTCGGCGATCACCTCTCCGCCGGCGACCGGCAGGATCAGGGCAATGGTATCGTCGAGGCTCTTTCGCGCCGCCGCCGCTGCTTCAAAGGGCGTATCGAGCCCGCGCCAGAGCCGGCCGAAGAGAAGGGGCAGCGTCCGATCGGCGAGGAAGGCGCCGAGCGCGCGAACGTGATCGGCAAGAGCCGCATAGTCCTCGGCCGGAAGACGCATGCGCGGCGGCAATCCGAGCTGCGCATTCACCGCGTCGACCAGCTTTGTGCTGGCGAAGAGCCGCGACAGCCCGGATTTCGCCGCTTCCGTCCCCGCCGCGTCCAGCGCATCGGGCGCCGGCCAGTCGCCCTTCGCGCCGGGGAAGCGCGCGCGCCACGCCATCTCGCCGTCGATGAGTTCGCCCGCGCTCGCCACGGCCTCGGCGAGGCGTTTGCGGTCCGTCTTTGGTCCGGCGAGCCAGGCGCGGATATCGGCATCGACCGGGCCGAGGGCATGGCCGATGAGATAGAGGCAGGGCAGCGCGGCCGCCGGCAGCGTTTCCGGAAGGCCGAGCCTCAGCGCCGCCTCCACCGCCGAGGCGGAAGCGGCTGACGCCCGCTCCGCCTCGCTCGCCGCTGCCTCGGCCATGCGATAGGTCTCGGCCGGCGCGGCGTCCCGCTGCCCGGCGGCGACGAGCGGCAGGTTCCCCGCCGCCAACCGCCGAAGACCCGCGTCGGCCGCATCGAACCCTGCCGGAAGCCGCAGCGTGGCCGCGAGCGCGTCGGCCGCCGCGACCTTCCCGGCAAAGCGCTGTGCCTCTTGCAGCTTGAACGGAGCGAGCGCCGCCAGCCAGGCATCGGACGGCGCCTTGGAGGGAAGGATGTCATGGAGAGCGGCGGCGGCGTCCAGCGCAGGCGCGGAGGGGGTGCCGAACAGCGGGACGGCCTTTGCGGCGAGCTCGGCGAGGCTGTCGCGCAGCCTTTCGAGGGCGTCGCCGAGGCCGTGCGCCAGGCCCGGATTGGCGTCGGCGGGAAAGGCGAGTCGCGACCAGGGCGAGGCGAAAAGAGGGCCGAACGCCCTCTCGAAATCGGCGACTTCGCTGCAATAGCGGTCGAGCCGCCCGAGCGCCTTCTGGAACGCGGCCTCGCCGGTGAGCACGGCGCCCGCGATTTCTGTTCGCCGGAAGAGCGCGAGGCGCTCGCCGAGATCGCCGCGCGCCCGGACGGCACGCCAGAACTGGTCGAAGGGCTTTCCGACCTCGGTGTCCCGGTGCAGCGCTTCCAGATAGGCGCGGATGTCGCGCCGCGCCTCTTCCCAGCCGATATCGGCGGTCATGGCGGCGCGCTTCTCGGCATAGCCGCGTTCATGGCGCTGCTTGAGGCTGTCGATGATCCGCTTCGGCACCGCCTTGTCGGAATGGACCTCGAGGCAGAAATCGCCGAGGCCGACCTCGTCGAGCCGCCGCTTCACCACTTCGAGCGCCGCCATCTTCTCGGCGAGGAAGAGCACGGTCTTCCCCTTTGCCAGCGCATTGCCGATGACATTGGCGATGGTCTGCGACTTGCCTGTTCCCGGTGGCCCCTGGATCACGAGATTGCTGCCGGCCATCACGTCGACGACGGCGCTATGCTGCGAGGCATCGGCGTCGAGCACGAGATAGGGCGCGACCGCCTCGACGGCCGGGTCGTCGATGTCGTGATCCTCGGGCGCCGCGGCGAGGCCGGCGCCGCCATCGCCGGCGATCTCGGTGCCGCGCAGGATGGCGCCGACGAGCGGCGACGTGGCGGGATGGCCAGTCCACTGCGCCGGATCGAGATCGGCATACATCGCGAGGCGGCCGAAGGCGAAATGGCCGAGCGTCACGAAACGGCGCACCCGCCAGTTGCCGCTCTCGCTCGCAACCGCCGCGCGCACGGCCTCGAAATAGCTCTCGACGGAGCCGGGGCCATCCTCTTCGGCCGTGAAGGCCGGCAGGACGATGCCGAAATCGGTGAGGAGCTTCTTCTCGAGCGAGAGATTGGTCTCGGCTGTGCCGGCGGCCGACAGGGCATAGACCATGCGGCCGCGCACCTTGCGCGCTTCCAGGCGGACGGGCAGCAGGAGTAGCGGCGCATGCATGCGCTTCTGCACATCGCCGCGCTCGGCCCATTCCAGGAACCCGAACACGAGGAAGAGAGTCGAAAGGCCCATCTCCTGCTCGGCGAGCCGCGCCGTGTCGGCGATGCGCTCGAGCACCGCGTCCAGCGTGTCGGGCCATTTCAGCGTCTGCAGCGCCCGGTCGGCGTGGCCGTCCTTCCGCTGCGAGGCCGGCAGTTCGATCTCTGGATCGATCCCGAGCGAGCGCGCATGCTCGACCGGATTGACCGTACGCCGGTTCGGCCGCGGCGGCATGCCGAGCCGCTCGCGAAGCCGCGTCCGAAGACGGTTCTCGGCCTCGGCGAGGGCGTATTCGTCGGCGCGTCCGGTCGATTCGAGGGCTTCGATCTCGGTGAGATAGTCGACATCCGTCACTCGGGCATGGTCGAACTCGCTGCGAAACTCCTCCGTGTCCTCGTCGGCCGGCATGCCCTCCGGCTCCGGCAGCGGCGCCATGTCGACCGATCCGCCGCTGGCGAGGTGGCGATGGATTTCCTCCGGTACCTCGTCGACGATCTGGAGCTGGCTCTTCGAACTCGGGCGATGCCGGTAATTGAGCATCGGGTTGGAGAGGCGCATGTCGAGCAACCGGTCGCGCATCGTCTCGTAGATGCGCGCCAGGCGGGCCGCCTCGGCGTCGTCCCGCGCGGATGCCGCCGGTGTCTCACTCTCGTTGCGCATCGCCTCGCCCGGTTCAGCGGAAGGTTGTGTTTCGTGACCCATTTCTAGCCGCTCGACGCCCGATGGCAAATCGCCTCTGCCCTATGCACCGCCGCAGGGAGCGGAGGCTTGCCCGGCCGCGCGGCAAGCGGTTAGCTCGGGGCCTTCACCTTTCCGCCGATCCGGTCGGCCCACTCTCACCGACGAGTTCACCAATGCCCGAACGCATCGCCTTCCGCATGAAGGTCCATCCCGGCCGGATCGAGGAATACAGGAAGCGGCACGACGAATTGTGGCCCGAGATGGTGGCGGCGCTGAAGGCAGCGGGCATCTCGGACTATTCGATCTGGCACGATCCCGAGACCGACTGTCTCTTCGCGACGCTGGTGCGCACCGACGACCACACGATGGACGGACTGCCCGAGACCGATGCCAACAAGCGCTGGTGGAAGTTCATGGACGACATCATGGACTATGGCCCGGACGGACGGCCGACCGTCGTCGCGCTCGACCGCGTTTTCCAACTGGATTGAGCGCGCAAAGGCTGTTCGGCGGCGGCGATCTGCACCAGAATGCCGCTCCCGCTTCGCGGACGGTGCGCCAAGACCGTCGTCCGCCCTCACAATAAATCGTTTGAAAGGGAGGCTTCTTCAGCCATGAACCAGATCGATCTCGTCGGCCAGACCGCGGTCGTCACCGGCGGCGCGCAGGGCATCGGCTTCGCCATCGCCGAGCGGCTCGTCGCCTCGGGTGCGAAAGTCGCGCTCTGGGACATGCGGGCCGACCTCCTGGCTGAAGCGGTCGCGCGGCTCGGCCAGCCCACCGCCGCCGTCGAGGTGAACATCACCGACTATGACGCCGTGGTCGCCGCCGTCGCCGAGACCGAGCAGAAGGTCGGGCCGATCGAGATCCTCGTGCATTCGGCCGGCATCGCGGGCAAGAACGCGCCGCTCGACGAATATGATCTCGGCGAATGGAAGCGCGTCATCGACGTCAATCTCAACGGCGCCTTCAATGTCAACCGCGCCATCCTGCCGGGCATGAAGGCCCGCAATTACGGCCGCATCGTCAACATCGCCTCGATCGCCGGCAAGGAAGGCAATCCCAACGCCTCCGCCTATGCCGCAGCCAAGGCGGGCGTCATCGGCATGACCAAGGCGGTCGGCAAGGAGGTGGCGAAATTCGACATCGCCATCAACTGCATCACGCCGGCGACCGCCAAGACGCGCATCCTCGACGAGCTGAAGCCGGAATTCATCGACTACATGCTCTCGCGCATCCCGCGCGGCCGCTTCCTCGAGGTCAACGAGGCCGCCAACATGGTCGCCTGGCTGGTGAGCCGCGAGAACTCCTTCACCACCGCCTCGGTGTTCGACCTCTCCGGCGGACGGGCGACTTACTGATCGATCCCGCCGAGCTTCAGCAGCGACGTCATCCGGGCCGCGGCGCGGTCCGGATCGGCGAGACAGCGGGCGGCGTCGGCGAGGCGGAACAGCTCGGCGAAATGGACCAGCGAGCGGGCGCCTTGCTGCCCGGCCGCCATCAGGAAATGATCCTGGTGGCCGTTCAGATAGGCGAGGAAGACGACGCCGGTCTTGTAGAAGCGGGTCGGCGCCTTGAAGATGTGCCGCGACAGGGGCACGGTCGGGCCGAGCAGGGCGTGGAAGGCCTCCTCGTCGCCGGCGCCGAGTCGCTCCAGCGCGGCCGAGGCGACAGGCGCGATGGCGTCGAAGATGCCGAGCAGCGCGTGCGAATGGCCTTCGCTATCGCCGGCGATGAGTTCGGCATAGTTGAAGTCGTCGCCCGTATACATCTTCACGCCGGCGGGAAGGCGCCGGCGCATGGCGATCTCCTTCTCGGCCGACAGCAGCGAGATCTTGATGCCGTCCACCTTATCGGCATGCGCTTCGATGATGGCGAGGGCGGTGTCCATCGCGGCCATATGATCCATGCTGCCCCAATAGCCGGCGAGCGCGGGATCGAACATCTCGCCGAGCCAGTGCAGCACCACCGGCTGGCGGACGCCGGAGAGGATGCGGCCATAGACGCGGGCATAGTCGTCGGGGTCCTTGGCGGCACGGGCGAGCGCGCGGCTCGCCATCAGGATGATCCTTCCGCCCGCCGCTTCGATCGCCTCGACCTGCGCCTCATAGGCGGCGATGACGTCGTCGATCGTGACATCGGGGCCGGGGTCCAGCTGGTCTGTGCCGACGCCGCAGGCGATGACGGCGCCGGGCCGGCTCTTCGCCTCGGCGATGGCGCGCTTCGACAGCTCCAGCGCATCCGGCCAGGAGAGCCCCATGCCGCGCTGCGCCGTGTCCATGGCTTCGGCAACCCCGAAGCCGAGATCCCAGAGATGATGGCGGAAGGCGAGGGTGCGCTCCCAGTCGAAGGCGGTGTCGAGGAACGGGTCGTTGTCGGCAAGCGGATCGACGACGACATGCGCCGCGGCATAGGCGACGCGCGGGAAACGCGGCGTCGTCCCCTTGACCGGCGTCGGCAACGGGATGCCCGAAAGCGTATAGGGCTCGATCGCACCGGACGCGGCCGGCAAAAGGATGGTGGTCATCGCGCGCTCCTCCCGGCACGCGACTGCGGTCGCGGCCACTTGTAACCAATCAGTTACAAGTGGCCATCGCCGCTGTCAAGAAGGAGGCGTCATGCGCGGGCGAAGGCGAGCACCACCTCGGCGATATGCGCGCGCCAGGCGGCGAGCCGCTGCGGCTCGGCAAGGTCGCGTCCGAAGATCGCGCCGAGCGTCCAGCGGTTGGAGAGGTAGAAGGCGCCGAGCGAGGCGATGGTGACGTAGATGTCGACTGCGTCGAGGCCGGGACGGAACAGGCCCGCCGCGGCGCCGCGCGCCAGCACGCGGTCGAGATCGCCGATGAAGGCGACATGCATCGCCTTCAGCCGCTCCGAGCTTGCGACATGTTTGGCGCGATGGAGGTTCTCCGTCGCGAGCAGGCTGAGGAAATCGGGGTTCTCGATATAGTAGTCGAAG
>CAWZZK010000079.1:0-7474 GCA_963966455.1 Kaistia sp. | reverse complement strand
CGCTCGATATTGTTGCGCAGCTGGCGGATATTGCCCGGCCAGTCATGGGCCTGCAACACGGCCAGCGCGTCGTCACCGACCTGACGCACCGGCAGGCCGGTGGTGTGCGAGATCTGGTCGATGAAGTGCTGCACGAGCGAGGGCACGTCGTCGCGGCGCTCGGCGAGCGCGGGCACGCGCAGCGGCACCACCGAGAGGCGGTGGAAGAGATCCTCGCGGAAGCTGCCCTCGCCGATCTCGCGCTCGAGGTCGCGTGCCGTCGAGGAGATGATCCGGACATCGACATTGACGCGGGTCGTGCCGCCGACGCGCAGGAAATTCTGGTCGATGAGCACGCGCAGGATCTTGCCCTGCGTCTCGCGCGGCATGTCGGCGACCTCGTCGAGATAGAGCGTGCCGCCATGCGCCTCTTCGAGCGCGCCGATCTTGCGCGGTCCGCTGCCGCTCTCGGTGCCGAAGAGCTCGTGCTCCATGCGATCGGGCGTGATCGTCGCGGCATTGAGCACCACGAAGGGGCCGGAGGAGCGATGCGACAATTCGTGGATGGTGCGCGCCACCGTCTCCTTGCCGGAGCCCGAGGGTCCCGAGATCATGATGCGGCTGTTGGTCGGCGCGACCCGCTCGATCGTCTGGCGCAGATGGTTCATCGCCGCCGAGGCGCCGATCAGCGCATGCGTGGAGCCGGCGCGCTCACGCAGTTCCTTGACCTCGCGGCGGAGCTTGGAGGCTTCCAGCGCCCGCTCGGCGATCAGCACCAGCCGGTCGGCCTTGAAGGGTTTCTCGATATAGTCATAGGCGCCCCGCTTGATGGCCGAGACAGCGGTCTCGATATTGCCGTGGCCGGAGATCATCACGACCGGCAGGTCGGGATGCTGGGCCTTGATCATGTCGAGCAGCGTCAGCCCGTCGATGCGGCTGCCGGTCAGCCAGATGTCGAGAAAGACGAGGTTGGGCCGGCGCATGGCGATCTCGGCGAGCGCCTTGTCGGTATCGCCGGCGGTGCGGGTGCCGTGACCCTCGTCTTCGAGGATTCCCGAAACGAGGCCGCGGATGTCGGCTTCGTCGTCGATGATGAGAATGTCGGAAGGCATGGGGTTCCGTCTTCTTCAGGCTTCGGGAGATGCGGGTTCAGGCTGCGCCGCCACCGTGGCGGGAGCGGTGGGCGAAGGCGGAGCCGATGGATGAGCGGGCGAGACATGCGGCAGCGTGAGGCGGATCATCGCGCCGCGCCCGCCCTCGGCGACGGCGGGAGAATCGAGCAGTTCGAGGCGGCCGTGATGTTCCTCGATGATCTTGCTGACGATCGCGAGGCCGAGGCCGGTGCCCTTCTCCCGCGTCGTCATATAGGGCTCGAGCAGGCGGTGGCGATTTTCCGCCGGCAGGCCGATGCCGGTATCGATCACCTCGACGACGTTGCTGTCGCCCTCGATGCGGCCGCGCACGATGATCTGCTGGCTGCCCTTCTCTTCTTCCGCAACAGCGGCGATCGCCTCGGTCGCGTTCTTGACGATATTGGTGAGCGCCTGCGACATCAGCCGCGGATCGAAGCGGCCGGTGAGCGGCTCTTCCGGCAGGTCGACCACGAAGGCGATCTCGGGATGGGCGACCTCCTGCAGGAACACCGCCTCGCGCGCCGCCTCGCCGATGTCGCGCTCCTCGAAGGTCGGCTTCGGCATGCGGGCGAAGGACGAGAACTCGTCGACCATGCGTCCGATATCGCCGACCTGGCGGATGATCGTATCGGTGCACTGATCGAAGACGTCGCGCCCTTCGGTGATGTTCTTGCCGAAGCGGCGCTTCAGCCGCTCGGCCGAGAGCTGGATCGGCGTCAGCGGGTTCTTGATCTCATGGGCGATGCGGCGGGCGATGTCGGCCCAGGCGGAGCTGCGCTGCGCCGTCACGAGATCGGTGATGTCGTCGAGCGTGATGACATAGCCGCGCTGCTCGCGCCCGGCATCCTCGGTGGTGACGCGGACATTGATTGTGCGATCGCGCCCTTCGCGAAGCAGCGAGATCTGGTCGCGGTGCTCGTGCCGGACGGGATCGGCGACCGCCGCCTCCATCACCGCCGCAAGTTCCGGCGCCACTTCGACCACCGGCCGGCCGACCACCGCGCCGCTGGCAGCGCCCAGCATGCGCAGCGCACCGCGATTGGCGATGGTGATGAGACCGCGCGCATCGGCGCCGATGACGCCGGCCGAGACGCCGGCCAGCACGGCCTCGGAGAAGCGGCGGCGGGCGTCGATCTGCTCGCTCGCGGTCATGAGCTCCGCCCGCTGGCTGCGGAGTTCCGCGGTCATGGTGTTGAAGGTCGCGCCGAGAGCGCCGAGATCGCCATCGGAGGAGCGGAACGGCACGGTGACGTCGAGATTGCCCTGGCCGATCTCGTCGGCAGCGTCGATGAGCACGCGGATCGGGGCCACGAGCCGGTTGGCGAAGCCGATGCCGAGCCAGATGGCGGAGAGCAGCAGCACGAGTGCCAAGCCGAGATAGAGCACCGCGAAGGCGATCTGTACACCGAGCCGGGTCGCGGCGAGGTTCTTGTATTCGTCGACGCTGGCGCTCGTTTGCGCGATGTAGCGGATGACCTTCGCGTCGATCTCGCGGGCGATATAGAGATAGACGTCCTTGTAATTCTCGAGCTTGACCACGGCGCCGACGACATTGGTCGCGCCGGGCGAGATGAGCACCGGCTCGTTGGCGCTCTGCTGCGCGCGCCGCATGGCGTCGAGCGGCGGACCGGGGAAATTGCCGGAGAACTGAAACTCGGCCTGCGCGATCGGCGAGCCGTCGGGCTTCAGCAGATAGACGCCGGGAATGCCGCGCAGCGCGGCGATCGAGTTCATGAAGCTCTGGAACTGGTCGGGATCGCGGGCGAGCAGCGTCTGCGCGCGCTCGAAATCGGCTTTCAGACCGAGGATGTCGACCCGAAGCGTCTTCGCATGTTCCTCGGCATAGGCCTGCGCGATCGACAGCGACGTATCGACGATGGCCCGCGTGCGTTCCGAGAACCAGTGATCGAGGCCGCGATTGAGCGTGATGCTGGCGACAATCGCCATGATCACCGCCGGCACGACGGCGACGATCGAGAACAAGAGCACGATGCGAATATGAAGCCGCGCCGCCGCACGGCCGCGGCGCCGGGCGCGGATCAGCATCCAGACCTCGACGCCGGTTTCGGCGACGAGCAGGAAGGTCAGGAAGCCGTTGATCGCCAGCGCCCAGAAAACGACGGAATCCGTCGGCTCGATCGGCGTCAGGCCCATCAGGACGAAGAAGCTGGCGCAGGCGCTGGTCAGCGCGAACAGCACCGTGACATAACCGGCGCCGCGAATGGTCAGCCGGCGTCGGCTCGGCCGCTGCGAGGCGCCAGGCATGGGGGTGTCGGCCGCTGCGCTCACGATGGCAGCCCGCCGTTCCGGCGCCCGTGTTTTTCACGACCGCAGTTGCGGCCTCTGTGTCCGATTCGTGACATGGCCGGCACACTGAGACCGAATTGCAACAGCATTGTGGCGGAGCGGCAACAGCGCCGCCCGGTCACGAGCTGTCCCGCTCGGCATCGGCATCGGGCGTCTGCGGCCCGCCGGCGAACAGGGGCCGGTGACGGGTGATGACGCTGCTCACCCTCTCGATGACGGCGCGCACGCTCGGCTGATGGCGCTCCTCCTGATGCGTCACCATCCAGAGCGGATGCGCCAATTCCTCGATCAAAGGTCCGACCCTGACCAGGTCAGGATCGCGATCGCCGGCAAAGCACGGCAGCACGCCGAGGCCCGCACCGGAAGCGACGAGCCTGCGAACGGCGATGAGATCGTTGCCGCTGACACCGATCCGGTCGCCGTGATGGGCCTCAAGCCAGCGCGCATGGGGAAGATGGGCGGCGTCGCCGCCGATGCCGACGAAGAGCCCGGCCGCGATCCCGTTGACGCGGCGGCGACCCGAATAGAGGGCATAGGCCATCGTGCAGACGCGGCGCCGGGCGACGCCCGGCTCCAGCGGTTGCTCGCGACGAAAGTCGATGTCGGCGGCCCGGCGTTCGATGTCGAGATTGGCCGAGGTCGTGACGAACTCGATCCGCATGCTCTCACCGGCTGACCAGATGTCGCCGATGACAGAGGCGAGGAATTCCGAAAGGAGCGGGCCGGCCGAGACACGGACGATGCGCTCGCCGCTTACCCCTTCCCGCCACCGCTCCAGCGCGCGGACGGAGCCTTCGATCTCGCGCGCCCGCTCCAGCAAGTCGCGACCGGCTGCCGTGAGCTCGTAGCCGGTGGCAGAGCGATCGAACAATGGGCGCCCGAAATCTCGTTCGAGCACCGTCATCCGCCGGCCCAAGGCGGCCGGGCTCAGCTGCGCGGCGCTCGCTGCGGCCCGCAACCCACCCGACCGTGCGACCGCCAGGAACAGCCGCAGATCATCCCAGCCCAGCTCTCGCGTTTCCATTTCACAACACCTGTAGCTTGCCCGAGCGTCGCATCCACCACCGCCACTCGTTACTCAAAGGAAAGGCGCGGCACCGAGCGGGTCAAGGACGACGGGATGGCGTTCGAAAATTGCACCAAGTGGCTGTGGCGCCAGATTGACGCTGCCGTCGCCGTCACCAAGGCACACTGGCGGTGTCATTGTGCGATCAAGGACCTGTCAGGACTGAGCGACGCGCTGCTGGCCGATGTCGGTCTCAGGCGTCACGAGATCATTGCCCATTGCCGATCCGTGCATCTCGGCGGCGCGGCCGGGGCCTCGGGGCGAGCGAAGCGTCCGATGGCCCCGACAACGTCGATCGGTACGGATATCTGGTGCACCGTGTTCCTGCTCGGACCACATTGACGGCAACACCGGCGTAACGCGCCGATATCCTGGAAGAGCAACGCATATGACGGAGGACCTCAGCTTGCTGGACTTCTATCAAAAGCAGAGCGCCATCACCGATCCGGGTGAGCATGCGGCGGTATTCGACGGCCTTCCTGCCGCGCCCGCAGAGATCGGCCCGCTGCTGCACAATGTGCTCATCCATAACTGGAAGATCGCGGCGGCCGGATTGGCGCTCGACGAGCAGCGGCGCGCCGACATCGAGACACGGCCCGTTGCGCGGCTGCTGCAGAGGATCGACGAGGCGGGCGCGCTCGGCTGGGACGTCGAGCGCGATATCGGGCAGCGGCTCGTCGTCGATTGCCGCCACTTCGCCACGCTGCTCTGCTCCATCCTTCGGCACCGGTCCGTGCCCGCCCGAACGCGGCACGGTTTTGCGTCGTACCTGCAGGCCAGCCACAGCCAATCGCATGTGATCTGCGAGTACTGGGACGAGGGCGGAGGCCGGTGGGCGCGCTTCGATCCGGACACGCTCCAGCCCTGCGACGACGAGACCCGGTTCATCAGCGCCGACGCTGCCTGGCGCGGGATTCGCGCGGGCGTTCTCGATCCGGCGATGTTCGGCTACGCGCCCGATCTCAGGGGCGGCTGGTGCGTTCGATGGGAGTTCGTGCGCGACTTCGCGGCCTTGAACAAACTGGAAATGCTGACCTTCGACATCTGGGGCCTGAACGCCACCTACCCCTACGACGCGCCCCTCGAGCCCGGCGATGCGTCGCTCCTCGACGAGATCGCCGCGCTCCTCCGCGACGAGGGCAACACTTTTGCCACGCTGCGGGCGATCCATGAGCGCGACGAGCGCGTGAAGGTTCCGCGCGTCATCCGCAGCCAGCCCTATACGACCGGACGGATGGAAACGATCGACCTCGTGCTCGATGGCAGCATGGCCGCTGCCTGACGCTGGTCGGCAAGAAGGCCCGGACCCAGCCGGGCCTCGCCTCAGCGCGAAGAGCGGATCACCTGGACGTCGAGGTCGCGGATCTTCTTCCTCAGCGTGTTGCGATTGACGCCGAGGAGTTCGGCCGCCTTGATCTGGTTGCCACGGGTTGCCGCCAGAGCGGTCGAGATCAGCGGATACTCGACCTCGCGCAGGATGCGGTGATAGAGACCGGGCGGGGGGAGATTGTCGCCGAAGCCGGAGAAATAGGCGGCGAGGTGGCGCTCCATCGACCCCGACAGCGTATCTTCCGTAGCCGTTTCGGACGGCTGCAGGTTGATCGCCGGCTGGTCGAGCTCGGTCTCGATGATGTTCTCGGTGATCGTATCCTGCGGATAAAGCGCGGCGAGGCGGCGGATGAGATTCTCCAGCTCGCGGACATTGCCCGGCCAGCGATAGCGCTTCAGCCGTTCGATCGCCGCCGTCTCGATCTGCTTGTGCGGCAGGCCCTCCTTCTCGACCAGCGCGAAGAAGTGGCGCACCAGATCGGGGATGTCCTCCGAACGCTCGCGGAGCGGCGGCAGGCGGATCGGCACCACGTTCAGACGGAAGAACAGGTCCTCGCGGAAAAGGCCCTGGTTGATGAGAACGCGCAGGTCCTTGTTGGTCGCCGCGATGATGCGGACATCGGTCTTGATCGGCGTGCGCCCGCCGACCGTCGTGTATTCGCCCTGCTGCAGCACGCGGAGAAGACGCGTCTGCGCCTCCATCGGCATGTCGCCGATCTCGTCGAGGAAGAGCGTGCCGCCTTCGGCCTGCTCGAAGCGGCCGGCCGAGCGCGCCTGCGCACCCGTGAAGGCGCCCTTTTCATGGCCGAACAGTTCGCTCTCGATGAGATCGCGCGGGATTGCCGCCATGTTGATCGCGACGAACGGGCCGCTGCGGCGCTTGCCATAGTCATGCAGCGCGCGGGCGACCAGTTCCTTGCCGGTCCCGGATTCGCCGGCGATCATCACCGTGAGATCGGTCTGCATCAGCCGCGCCAGCACGCGGTAGATGTCCTGCATTGCCGGGGAGCGCCCGACCAGCGGGATGTTCTCGCCACCCTCGTCGGCGCGGGTGTCCTGACGACGCTGCTTCGGCTCGGCCAGCGCGCGGCCGACGATGGAGATCAGCTCCTTCAGGTCGAACGGCTTCGGCAGATATTCGTAGGCGCCCTTCTCCGAGGCGCGGATCGCCGTCATGAAGGTGTTCTGCGCGCTCATGACGATGACGGGCAATTCCGGCCGCGCCCGCTTGATGCGCGGCAGAAGGTCGAAAGCGTTCTCGTCCGGCATGATCACGTCGGTGATCACGAGGTCGCCCTCGCCCTGGCTGACCCAGCGCCACAAAGTGGCGGCGTTGGAGGTCAGGCGGACCTCGTAGCCGGCGCGCGACAGTGCCTGGTTGAGCACCGTGCGGATCGCCGCATCGTCGTCGGCGACGAGAATGTTGCCGATCGGCATCTCATTCATCCTTGTCTGGAGGCAGGGCGCCGGGGAAAGCCGGCATCAGAACGCGGAAGATCGTCCGGTTCTGCTGGGATTCGCATTCGATCACGCCGCCATGGTCGCCGATGATCTTGGCGACGAGAGCAAGACCGAGGCCGGTGCCGTTGGTCTTGGTCGTGACGAAGGGATCGAAGAGATGCGGCAGCATGTCGGGCGGCACGCCGGGACCGTTGTCGCG
>CAWZZK010000078.1:0-5877 GCA_963966455.1 Kaistia sp. | reverse complement strand
GTCAAGGGATGAGCGCGCCGCCGGCTCGGTGTCCCTGGGGGCCCGCATCCGCCGGCGCGCAGCCGGCGGCCCCTCGGCCTCATGGCCACCTTTCACGGCGCCGTCACCCCGATGACCATCGCCGAGACGGCGCGCGCGCGGCAGACCAAGAAGCGCACGCGCATCCAGGAAGAGAACGAAGAGCGGATTCTCGACGCCGCGCTCGAGATCTTTTCCAGCTATGGCCTCCGCGGCGCGACGATCGACCAGATCGCCGCGCTCGCCGGCATGACAAAGCCGAACCTCCTCTATTATTTCCGCCGCAAGGACGACATCTATCTCTCCGTCCTGCGCCGGACCCTCGAGGACTGGCTGCAGCCGCTCGAGGAACTCGGCCGCGGCGACGACCCGCGCGCCGAGATGCGCGCCTATCTCGACCGCAAGCTCGAAATGTCGCGCGACAATCCCAAGGCCTCGCGGCTTTATGCGATGGAAATCCTGCAGGGCGCGCCGGTGCTGCGCAGCGTGCTCGGCACACGGCTGAAGGACCTCGTCGACGAGAAGGCCGCGCTGATGCGCCGCTGGATCGCGGAAGGCCGCATGGCGCCGGTCGATCCCCACCATCTCATCTTCATGGTCTGGGCGACGACGCAGCACTACGCCGATTTCGAGATCCAGGTCCGCGCCGTCCTCGGCGACCGCGCCGAAGACGACCGCCATTTCGAAACGGCCACCCGCGCGCTGGAGGACGTGATCCTCAACGGAGTGTTCGGGCGGTAGCATCGCATACGCGAATGCGTATTTTGGCATTTTATGCGCGATTGCGTATGCCCTCAATTGATACGCTGTCGCGTATATTGCCGATTTATCCGCATTCGCGTATGATCATGCGATGGCTAGCCAGATCATTCGCAACGAGAAACAAATGGGCGCCGAGTTGCGGCGGGCGCGCCGACGCGCCGGACTGTCGCAGTCGACGCTGGGCGAGCGCGTCCATCTCCGGCAAGCGACGGTATCGCGCGTCGAGGCGGGCGAACCGGCGGTACAACTGAGCACCGTGATGGCGCTGCTCGCGGCACTCGACCTTGAGCTGGTGCTGCGCCCACGCTCCAAGGACCTCGACGATCTCGAAAAGCTGATCTGATGGCCCGCGCGCCTCGCCACAGCGCCCTCTCCGTCTTTCAGAACAGCCGACTCGTCGGCCGGCTCGATCGGGCCGCTTCGGGGGCGATTGGCTTTCGCTACGACGGGACCTGGCTGGACAGTCCAGCGGCTTTCCCGGCCTCGCTTTCGCTGCCGCTTCGCCAGGAGCCCTATTCGGGCGTGGCGGTCATCAGTGTCTTCGAGAACCTTCTCCCCGACGATCGCGCGATCCGCCAGCGGATCGCCGGCCGGGTCGGCGCCGCCGGGGCAGATGCCTATAGCCTGCTCGCGGCGATCGGCGGCGACTGCGTGGGCGCCCTGCAGTTCCTCCCCGATGGCCAAGAGCCGGGACCGGCAGGCGGTATCGACGCCACCGAGATCTCCGACGACCAGATCGCCGAAATCCTCTCGACCCTCGCCAGCTTCCCGCTTGGCCTGGGCCGCGAGAACGATTTCCGCATCTCGCTGGCCGGTGCGCAGGAGAAGACCGCGCTTCTGCGGCGCGACGGACGCTGGTACCGGCCGCATGGGACAACCGCGACGACCCATATCCTGAAACCACGCATCGGCCGCCTCCCGAACGGCATGGATCTCTCGGACAGCGTCGCCAACGAATATCTCTGTCTGCGGCTGCTGGCCTCGTTCGGGCTTCCCGTCGCACAGGCGGAAATGATGGACTTCGGCCTGCCCGTCCTCGTCGTCGAGCGTTTCGATCGGGCTTGGGCACGGGACGGACGTCTTGTCCGCCTTCCTCAGGAGGACTTCTGCCAGGCGCTGTCCGTCCCGCCATCGTTGAAGTACCAGTCCGAAGGCGGTCCAGGGATCCGGGACATTCTCGATCTTCTCAAAGGCAGCGACGATCCCTTCGGCGATGTCGGGAAAGTCCTCTCCGCGGCCGTACTCTTCTGGCTGATGGGCGCCACGGATGGTCACGCCAAGAATTTCAGCATCTTCCTGCGGCCCGGCGGCGGCTTCGGGCTGGCGCCGCTCTACGATGTCCTGACGACGCAGCCGGACGTCGATGCAGGAGCGATCCCCGCGAACAGGTTCAGGATGGCGATGTCGGTCGGCAAGACGCGGCACTATCGCGTCGGCGACATCATGCCTCGTCACTTCATCCAGACCGCCGCCGCGGCCGGGATCGGCGGCAGCGTCGTGCGATCGGTGTTCGAGGCCATCGCGACTCGTATCGACGGTGCGCTTCGGGAAACGTTCGCGGAGCTGCCTTCCGGTTTTCCGGAGGCGTTGGTCGTCTCGCTCGACCGCGCCGTGCGGCAGCGCGGCCGGCTGCTGGAGGAGCCGACCGCCTGAGGCGCTACTCCGCCGGCTCGACCACCACGGCGGGCTTCGCCATCGGGTTGTTCGGATGCGTCGTCCAGTTGGCGTAGTCGCCGGTCACCGCTCGGCCGGTGCGCGGGTCGACGCCGCCCACCATCTCTTCCATGGTGATGCAGTTCTCGACCGGGCAGACATTGACGCAGAGATTGCAGCCGACGCATTCGGCGTCGATGACCTCGAAATGGCGCTTGCCGTCGACCATCGATGTGATCGCCTGGTGCGAGGTGTCCTCGCAGGCGATGTGGCAGCGGCCGCACTTGATGCAAAGATCCTGGTCGATCTTCGCCTTGGCGACATAATTGAGGTTGAGATACTGCCAGTCCGTCACATTGCCGACGGCGCGGCCGGTGATCTCGTCGACGGACGTGAAGCCGTGGCCGTCCATATACTCGGAAAGCCCGGTGATCATGTCCTTCACGATGCGGAAGCCATAGGTCATCGCCGCCGTGCAGACCTGCACATTGCCGGCGCCGAGCGCCATGAATTCGACCGCGTCGCGCCAGGTGGTGATGCCGCCGATGCCGGAGATCGGCAGCCCGCGCGTCTCGCGGTCGCGCGCGATCTCGGCCGTCATGTTGAGCGCGATAGGCTTCACTGCCGGGCCGCAATAGCCGCCATGGCTGCCCTTGCCGTCGATCGAGGGCAGCGGCGAGAAGGTGTCGATATCGACGCCGATGATCGAATTGACGGTGTTGATCAGCGACACCGCGTCGGCACCGCCGCGATGGGCCGCGCGCGCCGGCTGGCGGACATCGGAGATGTTGGGCGTCAGCTTGACGATGACGGGCATGCGCGTGTGCTGCTTGCACCAGCGCGTGACCATCTCGACATATTCGGGAACCTGCCCCACCGCCGCGCCCATGCCGCGTTCGGACATGCCGTGCGGGCAGCCGAAATTGAGTTCGACGCCGTCGCAGCCCGTCTCCTCGACCTTGGCGAGGATGTCCTTCCAGTAATGCTCCTCGCAGGGGACCATCAGCGAGACGACCAGCGCGCGGTCGGGCCAGTCGCGCTTCACTTCCTTGATCTCGCGCAGATTGATCTCGAGCGGCCGGTCGGTGATGAGCTCGATATTGTTGAGGCCGATCAGGCGGCGGTCGCCGGCATGGATGGCGCCGTAGCGCGGGCCGGAGACGTTGACCACCGGCGGATCGGTGCCGAGCGTCTTCCAGACGACGCCGCCCCAGCCTTCCCTGAAGGCGCGGACGACATTGTAGGCCTTGTCGGTCGGCGGCGCCGAAGCGAGCCAGAACGGGTTCGGCGATTTGATGCCGACGAAGTTACTCGCGAGATTGGCCATGCTGACGTCCCCCCTCAGGCGGAAAGCGCGCGGTGGATGGATTCGGCGGCGATGCGTCCGTCGGCGACGGCGGCGACGGTGAGATCCTCGCCGGTCGCCGCGCAGTCGCCGCCGGCCCAGACGCCCGGAAGCGAGGTGCGCCGCTCGTCGTCGACGCGGATCTTGCCGCCTTCGAGCGCGATCGCCGCGGCCGAGCCGTTGAGCGCCGCCGGCACCAGCGTCTGGCCGATCGCCTTGAACACCATGTCGGCCGGAAGGGTGAAGGTGGCGCCGGTGCCGATCAACCGGCCCTCGCGCTCTGCCGTCTCCTCGAACTCGACGCCGGCGACATGGCCGTTCTCGACGAGGAGACGCGCGGGCTTCGCATAGTGACGGATGACGACGCCGTTGGTCGCGGCGAGTTCCTGCTCATAGCGCGAAGCGCCCATCTTCTCCGGCCCGCGCCGGTAGACCATGGTCACCTCCTTGGCGCCCAGCCGCTTCGACTGCACGGCGACGTCGACCGCGGTCATGCCGCCGCCGATGACGACGACGCGGCCGCCGACGGGCAGCGAGGAAAGATCCGTCGCCTGGCGGAGATCGGCGATATAGCCGACGGCATCCATGGCTCCGGGCAGGTCCTCGCCGTCGAGCGCCAGCGCATTGACGCCGGCGAGCCCCATGCCGAGGAAGACGGCGTCATAGGCCTCACTCAACTCGGACAGCGCGATGTCGCGGCCGAGCGCCTTGCCATGCTCGACGGTGATGCCGCCAATCGACAGCACGAACTCGACCTCCGCCTGTGCGAAGCCGTCCGGCGCCTTGTAGGCGGCGATGCCATATTCATTGAGGCCGCCGGCCTTCTCGCGGGCGTCATAGATGACGACGTCATGGCCATGCATGGCGAGGCGGTGCGCGGCGGAGAGGCCGGCCGGCCCGCCGCCGACGACGGCGACGCGCTTGCCGGTCGAGGCGGCGCGCGGGAAGGGCTGCTCGCCGGTCTCGTCCATCAACACATCGGTGGCGTAGCGCTGCAGCAGGCCGATCTTGACCGGCTTGCCCTCCGCCTCCTCGCGGACGCAGGCTTCCTCGCACAGCGTCTCGGTCGGGCAGACGCGGGCGCACATGCCGCCGAGGATGTTCTGCGACAGGATCGTCTCCGCCGAGCCGATCGGATTGCCGGTCAGGATCTGGCGGATGAAGAGCGGAATGTCGATCGAGGTCGGGCAGGCTTTGACGCAGGGCGCGTCATAGCAGAAATAGCAACGATCGGCCTCGACCAGCGCCTCGTGATCGCCGAGCGGGGGGTGGATGTCGCTGAAATTGGCCGCATACTGATCGGGCGCGAGACGGCCCGTCGCGATGTCCGGCGAAGTCGTCGCCATATGCTTCTCCCTCGCGGCCCGAGCGGGGCCGGTTCTGCGAAGCGCGGGAAGGCCCGCGGAGCCATGCCTGGCCACCGCGCGCCCTCTTGTTGTTGTCGTCGCCGCGGCCCGGAAAAGTCTTGATCATTTGGACAAATTCCAGATCGGGCGTCAAGGCGTGCTTTCGAGCAATTCCAGTCTGCGGCGCACAAGATTGCATCATGGCGCCGCAACCGGCTGGGCACGTGCCGTCCGGGCGCGATCTTCAGCGCTGCGGCGGGGCCACGACGAGGCCGACGAGGCGGCGGACGAGCGGCAGGATCAGGAGCAGCACCGGGAAGGCGACCATCCAGGAGACGAGCCATGCCCCCAGCCACCTCGAGGCGAGATCGGGCGCGAGGCCGACCGCCTTGACGGTCGAGACGGCGGAGACCGTCGCGCACATCAGGATGGAGAGAATGAGCGGGAAGACGATGCCGTGAAAGCGCGCCGGAAGCCTGGCGGAGCGACGGCTGGACGAAAAGGATGTCATGGAAAGGTCCATCAGTTGCGGCCGCGCGCCTGCTGGCTGACCAGCACGACCCGCGGCACGGCGGGTCAAAGGCGCGTTGACTGACGGAAACGCTTACGGTCCTGCCTCGGCAGGACGCGATGTCCTTCGCATGACGGCCGGGTTTTGCGCAAGCCCCTCTCAGCCGCCGAGGAGATCGGCGAGCGAGGCGGGCCGGGCCTCGCGTTCCACGAGATCGAGCCCGCCGACGAGATCGGCGATAT
>CAWZZK010000077.1:0-5504 GCA_963966455.1 Kaistia sp. | reverse complement strand
GCTTTCCCGGCCGCGACGCGATCTTCCTCGCGATGTTCTCGACCTTCCTGGTCTCGCTGCCGGTCATCATCGTGCCCCTCTTCATCCTGGTGAAGGCGCTCGGGCTGCTCAACTCCTATGCCGGCTTGATCATCCCCTCGATCTTCAACGCCTTTGGCATTTTCCTCCTGCGCCAGTTCTATCTGAACGTGCCGCGCGAGATCGAGGAGGCGGCGGTCATCGACGGCGCCGGCTACTGGCGCATCTACTGGTCGATCATCCTGCCCTTGTCGCGCCCGATGCTGGCGGCGCTGGCGATCCTGTTCTTCCTCGCCAACTGGAACGCCTTTCTCTGGCCGCTGACCATCACCAGCGACGAGAACCTGCGCGTCGTGCAGGTGGCGGTGGCGAGCTTCCAGGGTCAGTACACCGCGTCCTGGAACTACATCATGGCCGCCTCGACGGTCGTGGCGCTGCCCACCGTGATCGTCTTCATCATCTTCCAGCGCCAGATCATGGAATCCATCAAGACGAGCGGCCTCAAATAGCGGCCGCCCGCGCTTCGTCACGTCACCCCGGGAGGTATCTTCATGGCTGAATTCTCCGGCCTCGGCATGCATATGGGCAATCTGGCGCGGCTGTCGCGTGCCGTCACCCGCTCCATCAGCCCCGAGAATTTCGACGGCGCCAAGGGCAAGGGCGGCATGGCGACCGAAGGCACCGGCGCCTCCTGCGCACGCGGCCTCGGCGCCGACGGTTCGGGCCGCGGCTGGAAGGTCTCGCCCTCGATCCGCATGGAAGCGGGCGAGCTTCGCACCATCGCCGAGATCGAGGGATCGGGCGCGATCCAGCAGATCTGGCTGACGCCGGCCAATGTGCGCTGGCGCGACCTGATCCTCCGCATCTACTGGGACGGCCAGGAGAACCCCTCGGTCGAGGCGCCGCTCGGCGACTTCTTCTGCTCGGGCTGGAACCAGTATGCGCAGGTCTCCTCGCTCGCCGTCTGCGTCAATCCCGGCCGCGCCTTCAACTGCTACTGGGAAATGCCCTTCCGCCGCCATTGCCGGATCACGCTGGAGAACCGCGATCCCGACGACCACGCCATCGTCTACTACCAGATCAACTACACGCTGACCGAGGTGCCGGACGACGTCGCCTATTTCCACGCCCAGTTCCGCCGCACCAATCCGCTGCCTTTCGGCACCGACTACACCATCCTCGAAGGCGTGAAGGGCCGCGGCCAGTATGTCGGCACCTATATGGCCTGGGGCGTCAACAATGCCGGCTGGTGGGGCGAGGGCGAGATCAAGTTCTTCATGGACGGCGACCGCGACTATCCGACCATCTGCGGCACCGGCACCGAGGACTATTTCTGCGGCGCCTATAACTTCGACGGCGGCGTCATCGATCCGACGATGACCAGCGCCTATCGCGAGTTCACCACGGCCTATGCCGGCCTGCCGCAGGTGCTGCGCCCCGACGGGACCTATCGCTCGCAGCAGCGCTTCGGCATGTATCGCTGGCATATCATGGACCCGATCCGGTTCAACGAGGACCTGCGTGTCACCATCCAGGCGCTCGGCTGGCGTACCGAGAAGAAGGACCGCCGCTATCTGCCGCTGCAGGACGACATCGCCTCGGTCGCCTTCTGGTACCAGACGCTGCCGCATGCGCCTTTCCCGGCGCTGCCGGACCGCGACTATCTCGAGGTGATCTGAGCGGAGTTCGCCGCGTTCACGCGAGCGCGGCAACCGCTTCGGCGAGATCGCCATCGACGATCAGGCGGGTGACGAGGCCCGAGCGCAGCAGCGCGGCGAGGGCCTCGCCCTTGCCGCGGCCGGCGCCGAGCAACACGATCTCGCGCGCCCGCATGTCGTCGGCGCCGATCCCGGGCGTGCGGCGGTTGAGCGGGCTGTCGACGATGCGTCCGTCGCGATCGAAGAACTTGCCGAGCATGTCGGCCACCGCTCCGTCGCGCGTCAGTTGCTCGATCTCCTCGCGGTGGACGAGGTCATAGGTCGAGATGAACGAGTTCTCGGACGCATCGCCGAAGCTCGCCACGATGAGGTCTGACTGGCGCGCCAGCGCCAGGCTTTCCTGCACCAGCCTCTGGCTCATGATGACGTCGTAATCCGCCTCGCTGTCGGCAATGAACGGCGCCGGCAGCAGATAGGCTTCGCCGCCGCAGCGCTGCGCCAGCGCCTGCACGCAGTCGAACGGGTTGGTGCGCGCCGTCCGCGACAGCGATCCCATCAGCGAGACGAAGCGCGCCTCCGCCTTCTTGAGGCTCGGCATCGCTTCGACCAAGGCCGCGATCGTCCGGCCCCAGGCGAGACCGACGACCAGCCGGTCCGCTTCCTCGAGTCGGCGGGTGAGGAAGGCGGCGGCGGCGATGCCGACGGCCCGGCGCGCGGCCGCCTCTTCGCTCGCCGGATCGCCGAGCGGCCCGGTCGCCGGAGTCACGATGCATTCTATGAGCCCGAAACGCCGCGCGATCGCCTCGCCGAGCTCGAGCGTCGCCACCGTCGCATGGTCGATCGAGATGCGCACGATGCCGGTCTCGCGCGCCCGCGCCAGCAGGCGATTGATCTTGAAGCGCGAGACACCGAGCCGCGCTGCGATCTCTTCCTGGTTGAGATTGGCGACGTAATAGAGCCAGGCCAGCTGCACCAGGAGGTCTTCTTCGGACTGCGCCATCAGATGTGAACTCGCTGCGAACGAACTTTCGTGCAGTCGCCGCACAAAGGTGTTGACGGGTCGGCGACAGCGTGTTGCACTCATTTGTGCCAACGTCGCACGAAAGTGCAAGCCCATGGTCGGGTGCGTTGATCACCGGACAACACCGGCTGCCGACATGAGGCGTGAAGCCCGGCGGTGCGCCGCATGAGAACCTCGTTCCAGAAGGGTCCTTCCATGCCACTGAACGCCGGGGCGCCCCGCCCCAACCTCTTCGCGGCCGGGCTGTTCGCCGCGACGCTCGCGGCCTCCACCGCGCTCGCGCCCCTCCCCGCCGCCGCCGAGGCCAACTGGCGCGCCGCCGAGGGCAGCACCATCAATCTGCTGCTGATCTCGCATCCCTTCGTCGACAGCCTGAAGCCGCTCCTCCCCGAATTCACCGAGAAGACCGGCATCAAGGTCACCTTCGAGGAGCTCGCCGAGCAGCCGGGCTTCGAGAAGCTGCTAGCCGATCTGTCGTCGAAGACCGGCAGCTACGACGTCTTCATGACCTCACCGCTCAACAACTGGCAGTATGCCACCGGCGGCTGGCTGGAGCCGCTGGACGACTACATCGCCGATGCCAAGCTGACCGCCGCCGACTACGACCTCGCGGACTTCATTCCCGGCGTGCTCGCCTCCGGCCGCTGGACGCTGGAGCCGCTGAAGGGCGTCGGGGAGGGCAAGCTCTGGGCGCTGCCGATCAATTTCGAGAGCTACCAGCTCGCCTATCGCCCGAGCCTCATGAAGAAGCTCGGCCTCGAAGTCCCGAAGACCTATACCGAACTGCTGGCGATGGCCGACAAGCTGAAGACCGATGGCCCCAACGGCCCGGTCAACGGCATCATCACCCGCTTCGACCACTATTGGGACCTGCCCTACCTCACCTTCGGCACCATGCTGCAGTCCTATGGCGTCGAGATGCTCGACGCCGACGGCAAGCTGCAGGTCTGCTCGCCGGCGAGCATCCAGGCGACCGAGGACTTCATCACGCTGATCAAGAAGGCCTCGCCGCCGGACGCCGGCGCCTTCACCTGGGACCAGGCGATGCAGGGCTTCGCCTCGGGCCAGTATGTGATGTCGTTCAACGAGGCCAATCTCTTTGCGCCGGTCTATGAGGACCCCAAGCAGTCGAGCATCTCCGACGATGTCGGCTATGCCCCGACGCCGCTCGGCCCCGACGGCAAGCGCGCCGCCGCGGCGTGGATCTGGTCGCTGTCGATGAACTCCGCGGCCAAGAACAAGACCGCCGCCTGGCTGTTCCTCGAATGGGTCACGTCGAAGGACATCTCGGTCAAGACCGCGCTCGCCGGCAACATGAACCCGGTGCGCACCTCCGTCTGGGACGATCCGAAGGTCACGGCGCTGATGGAAAGCTGGGGCGAGACCCCCGGCCAGTATGTCGCCGCCGCGAAGACCGAAGCCGAGGTCGCCGCCCTCCGCTTCCCGCCGCATCCCGAACTCACCCGCATGCTCGACCGCTGGGCCGAAGCCATCCAGCAGTCCTATTTCGGCCAGGGTGACGTGAAGACCAATCTTTGCGCCGCTCAGGACGACATCCAGGCGATGATCGCACCCTGACGACGAGAAGAGGGACGGCGGTGCCCACGCCGCCGTCCACTCGCCGCTGACGCAGATGAGCCTCCCCATGCCCCCGCGCCGCCAAGACGCCTCGGAGAACGGCCTCGCCCGAGGCACCTTCCTTCTCCTGCTGGCGCCGGCCCTGATCCTCCTGTTCCTGTCGCTCTATCCGTTCCTGTCCGGGCTCTATACGAGCCTCACGGATCAGAAGCTCTATGCCGCAGGCGGCACGCGCTTCGTCGGTTTCGGCAATTTCGTCCGCCTCGCCGGGACGCCACTGTTCTGGACCGCGCTCGGCAACACGCTGACCTATACGGCCCTCGTCGTCGCCATCCAGCTCCCGCTCGGCCTCGCCTTCGCGCTGCTCCTCGATATTCCGGGCCGCTTACAGTCCTTCTTCCGCTCGGTGCTGGTGCTGCCGCTGCTGATCCCGCCGGTCGTCGCCGGCCTGATGTGGAAGACGATGATGCAGCCGCAGCAGGGCGTGCTGAACTACCTTCTCTTGTTTGTCGGAATCGATCCGCAGCCCTGGCTCGCCAATCCCGCGACGGCGATGATCTCCGTGGTGCTGATCGATACCTGGCTCTTCACCCCGCTCGCCGCCATCATCCTGCTCGCCGGCCTGCAGTCGATCTCGGTCGAACTCACCGAGGCCGCGCGTGTCGACGGCGCCTCGCCCTGGCAGATCGTGCGACGCATCAAGCTGCCGCTGCTCGGCCCCTATGTGCTGCTCGTCGCGCTCTTCCGTGTCTCCGACGCGTTGAAATCGCTCGAGATCATCTATGCCACGACGCGTGGCGGCCCGCTCAACGCGACCCGCACGCTGCATGTCATGGCCTATGAGGAAGCCTATCGCTGGTCGAATCTCGGCCGGGCCATGGCGATCGTCTTCGTGCTCTGGGCACTCTGCTACGCGATCTCGGGCACGCTGCTCGCGCTCTGGCAGAAGCAGGAGGCGCGCCGCTATGCCCGCTGATTGGAGCTTCCGCGCGCTTCGCGGCCATGCACTCCTGGCGCTCGGCTACCTCGCCTTCGCCTTCTTCGTGCTCTTCCCGATCGTCTGGATCTTCCTGATGTCGCTGAAGAGCTTCGGCGACATCATCGCCTATCCGCCGCGCTTCCTCTTCACGCCGACGCTGGAAAACTATGTCGAGGTGCTGTTCGGCGGCGAGGCGGAGCGGGCGGCTGGCGAGATCCCAGACCTGCTGCGCTTCCTGATGAATTCGGTG
>CAWZZK010000076.1:0-6375 GCA_963966455.1 Kaistia sp. | reverse complement strand
CCGCGCGGCCTTGATCGCGGCGGCGCGGGCGGTGTTCGTCGAGCGCGGCTATGCGGCGGCCGGCACGCCGGAGGTAGTCGAAAGGGCTGGGCTGACCCGCGGCGCGCTCTACCACCATTTCGCCGACAAGCAGGCGCTGTTCGACGCGGTGGTGCGCGACGAGGCGGAGCAGGTGGCGGCCGAGATCGGCGGCGGCTCGGCTGGTGCCGCGACGCCGCTCGCCGCGCTCGAGGCGGGATCGCGCGCCTATTTCCGCGCAATGGAGAGGGAAGGGCGGACGCGGCTGCTCCTCGTCGAGGGACCGGCGGTGTTGGGGCCGGAGCGCATGCGCGCGATCGATCGCGAAACCGGCGGCCGGGCACTCCGCGAAGGTGTGCGGGCCGTTGTCGGGACCGATGTCGCCGATGAACAGGTCGACGCCCTGTCCGATCTCGTCTCGGCCATGTTCGATCGCGCCGTGCTCGCCGGTGCCTGCGGCGCCGATCGCGCGCCCTACGAGGCCGCCATCGACGCCCTTCTCGCGATGATCGCGCGCCGGGATGGTGGGGTGGACGGCGACGGCTAGTTCTTCTCGCGCATCGCCTCGATGACGAGGTCGCCGAAGGCTGCGAAATCGGCGCTGCGGGGCGAGGAGCGGCGCCAGACGAGGCCGATCTCGCGTTTCGGCTCCGGTTCGGCGAACCGCGACAGCGCGATGCGCGGATCGCGCGCCTCGATCTCGACGCAGATCTCGGGGAGCAGCGTTACGCCATAGCCGTTGGCGACCATCTGCATGATCGTCGCGAGACTGGCCGAGCCGAAGCCGCTCTGCAGCTCCGATTTCTGGATCCGGCAATAAGTCAGCGCCTGGTCGCGCAGGCAGTGCCCCTCCTCGAGCAGCAGCAGCCGGTCGGCCGGAATGGCATCGGGGCCGGCAAGGCGCGGCTGCGGCGAATCGGGCGTCGCCTGCCGCGCGAGCAGGAAGCGGTCGGTGAAGAGCGCGCGGCTCCCGAGCGCCGGATCGCCGGGCGGCAGCGCCATGAGCAGGAGGTCGAGCTTCCCCTGCGCCAGTTCCTGCGTCAGCTGGTCGGTGCGCGTCTCGCGCAGCTGCAATTCGAGCGCCGGATAGGCGGCGTTCACCCGTGGCAGCACGCGCGGCAGCAGATAGGGCGCCACCGAGGGAATGACGCCGAGCTTCAGCGTTCCGGAGAGGACGGCGCCGCCATGGCGCGCGAAATCGGTGAGGTCGCGCACATCGCCCAGAATGCGCGCCGCCCGGTCGGCGATCTCCCGGCCCTTCGGCGTCAGGGCGACGCGCCGCGCGCCGCGCTCGACCAGCGGCAGGCCGAGCGCCGCCTCCAGGTCCTGGATCTGCTGCGAGAGCGCCGGCTGCGAGACGCCGCATTCGTCCGCCGCGCGGCCGAAATGCAGCCTTCGGGCCACGGCGTCGAAATAGCGGAGCTGGCGAAGCGTGATCAATCCGCCCTCCTTCGGGTCTGGCGTCGTGCGATCAGATAAACTTATCGCAGTCCCCATTCAATGTGATTGGAACCGATCCAGACTGCGTGGCATGGTGGCGTCATTCGAGCGGGACACAGCAAGATGACCCGCGGCCATCAATGGAGGGCGCCATGACGGACAAACCGACGGCCACGCCGAGCACGCTGACCACGACGGCGGGTGCGCCGGTCGCCGACAACCAGAACTCGCTTTCGGCCGGCCAGCGTGGCCCGCTGCTGATGCAGGACTGGCAGCTCATCGAGAAGCTGGCGCATCAGAACCGCGAGCGTATTCCCGAGCGCGTCGTCCACGCCAAGGGCTGGGGCGCGCATGGCACGCTGACGGTCACGCATGACATCACGAAATACACCAAGGCGAAGCTCTTCTCCGAGGTCGGCAAGAAGACTGACCTGATCGCGCGCTTCTCGACGGTGGCGGGCGAACTCGGCGCCGCCGATGCCGAGCGCGACGTCCGCGGCTTCGCGGTGAAGTTCTACACCGAAGAGGGCAACTGGGACCTCGTCGGCAACAACACGCCGGTCTTCTTCGTCCGCGACCCGCTGAAGTTCCCCGACTTCATCCACACGCAGAAGCGCCATCCGAAGACCAATCTCCGCTCGCCGACGGCGATGTGGGACTTCTGGTCGCTGTCGCCCGAAAGCCTGCATCAGGTGACGATCCTGTTCTCGGATCGCGGCCTGCCGCAGAATGTCCGGCACATGCACGGCTTCGGCTCGCACACCTTCTCGTTCATCAACGCCGCCAACGAGCGCTTCTGGGTCAAGTTCCACTTCAAGTCGCTGCAGGGCATCAAGAACTGGACCAACAGCGAGGCGGCGGGCGTCGTCGGCCAGACTCGCGAATCGACGCAGGAGGATCTCTTCGGCGCGATCGAGCGCGGCGATTTCCCGCGCTGGCGCTTCGCGGTGCAGATCATGCCCGAGGCGGATGCGGACAGGACGCCCTACAATCCCTTCGACCTCACCAAGGTGTGGCCGCATGGCGATTACCCGCTCATCGATGTCGGCATCATGGAATTGAACCGCAATGCGGACAATTACTTCGCCGAGATCGAGCAGGCGGCGTTCTCGCCGTCCAACATCGTCTCGGGCATCGGCTTCTCGCCGGACAAGATGCTGCAGGCGCGCATCTTCTCCTATGCCGACGCGCATCGCTACCGGCTCGGCACGCATTACGAGGCGCTGCCGGTGAACCATCCGAAGGTGCCGGTGCACAACTATCACAAGGACGGGCAGATGCGCTTCTTCCCGCCGACCACCCCGCCCGACGCCTATTACGAGCCGAATTCCTTCTCTGGCCCGAAGCAGGACGAGCGCTTCCGCGAGCCGCCGCTGAAGATCTCGGGCGATGCCGACCGCTACGACCATCGCAGCGGCAATGACGACTACACCCAGGCCGGCAATCTCTTCCGCCTGATGTCGCCCGAGCAGAAGCAGCAGCTCTACGGCAATATCGCCGCGGCGATGCAGGGCGTTCCGGTCGAGATCATCAACCGGCAGCTCGTGCATTTCTACCGCGCCGACCCCGATTACGGCATCGGCGTCGCCGCCGCTCTCGGCCTTCCGACCGACGGTCTCGCCGCCGCCGCGGAGTGATCCTGGTCAACGCGATCCTGAACGGCCCCGCCTCGCGCGGGGCCGTTTTCGTTTGGGACGGGCGCAGCGGCAACGACACGCGGAAATCGCGTCGCCCGTCACCAGAGGCCTTTACTCATATAAAGATATCTTTATATCTTGCGGACGCCGCGGTTGCGGCCTCCGGAGGATGGTTCGTGGACGGCAGTGCCGAGAAGCTCGATGTGGAGACGTTGGTCGCGACGCTGAAGGCGGCGGGCGAGCCGACGCGGCTGCGCATTCTGGCGCTGCTCTGCCGCAGCGAACTGACGGTCAAGGACCTGACGGCGATCCTCGGCCAGTCGCAGCCGCGCATCTCGCGCCATCTGAAGCTCCTCGCCGATTGCGGGCTGATCGCCCGCTATCCAGAAGGCGCCTGGGTCTATTACCGCCTCGCCGAGAGCGATCCCGGACGCCGCATCGCCCAGAGCCTTGTCGGCGTCGCCGATCCTGCCGATCCGGAGCTCGTGCGCGACCGTGAATGGCTGGCTGCCGTCAAGCGGCAGCACCAGAGCGAGGCGTCGCGCTATTTCGCCGACAACGCCGCCGACTGGGACACGATCCGCTCGCTGCACGTCCCCGATGCCGCGGTCGAGCAGGCGATGGCGAAGCTCGTCGGCGACCGCCCGATCGACCGTTTCCTCGATATCGGCACCGGCACGGGGCGGCTGCTCGAACTCTTCGCGCCGATCTATCGCAGCGGCGTCGGCATCGACGCCTCGACCGCGATGCTCGCGGTCGCGCGCGCCAATCTCGACAAGGCCGGCGTGGCTGACGCGCAGGTTCGCCTCGGCGACATCATGAAGCTGCCCTTCGCGCGCGACAGCTTCGATCTCGTCGCCATCCACCAGGTGCTGCATTATCTCGACGATCCCGCCGAGGCGATCGGCGAGGCGGCGCGGGTGCTGCGGCCGGGCGGGCGGCTCCTCGTCGCCGATTTCGCCCCGCATGGGCTCGAATTCCTGCGTGAGAAGCATGCGCATCGCCGGCTCGGCTTCTCGCATGAGGCGATGCTCGGCTGGACGCGCGGGCTGGGGCTCGAAACGGAAAAGGTTCTCGATCTCGGCGCGGGCGCCGGGGCCGATTCACTCACGGTGACGCTGTGGCTGGTGCGCGATCCGCGCTTCACCATGGCGGGTGTCGAACGGGGCTGGGAGAGCGCATGATGAGCGAGGCCGCCGCGCGGGCAAGCCGGACGAAGAACGGGAGCGACGGGCTCCGCGTGTCGTTCGAGTTCTTTCCGCCGAAGACCGAGGCGATGGAGGAGACGCTCTGGCGCTCGATCGAGCGGCTGGCGCCGCTCGCGCCCTGCTTCGTCTCCGTCACCTATGGCGCCGGCGGCTCGACCCGCGAGCGCACCCATGCGACCGTCTCGCGCATTCTCGCCGAGACGGCGCTGAAGCCGGCGGCGCATCTGACCTGCGTCGGCGCGACCCGTGCCGAGGTCGACGCGGTCGTCGATGCCTATGCCGAAGCCGGCGTTCGCCATATCGTGGCGCTGCGCGGCGATCCGGCCGAGGGCATCGGCACGGCCTATCGGCCGCATCCGGGCGGCTATGACCGCTCGGCCGATCTCGTCGCCGCCATCCGCTCGCGCCACCCCGAGATCGAGGTTTCGGTCTCTGCCTATCCCGAGCGTCACCCTGAAAGCGCGGATTGGGCGACCGAGATCGACAATCTGAAGCGAAAGGTGGACGCGGGGGCCACCCGCGCCATCACGCAGTTCTTCTTCGACAACGACCTCTATGCCGCCTATCGCGACCGCGTCGCGGCGGCGGGCCTCGACATCCCGATCGTTCCCGGCATCGTGCCGGTGCTGAATTTCACGCAGACCGCGCGCTTCGCCGAGAAGGCGGGCGCAAGCGTGCCGCCCTGGTTCGCCGCGCGCTTCGAAGGCCTCGAGGAGGACGCGGCGACGCGGCAGCTGGTCGCCGCCGCCGTCTGCGCCGAACAGGTCTTCGATCTCGTCGATCGCGGCGTTTCCGACTTCCATTTCTACACGATGAACCGCGCCGATCTCGTCTACGCCATCTGCCACCTCCTCGGCATGCGCCCGGCGAAACCGTCGGCACCCGAGAGCGCGGCGGCGTGAGCAAGGAGCAGGATCGATGACCTATCAGGGACACACCCAAGGCGCAGCACTCGTCGCCGAGGCTGCGAAGCGCATCCTCGTGCTCGACGGTGCCATGGGCACCATGATCCAGCGCCTGAAGCTCACCGAGGCCGATTTCCGCGGCGAGCGGTTCAAGGACTGGCCGCGCGATCTGAAGGGCAACAACGATCTCCTGATCCTGACGCGGCCGGACGCGGTCGAGGCCATCCACCGGCAATATTTCGAGGCCGGCGCCGATATCGTCGAGACCAACACCTTCTCGTCAACCTCGATCGCTCAGGCCGATTACGGGATGGAGGCGCTCGCCTATGAGCTGAATTTCGAGGGCGCGCGCACCGCCCGCCGCGCCGCCGATGCGGTTGCCGCCGCCACCGGCCGGCCGCGTTTCGTCGCCGGTGCGATCGGGCCAACCAACCGCACCGCCTCGATCTCGCCGGACGTGAACAATCCCGGCTTCCGCGCCGTCACCTTCGACGAGCTCCGGGCGGCCTATGCCGAGGCGACGCGCGGCCTCGTCGATGGCGGCGCCGATCTCATCCTGATCGAGACGATCTTCGACACGCTGAACGCCAAGGCGGCGGTGGCGGCGGTCGAGGATGTCTTCGAGGAGAAGGGCGTCAGCCTGCCGGTGATGATCTCCGGCACGATCACCGATCTCTCCGGCCGCACGCTGTCCGGCCAGACGCCGACCGCCTTCTGGTATTCGCTGCGCCATGCGCGGCCGTTCTCGATCGGCCTCAACTGCGCGCTCGGCGCCCGCGAGATGCGCGCCCATATCGACGAGATCGGCCGCGTCGCCGACACGCTGGTCTGCGCCTATCCGAATGCCGGGCTGCCGAACGAATTCGGCGAATATGACGAAAGCCCGGAGGCGATGGCGAAGCTGGTCGGCGAGTTTGCGCGCTCCGGCCTCGTCAACATCGTCGGCGGCTGCTGCGGCACGACGCCTGACCATATCGGCGCGATCGCACGGGCCGTCGAGGGGCTTGCGCCGCGTCGCATCCCAGAGGTGGCGCCGCAGCTTCGCCTCTCGGGCCTCGAGCCCTTCACCGCGGCGGCGTGACGGCGGCCGGAAAACCTCTATCCTTGCGCACCATGCCCGAGCCAGGGCGCCGCAACCAGCAAAGCTCGCCCATGACCACCGCCACG
>CAWZZK010000075.1:0-8571 GCA_963966455.1 Kaistia sp. | reverse complement strand
GGCGCTGGATCGCCTCGGTCTCGGCCGGCGCCACCTATCTCGTGCTCGGCCTCGGGGCCACCACCGCGGCGGCGCTGATCACCATCGCGCCGCCCGTCCTGATCCAGGCTGCCACGGGCCTCGCGCTGTTCGGCGCGTTCGGCGCGGCGCTCGCCGGCGCGACGGCGCATGCCGCCGACCGCGATGCGGCGATGGTGACCTTCGTCACGGCCGCGTCGGGTCTTTCCTTCTTCGGTGTCGGTGCCGCATTCTGGGGGCTCGTGGCAGGCGGGGCCTTCATGCTGCTGAACCGGCGCTGGGCGAGATGACGGACGGAACGATCGCGGGGATCATCCTGGCGGGCGGCACATCGCGCCGCATGGGCAGCGACAAGGCCTTCGCGATGCTCGCCGGCCGGCCGCTCGTCGCGCATTCCGCCGCGCGGCTCGCGCCGCAGGTCGGGCCGCTGGCGATCAACGCGAATGTCGAACCGCAGCGCTTCTCGGCTTTCGGCCTGCCGGTCGTCGCCGACGACAGCCCCGATACCGGCCCGCTCGGCGGCGTCCTTGCCGGGCTGCGCTGGGCGGCCGGTCATCCACAGGCGCCGCGCCATCTCGTCACGGTCCCGGTCGACGGGCCGTTCATCCCGGCCGATCTCGTGGCGCGGCTTTCCGATGTCGGCGGTGCGTCCGGCGCGATCGTGATCGCCGCGTCCGGCGAGCGCGACCATCCGGTCTTCGCGCTCTGGCCGGTGGAAATGGCCGAACGCCTCGCCGCGTGGCGGCTCACGGCGAAAAGCCATGGCGTGCGCGCCTTCCTCGCCACCACCGGCTTCGCCGTCGCAAGCTGGCCCCTGCCGAAGAGCGGCCCCGACCCGTTCTTCAACGCCAATACACCGGATGATCTCGCCCGCGCCGAGGCATGGCTTGCGGGCGATGCGGCTCTGTGATGCTAATCAAAGCACGCCCAAGGGCTGAGCAGCCAATGGAGGCTGTGCGCCCGCGAAGCGCCGTGTGGGCATTCCGCGCGGGCGATGCTAGCAACAAGGTTCGGTTCGATCGGACCGCAGGGAACGAATTCGAGGTTCATGATGCTGAAGAAACTGGCCCTCGCAGCCGCCGCCTTCCTCGCCATCGCCGCACAGGCCGAGGCCAAGGACTGGTCCAAGATCCGGATCGGCACCGAAGGCGCCTACCCGCCCTTCAACTTCTTCGATTCCGACAAGCAGCTGCAGGGCTTCGATATCGATATCGCCAAGGCGGTCTGCGACAAGCTCAAGGCGGAGTGCACCTTCGTCGCGCAGGACTGGGACGGCATCATTCCCGCGCTGCAGGCCGGCAAGTTCGACGCCATCTTCGCGTCGATGTCGATCACCGACGAGCGCAAGAAGGTCGTCGACTTCTCGCGGCCCTATTACAACACCCCCTCCGCCTTCATCGCCGCCAAGGGCTCGGGCATCACCGACGTCTCGGCCGATGCGCTGAAGGGCAAGACGCTGGGCGCGCAGTCCTCGACCATCCAGTCCGGCTATCTCGAAGAGAAGTACCCGGGCTTCGACCTCAAGCTCTATCCGACGCAGGACGAGGTGAATCTCGACCTCGCCTCCGGCCGCATCGACGCGCTCTTCGTCGACAAGGTCGTCGGCCTCGACTGGCTGAAGACGACGGATGGCGGCTGCTGCGAAGTGGTCGGCAAGGACATCCCGCTCGGCGGCGGCGTCGGCGCGGCGGTGCGCAAGGACGATGCGGATCTCCGCGACGCGATCTCCAAGGCTATCCTCGAGATCAAGGCCGACGGCACCTATGACAAGCTGAACGCGAAGTATTTCCCGTTCTCGATCTGGATCGACTGAGGCGCGCCGCGTCGTCTTTCTCCGCCGCGCGTCCGATGACGCGCGGCGGCCAAGACGGCACGAGGGGGGCATCACCGCGTGGACCTCATCCGACTCCTGAGTTTCGGACCCGACGGCTGGGGCGACGAGCTGGCCGCCGGCACCTGGCTCACCATTCGCCTCGCCGTCGCCACGCTGCCGTTCGGCCTGCTGCTCGGCCTCCTCGTCGCGCTCGCGAAGCGCAGCCATATCCGCGCGCTGCGCGTCGTCGGCAATGCCTATACGACCGTCTTCCGCGGCCTTCCCGAGCTGCTCACGATCTTCATCGTCTATTTCGGCGGCCAGATCCTCTTGCAGCGGATCGTGGAATTCGTGTCGCCGGGCAGCAGCGTCGAGGTCAGCGGCTTCGTCTCGGGCATGATCGCGCTCGGCGTCGTGTTCTCGGCCTATTCCTCCGAGGTCTTTCTCGGCGCCTTCCGCGGCATCTCGCGCGGGCAATGGGAGGCCTCGCGCTCGCTCGGCCTCCGGCCGCTCGCGACCATGCGGCTCGTGATCCTGCCGCAGCTCGTGCGCCTCGCTCTGCCGGGGCTCGCCAATCTCTGGCTCATTCTCCTCAAGGATACCTCGCTGGTCTCGGTGATCGCGATCGACGACCTCCTGCGCGTCACGGGCATCGCAGTGCGCGTCACCAAGCAGCCCTTCTTCTTCTTCGGCATCGCCTGCCTGCTCTATCTCGTGATGTCGATGATCTCGTCGATCGGCATCACGGCGATCGAACGGCGGCTCGGCCGCGGCCATGGGCGGACGGCATGAATTTCGACGTGCTCCAGGAATATGGGCCGCGGATGCTGGCCGGCCTCGTGGTGACGCTGGAGCTGGTCTCGATCGCGATCGTCCTCGGTGCGCTGCTCGCCGTGCCGATCGCGCTCGGCCGCATGAGCAGGAACAAGCTCCTGAGCCGGCTCGCCTTCGCCTATGTCTATGCGGTGCGCGGCACGCCGCTGCTGGCGCAGACCTTCCTCGTCTATTACGGCGCCGGCCAGTTCCGCCCCGAATTGCAGGCGGCGGGCCTCTGGTGGCTGTTCAAGGACGCGTTCTTCTGCTGCGTCCTCACCTTCACGCTCAACACCGCCGCCTATCAGGCCGAGATCTATCGCGGCGCCATCCTCGCCGTGCCGCGCGGGCAGAGCGAGGCGGCGATGTCGCTCGGGCTCACGCCGCGCTCGATCTTCCGAATGGTCGTCGCGCCGCAGGCGATGCTGCTGGCGCTCAGGCCGCTCGGCAACGAGATCATCCTGATGATCAAGGGTTCGTCGGTCGCCGCCATCGTCACGGTGTTCGACCTGATGGGCGTCACCCGCCTCGCCTATTCACGCACCTTCGACTTCCAGGTCTATCTCTGGGCGGCGGTGCTCTATCTCGTGATGGTCGAGATCATCCGCCGCGTCTGGGACCATCTCGAGCACCGGCTGACCCGGCACATCCGCCACGCTTAGGCGGGACGCGCCAGCAGGGCGGCGATCTTCGCCGACAGGCGCTCGAGATCGACCGGCTTGGTGTCGAAATCGTCGCAGCCGGCCTCGAGCGCCCGCTCGCGCTCGCCAACCATGGCATGCGCCGTCAGGGCGATGATGGGGAGCGTTGTGCCCCCGCCGGCACGGATGCGCCGCGTCGCCTCCCAACCGTCGAAGACCGGCAGGCTGAGATCCATGAGCACGATGTCCGGCTTGTCGCCGAGCGCCTTGGTGACGGCCTCCTGTCCATCGACGGCGAGGATCACCTCGTGCCCGGCGCGTTTCAGCCGGCGCGAGAGCATGTCGCGGTTGAGCTCGTTGTCCTCGACCAGGAGGATAAGCGCCATCAGACCCGTCCTTCTCCCTCGGCCGCCGGCAGCGTCACCGCGCGGATGGCGCGGCTGAGCTCGACGCTCGCCGCCTGGCCCTTGGCGATGATGCCCTGCGTGTTCTCCTTGAGCGACGCCCGCTCGCCCGCCGTCAGCTCGCGCGCGGTGACGACGATCACGGGGATGCCTCGCCAGTCCTCGCTCTCGCGGATGCGCTTCAAGAATTCGAAGCCGTCCATTTCGGGCATGTTGAGATCGAGCAGGATCGCGTCCGGCACGGCGTTGGCGGCGAGCCAGTCGAGCGCCTCGCGCCCGTTCGACGCCGTCGCCGAGGCCATGCCGAGCTTGTCGCCGACCCGCGCCATCAGTTCGCGCGTCGGGCCGTCATCCTCGACGATGAGCATGGTCTGGCCCTCCGCCACCGCCCGCTCGGGCATGTGGCGCTCCAACGTCTGCAGGAGTTCGGCGCGGTTGAGCGGCTTGGTCAGCATCGCCGCGGCGCCGAGCGTGAACGCGAGGCTGCGATCGTCGGTGATCGAGACGATGACGACGGGAATCGCCGCGAGGTCGGGATCGTCCTTGAGCGCCACCAGCACGGCCCAGCCGTCGACCTGCGGCATCATGATGTCGAGCGTGATCGCGTCAGGCCGGTGCTTGCGGGCAAGTTCGAGCGCTTCCGTGCCGGAGCCGGCATAGATCGGCTGGTAGCCCTCGCGCACGAGATGGGCGCCGATGATGTGGCGGGTGTGCGGATCGTCGTCGACGACGAGGACGCGGCCGCCCTCGGCGCTGCCCGACGGCGCCTCCGACGTCTCGGCCACCGTCTCCGCGGCCTCGTCCGCCGCCGCGTCCTGACCGCCGTCGAGGATGACGAGATCGAAGCAGGAGCCCTCGCCTTCCTTGCTGGTGACGGTCAGGTCGCCGCCGAGGGTGCGCGCGAAGCTGCGGCTGATCGCAAGGCCGAGCCCGGTGCCGCCGAAGCGGCGGGTGGTCGAGCTATCGGCCTGCGAGAAAGCCTGGAACAGCCGGCCGAGCTGCGCCTCGGTCATGCCGATGCCGGTGTCGCGCACCGAGATGGCGAGCTGCCGCCCCGAGCGGCGGACGCTCATCGCCACGGTGCCGTCCTGCGTGAACTTGGTCGCGTTGCTGAGAAGATTGAGGACGATCTGCTTCAGCTTGGTGTGATCGGTGCGGACCGAGCCGATGCCCGCCTCGACATCGAGGACGAAGGCGTTGCGGTTCTTGGCGGCGAGCGGCTTCACCAGCGTCTCGACATCGCGCGACAGCGCGGCGATGTCGACGGGCTCGAGGAAGACCTCCATGCGACCGGCCTCGATCTTCGAGAGATCGAGGATGTCGTTGATGATGCGCAAAAGGTGCTGGCCCGCGCCCTCGATCTTCTTGAGATCGGCGACCGCGTCGGTCTGGCCCATGTCCTCGGCGTCCTGCATCAGGAGCTGGCTGTAGCCGATGATCGCGTTGAGCGGCGTGCGCAGCTCGTGGCTCATATTGGCCAGGAACTCGGACTTCACCTGCGTCGCGTGGTCCGCCGCCTCCTTGGCGAGTTCCAGCTCGCGCTGCCGCTCGCGCATCTCGGTGACGTCGGAATAGACGGCGACGATGCCGCCGGCGGCGGTGCGCCGCTCCTGGATCTGGATCCAGCGGCCATCGGGGAAGCGCTCGACCGTAACGGCGAGGCTGGCGCGGCGCGCGAGGCGGTCGCTGATCCAGGCCCTAGCGGCCTCGTCGTCGAGACCGCGCCGCTCGGCAGCGGCGCGCATGATGTCGACGAAGGAGGCGCCCGTCTGCAGGACGCGCGCGACCGAGCCGGTCATGGCGCGGTATTGCGAATTGGTGATCTGCAGACGGTCGTCGGCGTCGTAGAGCGCGAAGCCCTGGTTGATGCTCTCGATGGCGTCCAGCATCATCTGCCGCCGCTCGCGCGCTTCCTCCGCGAAGGCATCGCGCTCGCGGATGCTGACGGCGAGGAGCGCGACGGCGTCGCGCATGCGGCCGAGCTCGTCACGCGAGGGCTCCGGCAGGGCGACATCGGAATTGCCGCGCGTGATCTCGCCGATCGCTGCCACCAGCTGGCGAAGCTGCGGCAGCATCGAGGCCAGCACCACGAAGGTGAAGAGCGCGCCGAGCACCACGGCGATGGCGGTGATCGCCAGCGAGACATAGGCGCCCTCGGTGAATTCCGAGAGAACCTCGACCCGCGCCGCGTCCGCCTGCGCCCGAAGCTGCGGCTCCAGCGCAACGAGCAGCGTCTCGGCCGCCTCGCCCTCGCTGCGCGCCTCGGCGAAGAGCGAATTGCCGACCACGCGCTGATCGTCGGTATAGGCATCGACCGCCTTCATCGCGGTGGCATCGAAGGTCTCGACGGCAGCAGCGATCTTCGCGGCCTCGTCGGGCAGGAAGGGCTTCAAGCGCTCCAACTCGGCGTCGAGGCGCGCCCTCGCCTCGTTGCCGCGCTGCTCGGAGAGGGTCAGGAGGCTGACCGCGAGATCGGCGCGCCAATAAAGCAGCTCATGGAAATCCATATGCACGGCGGTGACGATCTCGGAGATCGTCGCGATGCGCCGCGCCTCGTCGAGCGTGCCGGACGCGCGCTGGACGGTCCAGAAGACATAGGCGCTGGTCGCCGCCATGGGCAGGAGAAGCACCACCGCCAGCACGATGGCGCGGGTGGTGATCGAGGTCTGGCGGAGCGCGCGGATCAGGCGGGTGAACACGGCGCGGCTCACGGTTCGGCGAGGGTGCTGCTGATGACGCTGGAAAGATCGCCCTCGGACGCTCCCTCGCGCGGATAGCCGGTGATGTCGATCGAACCCTTGGGGCTGCCGTGACAGGAGAGACAGGAGGCGGCGTAATATTCGGGGACCGCCATGCGGAAGGCCTTGCCGCCGCCATCCTCCGCGACAACCTCTGCGAAGGGCGCGCCGCGCGCCCAGGCGGGATCGCGGAACTTGGCGGCGATGACTTGCTTCTCCCACTCGTCCGGCCGCGCCTTGCGGTTCCGTACCAGTTCCGGCGGCGCCGTCACCTTGATATGGGCGTCGCCCTTCACCCGCTCGGCGAAGGATTCGTTGACGAGGCGGGCGAAGGTGGCGGGGATGAAGCCCTTGAAGGCGACGCCTTCCTTGTTGATCTCGTCCTGCGCCTTGTCCATCACGTCGCGGATGGCATCGATCTGGGCGCGGATCAGCCGGCCCTGGCGCGACTCCGGCGGATAGCTCTCGGGGTCCTCGCCGGTCTTCGCCTTGTAGTTGGCCGTCGCCTCGGCGATCACGACATCGGCGCCGAGATGCTTGTCGCCGAGGGCGGGATCGTTGATCTCCGCCTGATGCTTGGAAATGACCGCGCGCGCCGATTGCAGCATCGCCGAAAGGCGGCTGGCGATGGCTTCGGGAGAACCCGGCGCCGCGGCGCCCGCACCCGCGGCCGACGTCTCCGACGCCGTCCCTTTGCCGGCGATCATTGCCGCGCCGGCCGTCATCGCCAGCACCAGCGCGACACCCATGACGAGGGACCGCATCCGGCGGCGGCCATGCCGCGCCTCACCATGAACCATGCTCACGAGACCTCGCCTCCCCGTCCTTCCCGCCGGCCGTATGCACCGGAACGGTTCCCGCCGCTCCCTGCGATGCCCGGCGAGCGTTGCTGTCCGCAGCTTTCGCAAAACACGGCCCGAACGCAACGATTCCTCAGTCTTCGCAGGGGGATCGAGGGAAGTCCAGACGCCTCCGCGGCAAGCGGGAGCGTCACTATTTACATATAATAGTACTAATGGTATCGACTCTCATGCCGCGCGGGAGGAAAACGCCGCGGCCAAGGGAGGAACATCGTGAGCATCCTGAAGAAACTCGCCCTCGCGGCGGGCCTCGCTACCGCTTTGTCTTCGGCCGCCATGGCCGCTGACGGCATGACGGTCGGCTTCTCGCAGATCGGTTCGGAGTCGGGCTGGCGCGCGGCCGAGACCTCGGTGACGAAGAGCCAGGCCGAGACCCGCGGCATCAACCTGAAGTTCGCCGATGCGCAGCAGAAGCAGGAAAACCAGATCAAGGCGATCCGCGGCTTCATCGCGCAGGGCGTCGACGCCATCCTCGTCGCGCCGGTCGTCGCCACCGGCTGGGACGACGTGCTGACCGAGGCCAAGGAAGCCAATATCCCGGTCGTGCTGCTCGACCGCGGCATCGACGGACCGGAAGACCTCTATCTGACCTCCGTCGCCTCGGACCAGGTCAAGGAAGGCCGCGTCGCCGGCCAGTGGCTGGTCGATACCGTCAAGGACAAGGACTGCAAGGTCGTCGAGCTGCAGGGCACCGTCGGCTCGACCCCGGCCATCAACCGCAAGAAGGGCTTCGAGGAAGCGATCGCCGGCTCGAAGAACATCACCATCATCCGCAGCCAAACGGGCGACTTCACGCGCTCGAAGGGCAAGGAAGTGATGGAAGGCTTCCTGAAGGCCGAGAACGGCGGCAAGGGCATCTGCGCCCTCTATGCCCACAATGACGACATGGCGGTCGGCGCCATCCAGGCGATCAAGGACGCGGGCCTGAAGCCGGGCAGCGACATCCTCGTCGTCTCGATCGACGCCGTGCCGGACATCTTCACGGCGATCGCCGCCGGCGAAGCCAACGCCACCGTCGAGCTGACGCCGAACATGGCCGGCCCGGCCTTCGACGCGCTCGCGGCCTTCAAGAAGGACGGCACCGTCCCGCCGAAGTTCATCATCACCGAGTCGAAGCTCTATACCGCCGCCGACGACCCGAAGGGGGAGTATGAGCGTCGCAAGGGTCTGGGTTACTAATCAATCCTGACAGGCGCGCGGCCCAGCACCATAGGGGCTGGGGCGCGACGCCGCAACTCCCCAAAGACCCCGGGGAGCGACGTGCAAGAAAACCTCAATAGCGAG
>CAWZZK010000074.1:0-2449 GCA_963966455.1 Kaistia sp. | reverse complement strand
CCGTCGCCCAGGTGCCCTCGACGCCGTGCGGCGTGCGCTTCAGATATTCGCGGTCGCGGCGCATGTTGCGGCGGTGGCTGTCATGCACCCAGATCACCGGGACGCCGGTCTTGCGCGCCGCCTCGATGACCGAAAGCTGCGGGCCGACCAGCGTCTCGTAGCCCGGCAGCACCATGCGCCCCCCCGGCTTGCAGAACTCGTTGATCATGTCGACGACGATGACCGCCGCCCGGGCCGGGTCGAGCTTCGCCTGTTCGGGATTGTTGTGGGCCGAGAAGACATCGATGGACATCAGGGTCTCTCCACTCTGGGGGCTTGTCAGGGGCTCGGGGGATCAGTCGCGCAGCAGGCTGTAGAGCAGCTCGAAGAAGCGGTCCGCGTCGACCTCGGTGCAGATCTCCGCATTGTCGGGCAGGCCGCGCTCCTTCCAGAAATCGGCGACAGTGGCGCCGAACGCGTAGGTCCCTGCAAGATCGACGCCGATATGCGCCGGCCGCGTTCTCACCAGCGTCGGATCGATGATCAGCGCCAGCGCCAGCGGGTCGTGCAGCGCGCCGCCGACACCCATCGAGTTGCGGTGAAGCTTCTCGTAGAACAGCAGCCAGTCGTTCACGACGCGGCCGAGCTCGGTATCGATCTTGCGGAACTCCGCATATTGCGGCTCCTCGACCAGCACCTGCATCGTCACGTCGAGGCCGACCATGGTCAGCTTGACGCCTGAGTCGAGCACGATCTTCAGCGCCTCGGGATCGCAGAAGGCATTGAACTCGGTCGGCGTGATGATCTCGCTCTTGCGATAGAAGACGCCGCCCATCCAGGTGATGTCTTTGATCTTCGGCAACAGCTCCGGATATTTCAGAACGAAGAGGCCCATATTGCAGAGCGGGCCGGTCGCAACGATCCTGAGCGGCTCGTCCTGCTCGCGCAGAGTCTTGGCGATGAAATCGACCGCATGCATCGGCTCGACCGTCTTCGTCGCCATCGGCAGATAGGGCGAACCTTCGAGGCCCGAGGGGCCGTCGGCCGTGCCGAGAACGAGCGGGCGGGCCAGCGGCCGGTAGCAGCCGGCCGCCACCGGCACATCGCCGGCGCCGATGAATTCGAGGATGCGCAGCGCGTTCGACACGCATTTGTCGAGCTCGGCATTGCCGCAGGTGACGGTGACGCCCAGAAGGTCGATCGCCTTGGAGCGATGCGCCATCACCAGCGCAATGGCGTCGTCATGGCCCGGATCGCAATCGAGGATGATCGGCGTCGGGCGGGTCTCGGAATTGGCAAGCGTGGTCATCGTCCGTCCTCAGGCCGCCTTGTAGAGCGCGATCGTCTCTTTGAAGAGCTTCATGAACCGACGCCCGTCGATATCGGTGCAGATGCGGGTCGTCTTCGGGCCACCGCCCGGGAGCAGCTGCCGGCCGCGATAGGCGACGGTCTGGCCGCGCGCCAGCCGCCCGTCGAGGACGATGTCGCAGAAGAGCGGCTCGGTCATCGTGCAGAGCGTCGGATCGAAGGCGAGCGCGACGGTGATGATATCGTCCATCGGGAAGCCGACGAGATCGAAGAACTCGCGCCAGATGTCGATATAGATCGGGAAGGTCTCGCGGATCATGGCGAGGACCGGATGATCGCCGGCGCTCTCCAGATCAGCGAGATCGTCGCGCGTCAGCATCGAGGCGGCGGCGCGGTTGTCCTCGCAGACATCGAGCGGCACCAGGATCGTCTCGACGCCCTGGTTGAGGACGACGCGGGCGGCCTCGGCATCGGCCCAGATATTGTATTCCGAGAGCGGCGTGATGTTGCCCGGCGTGACGAAGTTGCCGCCGAGCAGGCACATGCGCTTCACATTGTCCTTGAGGCGCTCCTCCTGCAGGAACGCCATCGCGAGATTGGTCATCGGCCCGGTGGCCACGAGCGTGATCTCGCCCGGCGAGGCCATCACCGTGTCGATGATGAAGTCCGCCGCATGCTTGTCGATCGGCGCATGACTCGGCTTCGGCGCCGGCGGGTTGAACTTCTTCAGCCGCTCGCCGAAGCGGGCCGTCAGCCGCTTCTCGAAATGGACCGGGGCTTCCATGTCGGCCTTGGAATTGCCGACGATCGGGCGCCAGGCGCCCTTGGCGACGGGGATATCGGTGCGGCCGGCCAGCGCCAGCGTGTTGAGCACGACATTCGTCACCTGCTCGATCGGACCGGCAGCGCCGGTGCAGGTGGTGACGCCTTCCAGCTTCACATTGGGCGAAACGGCGGCGAAGAGCACGGCGAGGATGTCGTCGCCGGCCGAATCGACGTCGAGGATGATGCGTTCCATCTTTGGTCCGGTTCCGGTCATGGCTGCGAAGCCGTGTTTGGCTGCGAAGCGGTGTTGGGCTTGACGGAGAGCGCACGCCCCATCGAGGCGAGCGTTTCTTGGATGATGCGCGGCCGGGCGCGATAGGAAAGTGCGAAAAGCGCC
>CAWZZK010000073.1:0-4267 GCA_963966455.1 Kaistia sp. | reverse complement strand
AGCGCGCCCCTCGCCCTCCTCGCGGCGGTGGTCGCCTCCGTGCTCATGTCGCAGCTTCTGGCGCTGATGACGCTCGGCTTCGCGGCCGATTTCATCGTCGCCGGCCTCGGCATCAACCTACTCGCCGCCGGCGGCAGCCTGTTCGCGCTGGAGTGGTTCTACCAGAGCCCCGGTGGCCTCCGCCCCCTCGCCTTCCCCGATATCTGGCATGTCCCGTCCGGCAGCCTCGCCTTCCTTCCCGTCATCGGCCCCGCGCTCGAAGGGCAGAGCATCATCGTGCTCGCCGCCTTCCTCGCCGTTCCTCTGCTCGCCGTCTTCCTCTACCGGACACCGCTCGGCGCCTATCTGAGGGCCGCCGGCGAGGACGAGCACGCCGCGCGCTCGGCCGGCATCGACGTCGCGCGGATGAAGGCGTTGTCGCTCGCCATCAGCGGGCTCCTCGCCGGTCTCGCCGGCGCGCAGCTCTCGATGGACAAGCTGCATTTCTTCCTGCCCGACATGACGAGCGGGCGCGGCTTCATCGGCCTCGCAGCGACCCTGTTCGGCGGCGGGCAGCCCTGGATCACGGCGGCGGCTTCGCTTCTGTTCGGTTTCTTCGGCGCGCTCGGCGACCGGCTGCAGGCCTTCTCGATCCCCTCGCAGTTCGTGCTGATGCTGCCTTATCTCGCCGCGATCATCGGCCTCGCGGTGGCGCGCTGGCGCACGCATCTGCGCAGCCGTCCGGCCAAGCTCAACACAAGACGAGGCTGAGGCATGGCCGATATCGACAACGACGATTTCGTCTTCCACATCGGCGGCCACACGCCGCGCGTCACGATCGGTTGCCGCGAGAGACTGACCGTCTTCACCGAAGACTGCTTCTCCGGAAAGCTCACCAGCATCGACGGCAGGCCGCGCGAGGTCGCGCCGTTCCCGCGCGTCAATCCGCTCACGGGTCCGATCGCGATCGAAGGCGTCGCGGCCGGCGATATCCTCGCCGTACATCTCGCCGCGCTGACGCCGGCGCGCGACTGGGGCGTCGCGACCATCTCCCCGGATTTCGGGCTGCTGTCGGGAACACGCGTCACGCCCAATCTGCAGGCGCCGCAGGACGAACGCGTCTGGATCTGGCGCTTCGACGATGGCGAGCGGCGCAGCCTCTCGACGATCGCGGCGCACGGCGCTCCCTTGCGCGTGCCCTATCGGCCGTTCCACGGCACGCTCGGCGTCGCGCCGGCGCATGGCGAAGTGCGGCTCGGGCTCGTCCCCGGCGATTTCGGCGGCAATCTCGACATTCCCGATCTCGGCCCGGGCGCCACGCTCTATCTCAAGGCCAATGTCGACCGCGCCCATCTCTATATCGGCGACGGCCACTATGCGCAGGGCGACGGCGAAATCGCCGGTACGGCGATCGAGGGCGCGTTTCATACGACGCTCGTCTGCGATCGCCTGGCGATGGAACCGGGCTTCGATTGGCCGCGGCTCGAGACCGACGGCGAAATCGGCGTGATCGGCAGCGCACGGCCGCTCGAGGATGCCTGCCGGATCGCTGTGGCCGGGCTGGTGCGCTGGGTGGCCCACATCACCGGCCTGCCGCTGGCCGACGCCCATCAGCTCACCAGCCAGAGCTGCCGGCTCCGCATCGGCAACCTCGTCAATCCATCCTTCTCGGTGCTCTGCGCCATCGACAAGTCCCTGCTTGGCGACCGGGCATGTATTCACGGGGGAGTGCATGCGGCGCTCCGCGCCATCCCCGCCGACGCCGGCTCCGGCGCCAGCCGATAGGCGGCGCATCGATCGCCCTGCCTGGCCCGAAAAGCAAAAGGCCCGCCTTAAGGCGGGCCTTTTACATTGGACTTGGTTGCGGGGGCAGGATTTGAACCTGCGGCCTTCAGGTTATGAGCCTGACGAGCTACCGGGCTGCTCCACCCCGCGTCAAGCGCTCGACTGTCGTCGTCGCGCGACTGTCATATAGGCGGTCGGGCGGCGGGTTGGAAGGGCGGCCAAGGACAAATCGCATTTCGTCCACAGGCCGCCGCCCCATCAGGTCGTCGGATTGATCCGGATGCCGAGCTCGCGCAGCTGGCGGTTCGACGCTTCGCTCGGCGCCCCCATCAAAAGGTCCTGCGCCTGCTGGTTCATCGGGAACAGCGTGATCTCGCGCAGATTCTGCACGCCGCAGATCAGCATCACGATGCGGTCGATGCCCGGCGCCATGCCGCCATGCGGCGGTGCGCCATACTGGAAGGCGCGATAGAGGCCGCCGAACCGCTCCTCGACCGTCGTCTCGTCGAGGCCGACGAGACCGAAGGCCTTCACCATCAGTTCGGGAATATGGTTGCGGATGCCGCCCGAGGCGATCTCGAAGCCGTTGCAGACGAGATCGTACTGGAAGGCCTTGATCGTCAGAGGATCCTGGTTCTCCAGCGCGTCGAGGCCGCCCTGCGGCATCGAGAACGGGTTATGCGCGAAGTCGAGCTTCTTCTCTTCCTCGCTCCATTCGAAGAACGGGAAGTCGACGATCCAGGCGAGCTCGAAGCGGTTGGTGTCGACGAGGCCGAGCTCGGTGCCGACGCGCGTGCGCGCCTCACCGGCGAAGCGATAGAAGCTCCTCGGGTCGCCGGCGACGAAGAAGACGGCGTCGCCCTCGCCGAGGCCGAGCTGCTGGCGCAGCGCCTCGGTGCGCTCCTCGCCGATATTCTTGGCGACGGGACCGGCGCCCTCCAGCGCGCCGTTCTCGGTGCGCCAGAAAATATAGCCGAGGCCCGGCTGGCCTTGCGTCTGCGCCCAGGAATTCATGCGGTCGCAGAACGCTCTCGATCCGCCGCCCTTGGCCGGGATCGCCCAGACCTCGGCCTTCGGATCGGCCTCGATCATGCGCGCGAACACCTTGAAGCCCGAACCGGCGAAATGCTGCGTCACCGCCTGCATCTCGATCGGATTGCGGAGGTCCGGCTTGTCGGAGCCATAGGTGCGGATCGCGGTATCGTAGGGGATGCGGCGGAAGCTCTGCGTGACCGCCTTGCCGTCCGCGAACTCCTCGAAGAGGCCGCGCATCACCGGTTCCATCGTGCCGAGCACGTCGTCCTGCGTGACGAAGCTCATCTCGAGGTCGAGCTGGTAGAATTCGCCCGGCAGGCGGTCGGCGCGCGGGTCCTCGTCGCGGAAGCAGGGCGCGATCTGGAAATAGCGGTCGAAGCCGGCAACCATCATCAGCTGCTTGTACTGCTGCGGCGCCTGCGGCAGCGCGTAGAACTTGCCCTGGTGGATGCGCGAGGGAACGAGGAAGTCGCGCGCGCCTTCCGGCGAGGAAGCGGTGAGAATGGGCGTCGAATATTCGGTGAAGCCGATCTCGGTCATGCGGCGGCGCATCGAGGCGATGACGGCGGCGCGCTTCACGATATTGGCGTGCAGCGTCTCGCGGCGAAGATCGAGGAAGCGGTATTTGAGGCGGGTGTCCTCGGGATAGTCCGGCTCGCCGAAGACCGGCAGCGGCAGCTCCTTCGCCGCCGACAGGACCTCGATCTCGGTGGCGAACAGCTCGACGGTGCCGGTGGCGAGGTTCGGGTTCACCGTCTCGGCCGTCCGCTTCTTCACGACGCCGTCGATGCGCACGCACCATTCGGAGCGCAGCTGCTCGGCGGTGTGGAAGGCGGCCGAATCCGGATCGGCAACCACCTGGGTGAGGCCGTAATGATCGCGGAGGTCGATGAAGAGGACGCCGCCATGATCACGCACGCGATGCACCCAGCCCGACAGGCGGACGGTCGCGCCTGCGTCGGTTTCGCGGAGCTGGCCGCAGGTATGGGTTCGATAGCGGTGCATGGTCTGATCCGGTCTTCGCGGTGGAAGCGCGGCGGGTGGCCCCGTCGCACGCGCGCGAAAAGCGCATGCGTCCCTTTCGTTGTCAAGGCGAAGCGGCCGTCGCGCCGCACCTCTTGCAACGCCGGCCGGCGTCACCATCTATCGCTCATCGCAGTGAGAAACGCGGTGGGCGCGCGCCAAGCGCAGCCGCCAGCCGGCCAGGACGGATGTACTCCGGCCGGCGTCGTTTCCCGGCAAAGGTGCACACGCGCCGGAGACTGCGACATCGATCGCCCAAGCCCGTAGCCGTCGGATGCGCTTTTCTCCAATCCGCGCGTCCGACGCCGGAGCTTGGGCTTTCCTTTTTGCGACACGCCTCCGCCCCGCGACAAGTTCGCCGGGCTGCGCTATGGAAGGCGTATGACGGATATCATCTCGACCACCGAGGCCCTTGCCGCGGCCTGTTCACGCTTCGCCAGCCACC
>CAWZZK010000072.1:0-14739 GCA_963966455.1 Kaistia sp. | reverse complement strand
GATTCCCTGACCTACTGGACCGGGACGACGTCGATCGGGACAATTGCCGACGGCTCGGGCAACACGTTCGCTCTCGCCCGCGACCTCGGCACGATCGGCGCCACCGGTAGTTTCACCAACGAGAATGTCGGCGGCAGCGATCCGGTCGACTATTTCACGTTCGCCGTCGGCTCCCATTCCCTCGTGAATTTCGACATCAACGGCGCGACGGGCAGTTACCGGCTGAAGCTCTATGACGCGACCGGTACCGAGATCGCGACGATTGCCGACGTCAGCGCGTATGGCGAGGACCGGCAATATCTGCGCTATCTCGGCGCCGGCACCTATTATGTCGGCGTTACGACAACCGAAACCTCGCAGCGCTACGCCTTGCAGGTGACCGGAACCGCCGTTCCGCCAGGCGCGGGCCACAGCTTCGCGAGCGCAAAGGATCTCGGCAGCAATCCCGGTCCGACCAGTCTCGACGACGTCGTCACCGGAACGACGGAGAAGGATTACTTCCACTTCGCGCTGACGTCGCCGACCTTCGTCGACCTGACGCTGATCGCCCGCAGCGGCGGCGCCACCATCCAGTTGCTCGATGCCGATGGCAACCTGGTCGGCAACGGCCAGTTCGACGCAACGGGCGCGAGTGAGGGCCGCTACGGCGCGATGCTCGCCGCTGGCGACTACTATGTCGTCGTCAACGGCACGGATGGCGACTTCAACCGCTATACGCTGCAGATCAATCCGAACGCGCTGACGATCTCCGCACCGGTTCTCGTCGAGGGCAACGGCGGCACGGCCAATCTCGTCTTCACGGTGACGCTCGCGATGCCGTCCGCTCTGCCGGTCGCCTTCGCCTATGCGACCGGGGCTGGTGGCACGGCGCTCGCCGGCAGCGACTTCGCCGCGACGAGCGGCACGATCACGATTGCGCCGGGAGAGACCAGCGCGACCATCAGTGTGCCGGTCTCCGGCGACACGCTCTACGAAGCCGACGAGACCGTGCAGCTGACACTCTCGGATGCCAGCGGCGCGACCTTCGCCGGCGGTGCCGCGAGCCTCACCGCGACCGGGACGATCAAGAACGACGACGCCCCGCCAGTCGCCACCATCAGCTCGCCGTCGGTCACCGAGGGCAATAGCGGCACCAAGGCGCTCGTCTACACCGTGACGCTGTCGGCCGCGTCGGCTCTGCCAGCGACCTTCTCCTTCGCGACCTCCAACGGAACCGCGACCAGTTCCGACTACACCGCCAAGACCGGCACGCTGACGATCGCCGCCGGGCAAAAGACCGGCACCATCACGGTCTATGTGACGGGCGACACGCGCTACGAGGCCAATGAGACGATTCGCCTGACGCTGACCAACCCGACCGGCGCCACGTTCGCGGGCGGCGCGACCTCCATCGTCGGCACAGGTACCATCACCAACGACGACGCCAAGCCAGTCGCTTCGATCAGCGATGTCACCGTCGTCGAGGGCGCGGCGGGGACGGTCAATCTCGTCTATACGGTGACGCTCTCGGCAGTCTCGGGCCTTGCGACCACCATTGCCTATGCGACCTCCGACGGCTCGGCGACGGCCGGCTCGGACTATGCCGCCAAGAGCGGCACGCTCACCATCGCGGCGGGCCAGACGACAGGCACGATCACGGTCGCGGTCAATGGCGATGCGCTGTACGAGGCGGACGAGACCGTCACGATGACGCTATCGAGCCCGTCCGGCGCCACTTTCGCGGGTGGCGGCGCGACCCTTTCGGCGACCGGCACGATCACCAATGACGATGCGCCGCCGGTGCTTTCGATCGGCGATGCGGTCCTGGTCGAGGGCAACAGCGGGACGTCGAACCTCGTCTTCACCGTGACGCTCTCAGCGGCCTCCGGGCTGCCGGTCACGGTCGCCTACGGAACAGCTGACGGCTCGGCGCTCGCGGGCTCCGACTATGCCGCTGCGACGGGGACCCTGACGATCGCCGCCGGCCAGACGACGGGTACCATCGTCGTTCCGGTGACCGGCGACACGACCTATGAGAACGACGAGGCCCTCTCGCTGGTGCTCTCGGCACCAACGGGTGCGACTTTCGCCGGCGGCGCTTCGACGCTCACGGCGCAGGGCACGATCACCAATGACGATGCGAAGCCCGTGGCGACCATCAGTTCGCCGACCGTCGCCGAGGGCAACAGCGGCACGAAGGCGATGACCTTCACGATCACGCTGTCCGAGGTGTCGGCATTGCCGACGACTTTCTCCTTCGCGACCTCGAATGGCACCGCCACGAGCTCGGACTATACGGCGAGGACCGGCACTGTCACGATCGCGGCCGGTCAGAAGACCGGCACGGTCACCGTCAATGTGACCGGCGACGCCCGCTTCGAGGGCAGCGAGACCGTGCGGCTGACGCTCACCAACCCGAACGGCGCGACTTTCGCGGGCGGGGCGTCGTCGATCGTCGGCACCGGCACGATCAGCAACGACGATGCCAAGCCGACGCTTTCGATCGCCGATGTCGCCATCGTGGAAGGCAATTCGGGAACGACCAACATGGTCTTCACCGTCAAGCTCTCGGCGGTGTCCGGCGTCGCGACGACGGTCAGATTCGCCACCTCGGACGGCAGTGCCACCGCCGGCTCGGACTACGCCGCGCGCAACTCCACCCTCACCATTGCAGCCGGGGCCACGAGCGGCACCATCACCGTGGCGATCAATGGCGACAAGGCCTTCGAGCCGGACGAAACCTTCAACCTGACGCTCTCGGCACCGACCAACGCGGCCTTCGCCGGCGGCGCTACGACGCTGACGGCGAAGGGTACGATCACCAATGACGAATTCGCGCCGCCGACGCTGACGGCATCGGCCGTGACGCTCGAAATCTACGACAGCACCACGCCCCCTGCGCCGGTGGCTCCGCCGGCGCTGTCGTCGCTCGTCTCGGTCTCGACGCAGCCAGGCGATACCATCCAGAGCTACCAGTTCATCGACACCAATGCGGCGGCGAACACCGCCACGATCAGCGTGGGCGGCGTCAAGCAGGCAGCGGGCACCACGATCTCGCTGACGCCGACCGAATTCGCGAATGCGACGGTCGTTGCAGGAACCAGCGGCACCAGCGACACGGTGTTCGTGCGCGCCACGGGCGTTGGCGGTCCCAGCGGCTGGGCTCCGCTCGTCGTCACCACGAGCGTCGTCGGCGCGCCGGTGCTCTCGGTCGCCGACAAGTCGGTCGCCGCCGGCAGCCCCGTCGCTGCATCCACGCTCGCGACGGTCACGACCCCGGTCCCGGTCGTCGCCTACGAGTTCCTCGATCTCAATCCGGATGCGGCAAGCGGCAGCTTCAAGGTCGGCGGGGTGACGCAATCGGCGGGAGCGATCATCGACATCCTGTCGTCGCAGCTGGCCACGACCAGCTTCGTCGCAGGCGCCACCGGCAGTTCGGACGAGATCTGGGTGCGGGCTTCCAACGGCACGAACTGGAGCCAGTGGAGCCGGCTCAGCGTCACGGCCGGAGCGCTTGCCGCCTGACCATGGGACCTTCGCCGTCAGAGTGACGCCAGCGGCGCCGCTCTGACGGTTCCGGTTCGGGCTGCATCCGGCGAGACCGGGAAACTCCCCCCAACCATTGATGGAACAGACGAGGCATCATGAATGACGAAGTCTTTGCCGACCGGTTCGGCGATATCTCGGTGACGGGCTCGACGATCCGCATCGACCTCGTTTCGCAATCGCCGACCGAACGCGACGAGGCGGGCCAGCCGCGGCTGCGCTTCCGGCAGCGGGTCGTGCTGCCGATCGAGGGGTTCCTGCGCTCGCATGAGATGATGCAACGCATGATGGAGGTGCTGGTCCAGCAGGGCATCGTTCAGCGGTCGGAACCGGCCGCACCGGCCGATGGTGCGGGCGCGCCGGAGTCGCGTCCTTCCATCGTCGCATCGCCCAATTTTCCGCAGCGGACGATCGATCCGGGCCGCTGAGCGGCGATGATGGACGCACGCGTCGAGGCGATCGAAGACATCGAAGTGGTGGCGGACGAGCCGAAAGCGGCGCCGGTCCGGCACACGGCCGTGCAATGCCTGGTCGCTGTCGCCCGCCATCACCGGATCGAGCTCGACTTCGAACAGCTGCTGCACAGCCACGATCTCAGCGCCGAGCCTGACGCGCGGCGGCTCGCCGCCATCGCCGAGGCGCATGGCCTCGTGGCGCGGGTGCGCAGGCTGCGCTGGGAACAGCTGCTCGGCCTCGGCGAGGTGTTCCCGATCATCCTGATGCTGCGCAACGGCAATTCCGTGATTGTCTCCGGCGTCGCCGCCGACGAGAGCGGCGAGCCGCAACTGACGGTGCTCGATCCGCTCGCCGCACAAGCGGGCATCGTCATCATCGACCGCGCGCAGTTCGAGGCCGCCTCGGACGGCGAGGCCGTGCTGGCGAAGCGCAGCTTCTCGCTCGCCGACCCTGACCAGCGCTTCGGCCTGCGCTGGTTCATCCCGGAAATTCTCAGGCAGAAGAGCCTCTTCGGCGACATCGCGCTCATCGCGATGGTCTTGAACGTGCTGGCGCTGGCCGTGCCGATCTTCTTCCAGATCGTCATCGACAAGGTGCTGGTGCATCGCAGCCTGCCGACGCTTTATGTCATCGGGGCCGGCGTGCTGCTCGCTTTGGCCTTCGAGGCCGTGCTCGGTTATCTGCGCGGCTACGTCATGTTGCACGCGACGACGAAAATCGACATTCGTCTCGCAACGCGAACTTTCGCCCATCTCGTTTCGCTGCCGAGCCTGTTCTTCGAGCGGAACGCGGCCGGCGTGCTCACCAAGCATATGCAGCAGGCCTCGACGGCGCGCGAGTTCCTGACCGGGCGGCTGTTCCTGACCCTGCTCGACGCGTCGGTGCTGGTCGTCTTCATCCCCGTCCTCGCTTATTACAGCCTGCCGCTGACCGGAGTCGTGCTCGGTTTCTCGCTGGCGATCTGCGCGGTCGTCGCCGCGCTGATCGTGCCCTATAGCGCGCGGCTGCAGCAGCTCTACCGCGCCGAGGGCGCGCGCCAGGCGCTGCTGGTCGAATCGATCCACGGCATGCAGACGATCAAGGCGCTCGGCCTTGAGGCGCGGCAGCGGCGCGAGTGGGACGGGCGCGCCGCCCATGCCGTCGAGCGGCACATGGAGGTGGCGAAGATCTCCATCGCCGCCCGCCAGATCTCGGGGCTGCTGGAAAAACTGATGATGGTGAGCGTCGTCGCCGGCGGCGTGTTCGCGGTCTTCCACCAGGACATGACCGTGGGCAGCCTCGTCGCCTTCCAGATGCTGGCCGGCCGCGTCAGCGGTCCGCTCGTGCAATTGGTGGCGCTGGTCCACGAGTATCAGGAAGCGGCGCTGTCGGTGCGCATGCTGGGCGAAGTCATGAACGCGCCGGCCGAGCGCAATCTCGGCAGAGGCCTCAGGACGCGCCTCAAGGGCGCCATCGACATCGCCGATCTCCGCTTCCAGTATCCTGGCGCGACCCGTCCCGCGCTCGACGGCATCAGCCTTTCCATCCCGGCCGGCAGCTTCGTCGGCATCGTCGGACCGTCGGGCTCCGGCAAGACGACACTGACGCGGCTCATCCAGACGCTGCATCCGGTCCAGAACGGCGTCATCCGCTTCGACGGGGTCGACGTCCGCGAACTGGACCTCGTCGATCTCCGCCGCCAGATCGGCGTCGTCCTCCAGGACGCGTTCCTGTTCCGCGGCACGGTCCGCGACAATATCGCCGTGACGCGACCGGATGCTGGCCTCGCCGACATCGTCGAGGCGGCGCGAAGCGCCGGCGCCGACGAGTTCATCGAGCAATTGCCGCAAGGCTACGAGACGCTGCTGGAGGAGGGGGCGGTCAACCTTTCTGGCGGGCAGAAGCAGCGGCTGGCGATCGCGCGTGCGCTCCTGCGCGACCCGGCGGTCCTCATCCTCGACGAGGCGACCAGCGCCCTCGATCCCGAAAGCGAGGCCTTGGTCGTCGCGAGCCTCGAACGTTTCGCACGGCGGCGCACGACGCTCGCCATCTCGCATCGCCTGACGACGATCCGCAACGCCGACCGCATCCTCGTGCTCGACAAGGGTCAGCTGGTGGGCAATGGCAGCCATGCCGAGCTGCTGCGCTCCTGCGTGGTCTATCAGCGGCTCTGGCAGCAGCAGACGAGCCGCGCAGCATGAACGCGCCGCTCCGCTCGCCGAAGCCGATCGATCCCGCGCTCGCCGAGCACCTCCCCGATGCGCTGGCGCTGGAGCACCGGCCGCTGCCACGGCTCGCGCGCATCACCGGCTACCTGCTGACGGGCATGATCGTCAGCTTCCTGGTCTGGGCCAGCATCGCCAAGGTCGACCGGATCGTCGTCGCGCCCGGCAAGCTCGTCTCGTCCGAGCCGCTGATCGTTGTTCAGCCGCTCGAAAGCGCCATCGTCCGCGACATCCTGGTGAAGGCCGGCGATACGGTTCGCAAGGGCGAGGTGGTCGCCCATCTCGATCCGACCTTCGTGACGGCTGAGGCAACGTCGCTGACGACGCAGAAGGCGAGCCTCGACGCCGAGATCGATCGCCTGCTGGCCGAGTTGTCGGACTTGCCCTATGCGGCGGGCGACGATCCGGAGCGGCGGCGGCAGGCCTCGCTGCTCGCCGAGCACAAGGCCGAGATCGCGGCGAGCCTCGATGCGCTCGACGCGCAGATCAGCAAGGACGAAGCGGCGCTCGCGACCAATGCCGGCCGCCAGACGGCCGTCGCCAGCCGGATCGCGCTGCTGAGATCGATCGAGGACATCCGCGCAAAGCTGTTCGAGAAGAACTATGTCTCGCGGGTCGAGATGCTGGAGGCGCAGGCCGCGACGCTGACGGCGACCGCCGAGCTCGACCAGCTCAAGGGCGAGGCCGTCGAGCAGCAGCATGAGCTGGCCAGCGACCAGGCCCGGCGGGCGGCGTTCGACCGCGAGTGGCGGCGCAAGGTCGAGCAGGAACTGGTGGATGCCACGAGGCGACGCGATGCCGTCGCGGAAGAGCTGACCAAGGCCGCGCGCAAGGCCGAACTCAGCGCCCTGGTCGCGCCGACTGACGGTGTGGTGATGGAGATCGCCCATCGCTCGATCGGCTCGGTGCTGCAGCCGGCCGAGCCGCTGGTGACGATCGTGCCGGCCGGCGCGCCGCTGAAGGCGGAGGTCGAGATCGATGCTGCCGATATCGGTTCGGTCGCCACGGGCAGCACCGTCCGCGTCAAGGTCGAGGCCTTTCCCTTCCAGCGCTACGGAACGCTGGACGGCACGCTGGAGGTGGTCAGCCCGGACGCCTTCCGGCGCGAGTCGCCGGCCATCGGCGCCTATTTCCGCGGCCTTGTCGGGTTCGAGAGCCTCGCGCTGTCCGGCCTCGGCGATGCCGTGCGCCTGACGCCGGGCATGACCGTCACCGCCGAGATCCATGCCGGCGAGCAGCGGCTCATCGCCTATATCTCCTATCCCGTCATCCGCGTGCTCGACGAAGGCCTGCGCGAGCCGCGCTGAGGCCAGGGAACGTGCCGGTCAAGCCCGGCAACGACACCCCCGAGAATTCCCGGCTGAGCAAAGCGTGAGTGTCGATCCGCCCTAGCGCTCGCGCAGCGCTTCCGAGCCGGTCTCCGCCAGCGGCGACAGCAGATAGTCGATGATGCGGCGCGTGCCGGTCTTGACCTCGGCGACGGCCGACATGCCCGGCGAGAGCGGCACGCTGACGCCGTCGACCTCGATCGAGGGCCGGTCGAGGGCGACGATTACCGGAAAGACGAGATCCTCGACCGCCTGGGTACCGCCGAGGCCGGTCGAGCGCGGACTGCTGCCGGGCGAGACCATCTGCTGGCTGACCTCGCTGCGCGCCACCGCATCATGGGCGATAGTGGCGATCCTCCCGTCCAGGATGCCGTAGCGCGTGAAGGGGAAGGCGTCGATCTTCACCGCGACATGCTGGCCCTCGTGGATGAAGCCGATGTCGCGGTTGGAGACATAGGCTTCGAGCTCCAGCTTCGAGCCGTCGGGGACGATGCGCATCACCTCCTGGCCGGTCGTCACCACCTGGCCGCTGCCGCTCGGCGCCAGCGCGGCGACGGTGCCGGCGATCGGCGCGCGGATCGTCATCTGCTCGAGCCGCGCCTCCGCCTTCACCAGCTTGTCGCGTGCCTCGTCGATGCGTCCTTCGATATCGGCGAGCTTCTGCTCGTTGTCGGCGAGGAAGGCGCCCGTGATGCGGCTTCGCTCGCGCTCCAGACGCTGCAGCGCCGCCCGCGCCTCGACGAGTTGCCCCCGCTGCTCGGCCAGCGTCACCTGCTGAAGTTGCTGCGCTGCCTGGGCTTCGATCAGATGGGCGCGCGAGAAGGCCGAACTATCCATCAGGCGGGAGCGCATGCCGACGCGCTCGCCCTGCGTCGCGATCAGCGCTTCCTGCGCCGCCACCGTCGTCTCCAGCCGAGCGCGCTCGGCCTCCTTCTCGATGCTCTGCGCATCGATCGAGGCGAGGGTCGCGGCGAGCGCCGCCGTCTCGGAATCGAGCACGCGTTGCTCGCGAAGCCGGATCGGCGCCGGTGTCGCCGGCGGCCAGGCGATCGGCGCGGCCTCCGGAACATCCCGGCTCGCCGCGGTGATGGCGGCGCGGCGGCGGATCGCCTCGGCTTCGGCGGCCGCGAGTTCCGTACGGATCTGCGCGGCATCGGCCTCGGCCTCGCGGCGGTCGAGCGTGATCAGCACGGCGCCTTCCTCGACATGGCTGCCATTGCGGACCGTCACCTCGGTGATCCGCCCGGATTCGAGTGCCTGCACCGGCTTGACGCGGCCGGTCGGCTGGATCCGGCCCGGCGCCATGGCGACGATATCGATGCGGCCGATCACCGACCAGGCCAGCGCCGCGGCGAAGAAGCCGCAGATCACCAGGATGAAGGCGAGGCGCACGGGGGAGGGCGGCGTCTCCAGGATCTCGAGAGCGGCCGGCTGGAATTCGAGATCGGCCGCCTGCCGCCGCGCGGGCGGCTTCTGGTCCTGGGGTGCGGGCGGGCGGGCGTTCATGGCGCCCCCTCGCTCTGCAGCGCCCATAGACGGGCATAGAGCCCGTTCGGCCGCTTGAGGAGCTCCTCATGCGATCCGGCCTCGACGATGCGCCCGTCGACCATACCGAGGATACGGTTGCAGCCGCGCACGGCCGCGAGGCGATGGGCGATGATGATCACCGTCCGGCCCTTCACGATCTGGCGCATATTGGCCTGGATCAGCCGCTCGCTCTCATAGTCGAGGGCGCTGGTCGCCTCGTCGAGGATCAGCAGCGGCGGGTTGGTCGCGAGCGCGCGGGCGATGGCGAGCCGCTGGCGCTGGCCGCCCGAGAGATTGGCGCCGCGCTCCTCGATGATCGTGTCATAGCCCTCCGGCAGCCGCGTCACGAACTCGTCGGCGCCGGCGAGACGGGCGACGGCCATGACCTGCGCGCGCGACAGCGCCGGGTTGGAGAGCGCGATATTGTCGTGGATCGAGCGGTTGAAGAGCAGGTTCTCCTGCAGCACGACGCCGATCTGCCCGCGCAGCCATGCCGGGTCGATCTGGGCGATGTCCATGCCGTCGATGAGCACCTGGCCCTCGTCGGGGCTGTAGAAGCGCTGCACCAGCTTGGTCAGCGTCGACTTGCCGGAGCCGGAGGGACCGACGATGCCCACGACCTCGCCGGGCCGGATGCCGAGCGAGACCTGCTTCAGGACGTCCGGCAGCCCCGGCCGATAGCGGAAGCTGACAGCGCGGAGCTCGATCTGGCCCTTCAGCGGCGGCGGCGTCCCGCCGGCGACAGGCACCCGCTCGGCCGGCGCGTTGAGGATGTCGCCGAGGCGCTCCACGGAGACCTGGACCTGCTGGAAATCCTGGAAGAGCTGCGAGAGGCGCAGCACCGGCTGCGCCACCTGCTGCGCGATCATGTTGAAGGCGATGAGCTGGCCGATCGTCATCTCGCCGTCGAGCACGGCCCGGGCGCCGAAGAACAGCAGCAGCGCGGTCGAGACCTTGGACACATACTGGATCGCATCCTGGCCGAGCGTGCCGAGCATGGTCGCCTGGAAGGCCGTCTTCACATAGGCGGCGAGACGATCCTCCCACTCCGCCTGCATCACCGGCTCGACCGCCGCCGCCTTCACCGTCTGGATGCCGACCACCGTCTCGACGAGGAATTGCTGGCTGAGCGCGCCGCGGTCGAATTTCTGGCGGATGCGCTCGCGCAGCAGCGGACGGATCAGCAGGGAAATCAGGAGATAAGCGGGGATGGTCGCGACGACGATCAGCGCCAGCGTCGTGCTGTAGAGGAACAGCACGCCGATGAAGACGAAGGCGAAGACGAAGTCGAGCGCCGCGAACAGCCCCTGGCCGGTCAGGAAGGAACGGATCGTCTCCAGTTCGCGCACGCGGGCGACGGTCTGGCCCGCCGAGCGCGTCTCGAAATAGCCGACGGGAAGACGCAGCAGATGGCCGAACAGCCGCTGGCCGAGCTCGACATCGATGCGGTTAGTCGTGTGGGCGAGGGCGTAGCTGCGCAGATATTGCAGCACGACGTCGAAGGCGCCGATCGCGACGAGACCGACGACCAGCACGGTCAGCGTCGAATAGCTGCGATGGCCGAGCACCTTGTCGACCACGACCTGGAAGAACAGCGGCGTCACGAGCGCGAAGAGCTGAACGAACAGCGACGCGATCAGCACATGGCCGAGCGGCTTGCGATAGCGCCAGATCGAGGGCAGGAACCAGCTGAAGCCGGTGAATTGCGGGATCACGCCCTTGCCGAACAGCCGCCGCGCGACGCGGATCGCCTCGGGCCGGAAATCGGCGAAGAACGCCGCCGGATCGACATTGCGCTCGATGCGGGTCACCGGGTCGATGAGGCGGTAGAGCCCGCTCGGCTGGCGTCCGCCGAAGATGAGGAAGCTGCCGTCCTTGCGCGCGACCAGCGAGGGCGCCGCGAGGCTGGCGAGGCCCTTTTCCCCGGCGATGGCCCCGATCCCCGCCTTGAGCCCGACGAGCCGGGCGGCACGGACGAGCTCGGTCGGGCCCGATTGCTTGTCCCCCGACAGCGCGAGCTGCCGCCTGAGCGCCGCCGGCTCGGCCGCGATCCTGAAATAGGCCGCGATGCCGCAGAGCCCCATCAGGCCGCTGTCGGCGATCTCGACCTGTTCCGGGCTTTCGGCGGGCGGTGGCGCGGTCATGGGTTTCGCAAGACGAAAGGCGAGGGCGGTCGCCGTCGGGCGCATCCTATCCGCCGCTGCAACCTGCGGCAAACGGCGTCGGTGAACCACCGCGAACCGGGACCTTCAGGCCGTGGACGAGCCCTGGGCCATGTCGCGCCACCCTCGCGTCGTAACGGCGACCCTGGTGAGCCGGCCCACCCCGATGCCGCCCAAGCATAGACCTGCGGTTGCGGCGAGCAGCATTCTGCCTTGTCGCGGGCGCGGTCGCTCATGTAAGGTAAGCGTATCGTCGGCGCTGGCGGTTGGCGCCCCCGGATCGTCAATCTTCCAGCTGAGAGAAACGTCCATGGCCGGCACGCTGTACACCTACGGCGCGAATGCTACGGGGACTGCCTCGTTCTTCCAGGGCTTCGACAAGATCGCCTACAGCCCGCTCGACGATACGAGCGCGGTGATGCTGCGCCTCTCCGAGGCGGGAACCGTCGACCTGACGACGCAACTCGCCGGGCGGGGCGTCACCTTCACGGCGGCGACGACCGGCACCAACATCGTCACGACCTCCGACGGCGAGGACACGATCACCGGCGGCCTGGACGGCGACACGCTGAATGGCGGCGCGGGCAACGACACGATCTATTCGGCGGCAGCCGGCAACGACGACAACGCGAGCGACACGCTGATCGGCGGCCTGGGCAACGACACCCTCGTCGATTACGGCGGGCCGTCGACCAGCCTTTCGGGCGGCGGCGGCAACGATGTGATCCGCATCGGTCGCCTCTCGTCCGCGGCCGCGCCGATGACGGGCATCATCGACGGTGGCGACGATCTCGATACGATCGAGGCGGTCGCTTCGGGCTCCGGCGGCTATCTCTCGCCGCTCAACCTCCAGAACCTCTCCATCTCGAATGTCGAGATCCTCAATGCGAGCGCCGGCGTCGTCGCGACAGCCGCTCAGTACGAGGGGTTCCAAAGCATCGTCAACGCGAGCAACAAGACTCTCACACTCGCCGCGCCGGGCAGCGTCGATTTCGGCACGCGTCTCGGCAGCCAGATCTATGTCACGATCGCCGGCTCCAGCGGCAATGACGAGATCGCCGCGACCGGCAATTTCCTGACGATCAACGGCGGAGAAGGCAACGATACGCTTTCCCTTCTCGGCAATTACGGCACGCTGAATGGTGGCGGCGGCGTCGACACGATCAGCGCGGCCGATTCCGACATAGGCGTGACGATCGATCTCGTGTGGGGCCAGATCACAAGGGGCTACGAGAGTTCAAGCTACGCCACTCTCGCCGATTTCGAGAACGCGATCGGTTCGGATTTTGACGACAGCTTCATCGCCTCGGCGGGTGCAAATGCGTTCAATGGCGGCGCAGGGACGGACGTCGTCTCCTATGAGCGGTCGAACGCGGCCGTGACCATCAATCTGCTGACAGGCTCGATCGCCGGCGGCTTCGCGGCGGGAGACACATTCACCAGCATCGAGGGAGTCACGGGTTCGACCTTCGCCGATGTGATCACCGGCGATGACGGCGACAATGTTCTCAATGGCGGCGGTGGCGCGGACCTCGTTCATGGCGGCGAGGGTAACGACACGATTTATCTTGTTGGATACGAGCCCGGCAACACTGTCGCCTATGGCGACGGCGGGAACGACACGATCAATTATCTGCCGCGTTCCTATGTTTACGACGACAGTCCAGCGGCCTATGGCGGAATGGGCGACGATACATTCAACGTAGTGGACCGTGCTTATGGCCTGATCGATGGCGGCGAGGGATCGGACAGTCTTTATCTCTCGGTCGACGACAATAAGGACTCGCACGGTCTCGCAAGGTTGCAGATCGTCGACATTGAACATCTCTACATATCGACGATGGGCCCCAGCGCCATGTTTACGGCGGCGCAACTCGCGTCGTTCCAGACCATTGCGGCGACTGATCCGGGGCAGATGGTTTGGCTGAGGATACGCTCGGATCCCGGCGTCAGCCTCGATCTCACCGCCCAGCTTCACGGGCAGTCTGCAAACGTCACCGTTGACAATCTCGCCTTCTTTCGAAGCTCGAACGGAAATGACGTTATCCGGTTGAACACGCAGGCCGCGGCGACGCTTGACGGCGGAGCGGGCGATGACCAACTCTACGGCAATGTCTTGGCCAACACGCTGACCGGCGGCATCGGAGCCGACCGGATCGATGGTGCCGGCGGGATCGACACGGCGAGTTATGCCGGCTCGGCCCTCGGCGTGACGGTCAATCTCGCGACCGGCGTCGGCTCGGGCGGCGATGCCCAGGGCGACCGGCTCTACAACATCGAGAACCTGATCGGCTCGTCGAAGGCGGACAATCTGACCGGTTCGTCGGTCGCCAACCGGCTCGAAGGCGGCGCCGGCGCCGACAGGCTCGATGGCGCCGAAGGCGACGACACCTTGATCGGCGGGGCCGGGGCCGATGCGCTGATCGGCGGCGCCGGGATCGATACGGCGGACTATTCGGCCTCATCGGGGGCAGTGAAGGTCAGCCTCAATCTCAACACGGCCACGGGCGGCGATGCCGAGGGCGACAGCTTCAACGGCATCGAGAATTTCATCGGCTCCGCCTTCGCGGACTTCCTCACTGGAAATGACGGTGCCAACCGGCTCCAGGGCGGGGACGGTGACGATGTGCTCACCGGCCGCGCCGGCGGCGACGCACTCGTCGGTGGCAGCGGTTCGGATACCGCGAGCTACGCCCATTCCGCGGCAGCGGTGAACGTGAACCTGACGACTGGTAGCGCGTCGGGGGGAGATGCGGCGGGCGATACGTTCTCCTCGATTGAGAACTTCATCGGCTCATCATTCGCTGACACGCTCGTGGGCAATGCCGGCGTCAATCGGCTCGAGGGCGCCGACGGCGCGGACACGCTGATTGGTCGTGGCGGCGCTGACGCTCTGATCGGCGGCACGGGCACAGACACGGCGAGCTATGCCGGCGGCAGCGTCGCGGTGCGGGCCGATCTCTCCACCGGCATGGGAACGGGCGGCGACGCCGAAGGCGACACCTATTCCTCGATCGAGAATGTCGTCGGCACGAATCTCGCCGACGTCCTGATCGGCAGCAGCGCCGCCAACCGCCTCGAGGGCGGCAAGGGCGACGACACGCTGTCCGGCCGCGGCGGCGCCGATGCGCTGATCGGCGGCGACGGCGTCGACCTCGTCACCTACGGCACCTCGGCCGCCGCCGTGCGCGTCGATCTCATCAACAGCATCGGCACCGGGGGCGACGCACAGGGCGACACCTATTCCGGCATCGAGAACATCAAGGGCTCCAACCTCGCCGATACGCTGATCGGCACCTCGGCCGCCAACGTGATCGACGGCAGCAATGGCGACGACATCCTGGCGGGCCGCGGCGGGGCCGATACGCTCATCGGCGGCAGCGGCTCGGATACGCTCAGCTATGGCACCTCGGCGGCCGGCGTCAGCATCAATCTCGGCACCGGCGCGGCGTCGGGCGGCGATGCGACGGGCGACACCTTCTCCAGCATCGAGAATGTCAACGGCTCGGGCGTGGCGGACACGCTCATCGGCAGTTC
>CAWZZK010000071.1:0-39538 GCA_963966455.1 Kaistia sp. | reverse complement strand
GGCGCCACCTTCGCGTCGGCAGCGCTGTCAGTGGCCGCATCGGGCCTCGGCCTGCGCTGGCGCGGCGAGGGCGGCGCCAGGCGGTTCTCGCGGCCCTCGGGCCGCGGCGAAGCCGGCCGGCGCGGCGGGGTTGCGGGCTCCGCGGCGATCTCGGCTGCGGGTTCTGCTTCGGGCGTCACCACCACCGGAGCCATGCTCGCGGGCAGCGCGGCGCCGCGCGGCGCGCCGTCGCCCTGGCGGATGCTGGAGAGCAGGCGCTCCAGCGCTTCCTGGTCGGGATCGGCCGAAGACGTCGCTCGCGGGTCAGGGGCATTGCCGTCGCGGGCGGCCTGGTCGAACAGCGCCACCATGGATTCGAGATCGTTCATCAGCGCCGCTTCGAGCTCGGCGCCGAGATCGGGCGCGGCTTCGGTCGCGGCAGGAGCGGGCGCTGCCTTGCGCGGGGCGCGGCTCGCCTCGAAGCTCGGGAAATTGACGAGACGGTCGTCGGAACGGGCCTCGGACCTTGCCGGCGGGCGGTTCACGGGCCGCGGCGGCAGGATGCGGCTTCGCGCCTGCTCGACAGCTTCGGGAGTGTCGAGTTCGCCGCTCGAAGCGGAGCGCAGCGCCGCTGATTTCGCAGGTGGTGTCATGCTAACCCCTCAGACCTGGTGTCGAGCCCCGCCCTTCCGGATCCTCCGCCGGCAATTCCGCGACACGCCGATGATCGGACGCACACGGTCGATCATGGCTAAAAATCACTTAAAATGCGCGCTTCAATTTGGAAGCGGCACGCCTCCCAAAGGCGTGCGGGTCCGTCTCCACGGCCTCGCCTTTTTAGTCCTGCGCGAGAATTGAGGCGAGACTTAGCCAGTTCGCGGCCTTCTCTTTCCCGGGGTTCCCTTGCGCGCCCTCCCGCCGGGGTCGAGCGTGCGCAGCGTGAAGACATAGACCGGGAGGCCCGAGATCAGCACCAGCGCCGCCGCGAAGGGCGCCGCCGCGGCATAGGCGCCGTCGCCGGTCAGCGACCAGACTTCGGTGGCGAGCGTGGCGACGCCGGTCGGCGCGAGGATGAGCGTCGCGGTCAGTTCGCGCATCAGTTCGAGCGCGACCAGCGCCAGCGCGGCGCCGAGGCCGGGCGCGAGCGCCGGTAGCGTCACCGAGACGAAGGCCCGCAGCGCGCCGCGCCCCAGCGTGCGCGCGACATCCTCCATCTCGGGCGACACCAGCTCGGCCGAGGCGCGCAGCGCCGATTGGGCGAGAGGCATGAAGAGGATGGCATAGGCCGCGAACAGCACCGCGCGCGTCTGGTAGACGGCCGGCAGCAGGCGGATCGAGGCATAGACGAGCGCCAGCGCAACCACGAGGCCGGGCAGGCCGTGCACGACATAGGGCAGCCGCTCGGCGATCCGCGCGATCCGCCCGCCGCCGCGCAGCGCCAGCAGAACCAGCGGCAGCGCGACGATGGTGGTGACGATCGTGCCGGGCAGCGCGAGGCTGAGCGAGCCCCAGAGCGCCGGCCCGATCGCCTCGATGCCGCGCCCGGCCGAGACGCCGCGCATCAGCCAGTAGCCGAGACGGCCGAACGGCACGCCGAGCGCGAGCACGCAGACCAAAGCCGAGAAGGCGAGCGCCGGCCACATCCAGGACCCCAGCCTCTGCTCGCGCCGGCGACGGACCGCGCTGCGGCCGACCTTGTCGCGCCGCTCTGCGCCGCGCAGATAGATCTCGCCGAACGCCACCGGCAGGCAGAACAGCATCAGCATGGCCGAGAGCACGGCCGCGCTCGCATTGTCGAATTGCAGCTCATATTGCTGGAAGATCGCGGTCGTCAGCGTCTGCACGCGCAAGAGCGACAGAGCGCCGAACTCCGAGAGCATATGCGCCGCGACGAGCAGCGCGCCGCCGCCGGCCGCCGGCAGCGCGCGCGGCAGCACGACCTTCATGAAGGTCGCCCGCGGCCCCTGGCCGAGCGAGCGCGACACTTCCTCCGGCGCCGGATCCATGCTGCGGAGCGCCGCTGCGAGCGGCAGGAAGACGAGCGGGAAACTCTCCATGGAGAGGATGAGGATGGCGCCGCCGAGGCCCTGGAAGGAGGGGCCGATCGACTTCCAGGCGAAGGAGGCGACGAAGGCCGGCATGGCGAGCGGCAGGCAGAACAGCACGCGCCAGAGGGCGCGACCCGGCAGGTCGGAGCGTTCGGTGAGCCAGGCCGCCGCGCCGCCGATGGCGAGCGCCAGCCCGGTGACCGAGAAGGTCAGCACGCTCGTGTTCCAGAACAGCATCAGCGTGCGCTCGCGGAACAGCTCCGCGACGATGCCCGACCAGCCGGCGTCGGCCGAGCGGATCAGCACATAGACGATCGGCAGCGCGATGAGCGCGATCGGGACGAGCGCCGCCGCGACGATGGCGGGCGGCAGCGCACGGGTCCGGCGGGCCCGGCGGGGCCGCGGCGCCGCCGCGATCTCGGCCAGTTCCCCGAACGTGTCGCTCAAGCCAGTTCCGCCTCGCGCAGAAGGGCGAGCGCCGCCTCGGCATCGCCGAGCTGGTTCGGCGTCACCGGAGCGGGGTCGAGTTCGCCGAACGGCGTCAGCGGGAAAGGCGAGGTGACGCCGGGGCGCAGCGGATATTCGGCGATGGCCGCGACGATCGCCTTCTGCCCCTCCTCGCTCACCATGAAGCCGACGAAGCGCTGCGCCGCCTCGGCATTCTTGGCCGATTTGAGCACGCCGCCGCCGGAGACGGTGATGAGCGTGCCGGGATCGCCATGGCCGATATTGTGGATCGCCGACTGGACATCGGCCTCGCCGATCTCGCGGGCCAGCGCCTGCCAGTAGTAATTGTTGGAGAGCGCGATCGGGATGTCGCCGCTCTCCACCGCCTCGACGGCGGCGCTGTCGGAATTGTAGACACGGCCATATTGCCGGAGGCCCTTCAGCCAGGCGAGCGCCGTCTCGCGGCCCTTGAGGATCATGACCGCCATGATCTGCTGCTGGAAGGCGCCGCTGGCCGGCGCGAAGGCGACCTTGTCGGCATAGGCCTCGGTGGCGAAATCGAGCACCGAGGCCGGCAGCGTCGCGGGATCGACATCCGCCTTGTTGTAGACGACGACGCGGCAGCGCGCGGTGGCGCCGATCCAGGTGCCGTCCTTCGCCGAATATTCGGCGGGAACGGCCGAAAGCGTCTCGGCGGAAAGCGGTGCGAGCAGGCCCTTCTCGGCGAGGGCGAACAGCGACGGGCTTTCTTCCGACCAGAAGACGTCGGCGGGCGAATGCGCGCCTTCTTCCATCAGCTGGCTGGCGAGCTGGGCGCTGCTGCCATGGCGGACGGCGACCTCGATGCCCGTCGCCGCGGTGAAGGCGGCGATCAGCGCCTCGACGGGCGGGCGGTGCTGGCCGTTATAGAGCGCCAGCGGGCCGTCGGCGGCGCGGGCCGGCCGCGAGGCGGCGAGGAACGCGGGCGCGGCTGCGAGCGCGGCGCCACCGAAAGCAGCGCCTTTGAGAAGCGCACGGCGCGAGAGCGGATACATTAGAATAACTCTATGTTATTGCAGGCGTTTCAGCCTGTCCAACACCCGGTCGCCAAAGCTGTCAAGCGATCGGCGCAATCTCAGGCGCGGATTTTCGTGCCTTGCGGGTCATAGAGCGGGTCGAGATGGACTTCGGCGGCGACGCGCTCGCCCGCCACTTCCAGCTCGTAGCGGCCGGACAGGACGAAATCGCGGTCGACGCCGGCGGCCCGGCGGACATAGCCATATCCGATCGGCTTGCCGACCGTGTAGCCGAAGCCGCCGGAGGCCAGCCAGCCGACGCGCTCGCCGTCGCGATAGATCGTCTCGCGCCCGAGCAGCACGATGTCGGGGTCGAGGGTCGTGAAGCCGGCGAGCAGCCGCGGCAGCGGGGCGGCCGCCTGCGCCTCGAGCGCGGCGCGGCCGCGGAAGGGAATGTCCTTCTTCAGCTTCGCGAAGACGCCGAGCCCGGCGACGAGCGGCGAATGGTCGGGGCCGATCTCGGCGCCCCAGGCGCGATAGCCCTTTTCGAGGCGCAGCGACTCGATCGCGCGATATCCGGCGAGGCGGAGGCCGAGCGGCCGGCCCGCCGCCATCAGCGCCTCGAACAGCGTCAGCGCGAATTCGGTCGGTACATGCAACTCCCAGCCGAGTTCGCCGACATAGGTGACGCGGAGCGCCAGCACCGGGCAGCCGCCGGCCTGGATCAGCCGCGCGCGGCCGAACGGGAAGCCGGCGGGCGAGAGGTCGTCGCCGCTGATCGAGGAAAGGATCCGCCGTGCCTCGGGACCCATGAGCACCAGCGTCGCGTAAGCCGAGGTGACGTCGGCGACCCGCGCGTCGAGCCCCTCGGGGACAGAGCGCGCGATCCAGTCGAGATCGTGCGTCGCGAAGCCGGTGCCGGTGACGATGAAGTAGCGGTCCTCGGCGAGGCGCGAGACCGTGAGATCGCATTCGATGCCGCCGGCATCGTTCAGCATCTGCGTATAGACGAGATGGCCGATCGGCCGCGCGACGTCGTTGGCGGCAATGAAGGAGAGCGCCGCCGCCGCGTCGCGGCCGGTGAACTCGAACTTGGCGAAGGAGCTCTGGTCGAAGAGCACCGCCGCCTCGCGCGCTGCCTGATGCTCGCGGCCGACGGCGGCGAACCAGTTGCCGCGCCCATAGGAATAGCGGTCATGCGGCTCCTCGCCGGCGGCCGCATCGGCGAACCAGTTGGCACGCTCGAAGCCGAGCTTCTCGCCGAACACGGCGCCTTCCGCCTTCAGCCGGTCATAGAGCGGCGAGCGGCGCAGCGGCCTGCCGGCCTCCGCCTCCTCGAAGGGCCAGGCCATCGTATAGTGGCGGGCATAGGCCTCGAGCGTGCGGGCGCGGATGAAGGAGAGGTCGCGGTGATGCCGCCCGAAGCGGCGGATATCGACCGGCCACAGATCGAAGGGCGGCGCGCCCTTCACGACCCATTCCGCCAGCGCTATGCCGGCGCCGCCGCCCGATGCGATGCCGAAGGCGTTGAAGCCGGCACCGACGAAGATGTTCTTCACCTCCGGCGCCTCGCCGAGGATGAAGTTGCCATCCGGCGTGAAGCTCTCGGGGCCGTTGATGAACTGGCGGATGCCCGCTTCCTCCAGCGCCGGGACGCGGCCGAGCGCCGCCGTCATGATCGGCTCGAAATGGTCGAAATCATTGTCGAGCAGGCGGAAGGCGAAATCGGCCGGCGGCGGATCGACGTCCCAGAGCTTCGGATTGGGCTCGTAGCCGCCCATCACCAGCCCGCCGACCTCTTCCTTCCAATAGGTGAGGCGGTCGGGATCGCGCAGGGTCGGCAGGTCGGCCGTGACGCCGGCGATCGGCTCGGTGATGAGATACTGATGCTGCACCGAGACGAGCGGCACGTTGACGCCGGCCATGGCGCCGAGCGCGCGCGACCATTGCCCGGCGCATATGACGAGCTTCTCGCAGGCGATCCGCCCCTGGTCGGTCTCGACCGCGACCACGCGGCCGTTCTCGACCGCGATGCCGGTCACCGCGACGCCCTCGCGGATCGTGACGCCCTTCATCCGCGCGCCCCGCGCCAGCGCCGCCGTGATGTCGGAGGGCGAGGCCTGGCCGTCGGTGGGCAGGAAAGCGGCGCCGACGAGATCGTCGACGCGCATCAGCGGCCAGAGATCCTGCGCTTCCTTCGGCGTCAGGAGCTGCATTTCGAGCCCGAAGGATCGCGCCGTCGTCGCCTGCCGCTTGACCTCGGTCCAGCGGTCTTCGTTGCAGGCGAGCCTGAGCCCGCCATTCATCTTCCAGCCGGTCGCCTGCCCGGTCTCCGCTTCCAGCCGCCGGTAGAGCGCGACGGAATAGCCGAGAAGCTGCGTGATATTGGCCGAGGTCCGCAGCTGGCCGACGAGCCCGGCGGCATGCCAGGTCGAGCCCGAGGTGAGCCGGTCGCGCTCGATCAGCAGCACGTCCGTGAGGCCCATCGCCCCGAGATGATAGGCGACCGAGCAGCCGACGATGCCGCCGCCGATGACGACGATCTTCGCCGAGCGGGGAAGCTCTGACAGGCTCATGCCCGGCCCCTCATGCCTGCTCGAACGCGGCGAGCGCCGCCTCGAAGCGTCTCAGGTTTTCATGCGTATAGGCGACGTAATCCACCTTGAGGCTGCTATGGATCTCCGAGACCATGCTCCACATCGTCTCGCGCAAGAGCGAGGCGGCCTGCATCGCCAGCGCCTTGCGCCGGCAGCTGTCGTCGAGCGGCCGGTCGAAATAATGCTCCAGCAGCCACTCGTTCTCGGCAGTCGAGAGCGAGTTGTTGGAGGCGAGGCCGCCGAGATCGAAGAGCGGCGAGTTGAAGCCGGCATAGTCCCAGTCGACCAGCCACACCCGCGTGCCGTCGTCGATGAAATTGGCGGCGAGCAGGTCGTTGTGGCCGAAGACGAGTTCGATCGGTCCGACCGCCGTCTCCAGCCGGTCGGCGGCGTCGAGCAGGCGCAGCAGCATCGGGAGGTAGTTGCTCTCGCCCTCCTCCAGCGTGTGCGTGTAGTCGCGGATCACCTGGAATGGCCAGAACATCGGCGCCGGGCCGCGGAAGAAGCGCGGGATGTCGCGATGGGCATGGCGGATCAGCGGCACCAGCCGCGCCAGCATGCGCGGATCGCGGATGTCCTCCGGCGTCAGCGTCTTGCCCTCGATATAGTCGAGCACCATGGCGCCGGGCTCGGCATGCACGACGATCGGCGAAATGCCGGCCGCGGCGGCGGCGCGGCTCGCGGCCAATTCGATCGAGCGCACGATGCCATGCACTTTGAGATCGCCGCCGATCCGCACGACATATTTGCGGCCGCCATCCGCGACGAGGAAATTGGTGTTGGTGAGCCCGCCCGGCAGCGGCGCGAGCGTGATCGGCCCGCTCCAGCAGGCGAGCGAGGCGGCGAGCGCCTCGGGATTCTGGTGATGCTGCATGGATGCGGTTCTCGACGGATCGGCCGGCGAGGCGAGAAGCCTCACCCGTCACTCAAGCCGCAGTCGATGCCGGATGCAAGGTCGCGCGTCACACATGTGACGAGGCGGATCGGAGAGGGGTTCCGGGGGTCGACAGTTCCCCTCTCCGTCCGGGTCTAGCTGATTACGCAAAACCTGAAGATCAGCCTGATCTTCCTGTCGCAAGCGTCTTGCCAGCGCACCGGAGCGCCAAAGGCCACAAGATATGGTTCAAATTGCGTCGATCGCGCCAAGATATCGTCAATCTTAACGGGGTCTTTCCGGAAGCCCCGTTGCAAATTGCGAGGCGCGTTGCAGCCTGCGAGGCGAAGACGGGAGAGGAGTTTCAGCCTGCGAGACCGAGGCCGGCCGTGCCGAGCGGCATCTCGGCTGCGTGCGGCGCCATCTGCCAGCCGTCGCGGCCGGCCGACTTCGCGGCATAGAGCGCGAGATCGGCCCGCCGCATCGCCGCCTCGATCGGCTCGTCGCGCCCGGTGATGGCGATGCCGAAGCTCGCGGTGACGCGGTGCTGCGCGGGGAGCAGCGGCACGGCGGTCATGGCGTTCAGCCCGCGGATGGCGTCGACATAGATATGCGCGGCCGCCGCGCCGCAATCGGGCAGGAGCACGCAGAATTCCTCGCCGCCGATGCGCCCGCACACCCCCTCGTCGCCGGCGAGCGCGATGAGATTGGCGCCGAAGGCGGCGATCACCGCGTCGCCCGCCGCATGGCCGAAGCCGTCATTGATCTGCTTGAAATGGTCGAGGTCGCACATGATGAGAGCCATCGGCATGCCCCGCGGCGCGCGGGCGAACCGCCCGCTCGCTTCCTCGAGAAAGGCGCCGCGCGTGAGCGCTCCCGAAAGATCGTCATGCCGCATCCGCTCCGAGGCGGCGGCCATGACCTCGACGGCGACGAGGCCGATCAGCGCGATGCCGAGCAGCAGCGACAGGATTCCGCCCGCCGTCTGCGAATAGAAGGCGTAATCGCTGGAGAGATAGGCCTTCACCCCGGGGCCGGTCTTTGTCGCGACCGCGATCGCCGCCTTGGCGAGGAACTGCACCGCCGACAGCGCGAGCACCGTCGCGAGCACGAGGTCGACCGCGCGCCGCCGCGACAGGACGAGGATGACGCCGGCGCCGATCGCCGTCATCAGCGCGAACGGCCCCTGATAGCCGAAGGCGTTGAGCGGGTAGCCGCGCGGCTGGTCGACGAGCACGAAACTGTTGAAGAGAGAGGCGGCGAGCGCGATGGCGAACAGCCAGTCGACCCGCGCACCCGGCCGGTAGTGCCGCATGAGCCCGGCCGAAAGCAGCGTCAGCGCCAGCATCAGCATCGAGAAGGAGAGCGTCGACGTCACCCGCACCGAGGGGATGACGGGCGACAGCGCCTCCGCGGTCACCGTCGCCGAGGCGCAAAGGAATCCGGCCGCGCACCAGCGCGACAGCGCCACAGAGCTCCGCCACGCCAGCGCGAGAAAGGTGATGGCGAAGGCGAGGCCGATCGCAAAATTGATGACGAGGAGGAAGGTGGCGCCCAATGGTCGGACCTTGCGCTCGCCGCAGGCTGATTATGGGCGAGCCTTGGTTGCGACCGCGCGGCTTGTCAAGCGGAGCGGGCGAGGAAACGGGCGATGATGCCGAGGCTTTCCGCGGCGATGCCGGCGATCAGGGCCTCGCCCTTTTCCGCCGTCGCGGGTCGCGGATCGCCGAAGACGCCGGAGCGGTTGAAGCTCGAAAGCTGCGTCGGCTCCATGCCGAAGGTCTCGGGGAAGGTCGGATATTCCGGCGCGGCCTTCTCCATGCGCACCAGCTCCGGCGCCAATGCCAGCATCATCGAGGTCTCGACCTCGTCGGCATGGTAGAAGGTCGGTGCGGCGGGCGTGCTGTCGCAGATCGCGCCGGCGATGCGCTCCATGCCCGGATAATCGAGATGGAGCACGCGGAGCCCCTCGCCCGTTAGGGTCCGCGCTGCCAGCGCGATCGGCTCGCGATTGCCGAAATGGCCGTTGACGATGACGAGCGCCGTGACACCGAGCCGCTTCACGCCGCGCCCGAGATCGGTGAGCACCGCGCGCAGCGTGTCCGGCGAGAGCGACAGCGTTCCCGCGAAGCCCTCGTTGTTCCAGGCGTCGCCATAGGCGACGGGCGGCAGCAGCAGCGCATTGCCCAGCCCCTCGGCGATCCGCGTCGCCACGCCCTGCGCCATCATCGTGTCGGTCGAGAGCGGCAGATGCGCGCCATGCTGTTCTTCCGCGCCGACAGCGAGCACGGCGACCGCGTCGCCACGCGACAGAGCCTCGGCGACCTCGGGCGAGGTGGCGGCACGAAGATCGAGCATCGGGTCAATCCTTCTTCAGGCGGCGGAACGGAACGCCGAGCGCCGCCGGGGCGCCGCCGCGTCCGGCGAAGCCGGCCAGCACGACGATGGTGAGCACATAGGGAAGCATCAGCAGGAACTGGAACGGAAGCCCGGTCGGGAGGATCTGCGCGCGCAATTGCAGCGCATCGGCCGCGCCGAAAAGGAGCGCCGCGCCGAGCACGCCGAGCGGATGCCGCCGCCCGAGAATGAGGATGGCGAGCGCGATATAGCCGCGGCCGGCGGTCATGCCGTCGAGGAAGACGCCGGTCGCCGCCAGCGACAGCGTCGCGCCGCCGAAGGCTGCGAGCCCCGACGAGATCGCCACGGCGCCATAGCGGACCTTGGCGACATTGACCCCGAGCGTCTCGGCCGCCTCCGGATGCTCGCCGACGGCGCGGATGTCGAGGCCGAAGCGGGTTCTCGCGATCACGAACCAGGTGAGCGGCACCAGCGCCAGCGCCAGGAAGGCGAGCGCGTCCTGGCGGAACAGCAGCGGCCCGATCAGCGGCCAGTCGGCGAGCGCGCCGAAACCGGGCGGCAGCAGCGTGTCGATGCGCGGCCGGTCGGTGCCGGCGCCGAAGATGAGCCGATAGAAGAAGGAGGTGACGCCGACCGCGACGAGATTCATCGCGATGCCGACCACCACCTGGTTGGCGCCGAGCGTCACCGCATAGAAGGCGAGCACGATCCCGAACAGCCCGCCTGCGGCGATGGCGGCCGGTACCGCGACGGCGATGCTGCCCGTCGCAAAGGCGGTGACGAAGCCGACAAAGGCGCCAGTGAGCATCGCTCCTTCGAGGCCGATATTGAGCACGCCCGAGCGCTCGGCATAGAGCCCGCCCAGCGCCGCGAGCAGGATCGGCACCGCGAGGCGCATGGTCGCCGAGAGGAAGCCGGCAAAGGCGGGATCGGTGAGGACGGCCAGCATGTCAGGCGCGCCTCCGTCCAAGCCGCGCCAGCGCATCGCCAAGTCGCGCCAGCGCGTCGCCGATCAGCGGGATCGCGTCGCGCCCGATGAGGAAGAGCACGACGAGGCCCTGGATGACCGTCGTCAGCGTCGAGGGCACGCCGGCCGCCGATTCCATCGTCGTCGCGCCGATCTGCAGAGCGGCGAACAGGAAGGCGGCGGCGACGACACCGAACGGGCTGGTCTGGCCGAGCAGCGCGACGATGATCGCGGTGTAGCCATAGCCGGGCGAGAGATTCTCGATCATGCGGCGCTGCACGCCGGCGACCTCCGAGAAGCCGGCGAGCCCGGCCAGCGCGCCGCAGGCGAGGAAGCCGATCAGCACCGCGCGCCGCACATTCATGCCGGCATTCAGCGCCGCGCGCTGGTTGAGGCCGACGACGCGCAGGCGAAATCCCTCCGTCCGCCGCCACAGGAAGAGATGCGCGAGGAGCGCCGCGACGAGCACGACGAGGATGCCGGCATGGAGCCGCGTGCCGCCGAGCAGCACGGGCAGCCGCCCATCGCTGGTCAGCCGCGCGGTCTGTGCCAGCGCGCCGTTCGGGTCCTTGAGCGGTCCGTGCAGCAGGAAGGAGACGAGGTGGATGGCGACATAGTTGAGCATGATCGTGGTGATCAGCTCGTCGGCGCGGAAGCGCAGCTTGAGCACGGCGGCGATGCCCGACCAGGCCGCGCCGGCAATCATGGCCGAAAGCGCCATGGCCGGCAGCAGCACGAAGGACGGCAGGCCGGCGCCGGCGACGCCGATGGCGCCCGCCGCCGCGCCGCCGACGAAGAGCTGCCCCTCGGCGCCGACATTGAACACGCCGGCGCGGAAGGCGAGGGCGATGCCGAGCCCGCAAAGCGCCAGCGGCACGGTGCGCACCAGCGTCTCGGCAAGGCCGTTGGCGCTGCCGAGCGCCGCCTCGAAGAGCGCCGCATAGGCGGTCACGGGGCTGACGCCGACCGCGGCGATCAGCGCCGCCCCGACGAGGAAGGCGGCGAGCACCGCGGCGACGCTTCCGGCAAGGCCCGCCGGCAGGCGGGCGAGGATCGCGCTCATGCTGCCCATCACGCCGCTTTTCCTGCCATCATCAGCCCCAGCCGCTCGACCGAGATGTCGCGCCGCGCCATGGCGCCGACGATGCGGCCCTTGTAAACGACGAGAATGCGGTCGGAGAGGGCGAGGATCTCGTCGAGCTCGGTCGAGACCAGCAGCACGCCGGCGCCGGCCGCGCGCCGCGCCAGCAACTGGCGATGCACGAAGGCGGTCGCGCCGACGTCGAGGCCGCGCGCCGGCTGCACGGCGACGACGAGGCGGGGATCGCGGCTGAGCGCGCGGCCGAGCACGATCTTCTGCTGGTTGCCGCCGGACAGCGTCCCCGCCGTCTGGCCCGGACCGGAAGCGCGGATGTCGAACGCGGCCATGACCTCGCTTGCCAGCCGCGCCACGGCCTTGCGGTCGATCCAGCCGCGGCGCGACAGCGGCGGCTCGCCGATCCGCTCCACCGCGAAGTTGTCGCGGATGGCGAGTGGCTCGACCAGCGCCGTGTGCTGGCGGTCCTCGGGGATATGGGCGAGGCCGAGCGCGATGCGCCGTGCGACGCTGCCACGGGTCACGTCCTCTCCGGCGATCGCGATCCGCCCGGCCTCGGCCGCCCGCAATCCGACGATCGCCTCGGCCAGTTCCTGCTGGCCGTTGCCGTCGACCCCAGCAAGGCCGACGATCTCCCCGGCGCCGACCTCGATGCTGGCGCCATCGACGCGCGCCACGCCGTCAGAGTCGCGGCAGACGAGGCCGGCAACCGTGAGGATCGGCCGCGCGGCCGCGTCGCTCTTTCCGTCGTCGTGAGGCGCCGCCGCCCGCTCGTCATCCAGCGTCGGCAGGCGCACATCGGCGCCGACCATCAGCCGGGCGAGGGCGCGCGCGTCGGTGTCGGCGGTGCGGAGCGTCGCGGCGACCCGGCCCTGGCGGAGCACGGTGATCGTCTCCGTCAGCGCCATGACTTCGTTGAGCTTGTGGCTGATGAAGATGATCGCCGTTCCCGCTGCCGCCAGAGCGCGCAGGATGCGGAAGAGGCCTTCGGTCTCCTGGGGCGTCAGCACCGCCGTCGGTTCGTCGAGGATGAGGATGCGCGCGCCGCGGAACAGCGCCTTCAGGATCTCGACCCGCTGCCGTCCCGCGACCGAGAGATCGGCGATCCGTGCATCGGGGTCGATCTCCAGCGCATGGCGGCTGGCGAGATCGCGGATGCGGCGCGCCGCCGCCTTGAGATCGGGCAGGAAGCGGCCGGTGGACGGGAGGCCGAGACAGACATTCTCGGCGACGGTCAGCGTCGGCACAAGCATGAAATGCTGGTGCACCATGCCGATGCCGAGCCGCATCGCCTCATGCGGCGAGCCGAGCGGCTCGACGGCGCCGTCGATCATGACCTCGCCCGCGACCGGAACGATCAGCCCGGCGAGCACGCGCATCAGCGTCGATTTCCCGGCCCCGTTCTCGCCGAGCAGCGCATGGATCTCGCCGGCGGCGACCTGAAGATCGACATCGTCATTGGCGACCACCGCCCCGAAGGCGACGCGAATGCCGCGCATGGAAAGAAGGGGAGGCGTTTCGGTCATCATCTTCCCGGTTACGCGAAGGCTGTCGCCCGCTCTCCGCGGCGCTGGGGAACAGCAATCTCGTAAGCTGTCATGGCCGGGCTTGACCCGGCCATCCAGACTCTCTCTCTGTCGGCTCAGCAAGGCTGGATTGCCGGGTCAAGCCCGGCAATGACAAGCCTCTGCGGCTGTTCGCCTGCTACTCCACGTTCGACGTATCGAGCGGGACGGTGAAGGCGCCGGACTTGATCGCCTCGAACTTCGCCTGCACCGCCTTCAGCACCTCCGGCGGAACGCCGGCGTCGAGGCCGTGGAAATCGGCGAGCTTCACCGAGCCTTCGGGGATGCCGTAGGACCAGTTCTCGCTTTTCCAGGTCTTGTCCTGGACGGCCTTGGCGACGGCGGTGACCAGCGGGCCGAGGTCCCAGGTCACCGAGGTCAGCACGACCTTGGGGCCGAGATGGTTCTGGTCGGTCATGGCGCCGAGCGCGAAGACATTCTTGGCGATCGCCGCGTCGATGACGCCGACGCCCTGCGCCGAGAGCACGTCGGCGCCCTGCTCCACCTGCGCGATGGCTGCTTCCTTGGCCTTGGGCGGGTCGAACCACGAGCCGATGAAGGTGTGCAGCACCTTGGCGTCGGGCACCATCTCCTTGGCGCCGGCCTCATAGGCGTGGAGATTGGCGAGCATGTTGGGCGCGGGCATTCCGCCGACCCAACCGATCGTCTTGGTCTTCGAGGCGCCGGCGCCGAGCATGCCGGCGAGATAGGCGCCCTGGTAGTCCGGGTTGGAATAGGTGCCGAGATTGGGCGCCAGTTCCTTGGCCGTGCCGGCCATGAACACCGTGTCCGGGAAATCCTCGGCGACATTCAGCGCCGCGTCGCCGAACGAGAAGGAATGGGCGAAGACGAGGCCATAGCCGCGCGAGGCATAGTCGCGCAGGATGCGCTCGGCGTCGGCGTCGGAGACGTTCTCCGAATAGGCGACCTCGATGCCGAGTTCCTTGGCCGCCGCCTGCAGGCCATTGTAGCCGACCGAGTTCCAGTCATTGTCGCTGATCGGGCCGGGCAGCACCATCGCGACCTTGATTCCGTCCGCCTCGGCGACCGCAACACCGCCAGCGACCAGCGGCAAGGCCGCGACCGCGATCCGAAGGCCCTTCTTCAATCTCTCGAACATGATCGTCCCCGCTTGTCGTGAAGCCGTTCCGACAATGGTCTAGTCGATGCCCGGATTTTGACCAGCCCGAAATGCGTGCGCTGGTCTACCGGCTGTGCACAATAGCGAGGCTTTTGTGTGCGGATCACCACACGATCGGATGCGTCGCGCCCGTCGCGACATTGACGAAACCCTCCGGCGCCAGCGGCGAGGGTGCCACCAGCACCCAGCGCCAGGGCGCGCAGGTCAGCGTCGCGAAGGAGAGCCGCTCCGGGAAGCCCGGCCACCAGCGCGGCGAGAAGGTCGGCTCATACATCCAGTCGATCTTCGCGCCTTCGGCATAGAGCGCCTGCATCTCGGCATCGAGCTCCTCGGCCGGCCGCGCCGTCATCAGCCCGCCGACCTCGTAGCCGACCCGGGCCACGATCTGGCCGCCAGACGCGAGCACCCAGCCGCCTTGCTGCTCGCCGAGCGCATTGGCGACGAGCGCCATCGCCTCGTCCGAGGAGCCGACCACCCAGATATTGTGCTTGTCATGGCCGAGCGTCGCGCCGAGCGCGGTGTCGGCCGTGCGCGGCCCGGTGCCGAGCCAGAACATCTTCGCGACCTTCGCCTCGCCCGAGAAGCGGTCGACGATGGCGAATTTCGTGACGTTGCGGCTCTCGTCGCGCTGCACGGCGCCGTCGGCGACCGGCAGCTCCATGGTGATGAAATCGTCGTGCCAGTGGAACGGCCGCAGCAGCGCCGCCTTGGCGAGGGGCGCATCCGAGGGCGCCGCGATCCGGAAGTCCTCCGCCGTCACCACGCGGTCGAGCTTCACCGTCTTCGTCGCCCAGTCGGGCCAGTCGATCCTCGGCAGCGGCCCCGTATAGCGCCCCGCCTCCGCCGCGAGCCTGCCGTCCGCCACCACCTTGGCGATGGCGAGCGACGGCACGTCCTCGAGCAGCACCATGTCGGCGAAGCGGCCGGGCGCGATCGATCCGACCCAGGGCGTCAGCCGCATATGGCGCGCCGGATTGAGCGTCACGCACTGGATGGCGATCTCGGGCTGAAGACCGTTCTCGATCGCGAGGCGGACATTGTGGTCGGTGGCGCCGATCTTCAGCGTGTCCGAGGCGCTGCGGTCGTCGGTGACGAAGGCGATCTGTGACCAGTCGGCGAGGCCCTTGGCGATCAGGCCCTTGATGATATCGGGCAGCGAATGCGGGCGTAGTTCGCAGAAGAGCCCATGCGCGAGCTTCTCCCACACCTCCTCGACGAACCAGGCCTCGTGGTCGGAGGCCATGCCGGCCGCGGCGAAGGCGTTGATCGTGGCGAGGTCGCGGATGCCCGCCGCATGGCCCTCGACGACGCCGCGCTTCTCGAAGGTGGCACGGATCATGCCCCAGAGCCGGTCATAGGACGGGTTCTCGGGGTTCCACACCGCCGGCCAGTCCATCACCTCGTCGAGCCCGGCGACCATCAGGCTCTCGGAGAGGAAGCCCTTCTGCTCGTCATAGCCGAAATGGCCGCCGCCCCATTCATAGGCGGTCGGCGGCACGGCCGAGCCCGGCAGCGGGAAGATCTTCATCGGCGAGCCCATGCGCCGGGCGGTCAGCCAGAATTCGAGATTCTTCGGCCCGTTGACGTTGGAAAACTCGTGGCTCGCCTCGCAGACCCAGGTGACGCCATGCGGCATCACCAGCGCCGTCTCGTATTCCGGCGTCAGATGCGAGCTCTCGATATGCTTGTGCGCCTCGCCGAAGCCGGGCACCGCCGAAAGCGTCGGCTCGGCGATCCGCTCCGCCGCCTCGCCCTGCCAGGAGCCGGCCGGCCCGACAAAGGCGATGCGCCGGCCCTTGACGACGATCTCCTGGTCCTCCCGCCACTGCCGCGAATGCACGTCGAAGAGGCGCCCCACGGTGAAGACGCGGTCGGCCGGGCGCTTGCCGAGCGCCGTCAGCGTCAGGTCCTGGCGGATGGCGATCTCGTCCGCGGCATCGATGAGAAGATCGTCGGGGAGCGGCGCGGCAGGGGGAGCCATCGTGAGCCTCGCGGGTCGGGGAAGCGTCGAGACCTAGAAGGGCGCGGCGAAGCTGTAAAGCGCCCGCATGGCCGCATGCGATCGGTGCACGCAGCGTTCGACGCCGCGCGCATATCCTCGGGCGCCGCCGGGCGCTAGCGTCGCCGCATCGTCAATGGACCAAGCGGGATCAGCCATGCTCGTCAACGGAAAATGGTCGGCGGAGTGGGATCCGGTCCAGGCCAAGGATGCGAAGGGCGGCTTCGTGCGCCAGGTCTCGTCCTTCCGCAGCTTCGTCACGCCCGATGGCAGCCCGGGCCCGACCGGCGAGGGCGGCTTCCGCGCCGAGGCCGGCCGCTACCGGCTCTATGTCGCGCTCATCTGCCCCTGGGCCTCGCGCACGCTGATCGCCCGCGCGGTGAAGAGGCTCGGCGACGCGATCCCCGTCACCATCGTCGAGCCGGTCATCGCCGAGGAGGGCTGGCGCTTCGGCGACGACCCCGTGTCGCGGCCCGATCCCGTCATGGGCGCCCGCCATATCCACGAGCTCTACACCCGCGCCGATCCGCATTTCACCGGCCGCGCCACCGTCCCGGTGCTCTGGGACACGGAGCGCGGCACCATCGTCAACAACGAATCCGCCGACATCGTCCGCATGCTGAATGCGGGCTTCGGCGCCCTCGCCGACGACAGCGTCGACCTCTATCCCGAGCCGCTGCGCGCCGAGATCGACGCCCTCAACGAGCGGATCTATCCGCGCCTCAACAACGGCGTCTACCGCGCCGGCTTCGCGACGACGCAGCTCGCCTATGACGAGGCGTTCCGCGACGTCTTCGCGATGCTGGACGAATTGGAGGCGCGGCTGGAGGGGCGGCGCTTCCTCGTCGGCGACCGGTTCACCGAGACCGATATCCGCGCCTTCGTGACGCTCATCCGCTTCGACGCCGCCTATCACGGCGTCTTCAAATGCAATCTCCGCCGCCTCGCCGATTATCCGCGCCTCTCCGCCTATCTGGAACGCATCCTCGAAATCCCCGGCATCGCGGAGACGGTCAGCATCGACCACATCAAGCGCGGCTACTGGTCGATCAAGGCGCTGAATCCGACCCGGATCGTGCCGCTCGGCCCGGAACTCCCCTTCCGCCGCCTTCTCGTGCGGGACTGAAATCCGGCGGAACTTAGGCGGGGCGGCGGCATTGGTTTTCCGGCTCAACCCGCTGGAGACACGCCATGACCTTCCGTTCCGCCGCCACCGCTCTCGTCCTCGTCGCCGTCGCCACGCTGGCCGGCTGCGCCAATACCGTCACCGGCGTCGCGACCGACGTGAAGCAGACCGGCAATGCCGTCGAGCGTGCGGTTCAGTAAGGTCGTCGCGCCGCCATCATGCTCGACCTTCTCGATGCGGCCTTCCTCGAAACGCATCTTCCGAAGTCGCATATCGCGCTCCGCCTCGTCGCCGCCTCCCTCCTCGGGGCGGTGATCGGCGCGGAGCGCGAATGGCGCTCCCGGCCCGCCGGGCTCAGGACGCATACGCTGACGGCGCTCGCCTCGGCGCTGTTCACCGTCGTGATGCTGGAGATCCTCCATTCCGACGCGCTCGGCATGGAGCATGTCGTCGTCGATCCGGTCCGTATCATCGAGGCGGTGACCTCCGGAGTCGCCTTCCTCGCCGCCGGCGCCATCATCCAGAGCCGCGGCCGCGTCCAGGGCATCACCACCGGCGCCGCCATGTGGCTCGCCGGCGCCATCGGCGTCGCCTGCGGCCTCGGCTTCATCGGCATCGCCGTGCTCGCGACCGTCGTGGCGCTTTTCGTCATCATCAGCCTGTCCCTGATCGGACGCCACTCCGAGCGGTCCGCCGACCGGGAGTGACGCCCGCCCGACGTCTCGCCTCTGGCGCCGCACCCGCGCCAGGCGTTACTTCTCGATCGGGGTCTCCGGGGAGGATGACCGTGCCGGCCGCCGGCTCGCGGACGGCCAACAAGGGTGGAGAAAGCATGCAAGTCGGATTCTATACCTCGACCCTCGGCGATCGCCCGATCGACGAGGTGATCGATTTCGCGGCGCAGGAAGGCTTCGACGCGATCGAGATCGATGTGCGCAGCCATATCCCGGCGCCGGCCGACCTCGCGCCGATCGTCGAGCGCGCCCGCGCCAAGGGTCTGACCGTCTCGTCGGTGACGTTCTTCGGCAACCAGCTCGACCCGGATCCGGCCGCCCGTGCCGCGCTCCACGCGTTGACGAAGGATTTCGTCCGCGCCGCCGCCGATGCGAAAGTCCCGGTCTTCGTCCTCTTCCCTGGCTACAATCCGAATGTTGGGGACGACGAGAACTATGCCGACTTCGCGGCCTTCGCGAAGGAGCTGCTCGCCGCGACCAGCGACTCGCCGATCAAGATCGTGATGGAGAACTGGCCGGGACCGGACAAGAAATTCATCGCCGTGAACCCGGTCGGCTGGCGCAAATTGTTCGCGCTGGTTCCCGATCCGCGGCTCGGCCTCGAATTCGACCCCTCGCATCTCATCTGGCAGGATATCGACCCGATGGCGGCGCGGCGTGAGTTCGCCAGCCGCATCGCGATCCTGCATGGCAAGGATACCGTGCTCAACCGCGAGATCATCGAGAAGCACGGCAATCCCTGGTACCGCTATGTGCTGCCCGGCCGCGGCCTCCTCGACTGGAAGGCCTTCATCGCCGCCGCCCGCGCCGACGGCTTCGACGGCGTCATCGCGCTGGAGCACGAGGATTCCGATTTCGGCTGGCCGAAAAAGGACCTCGAAGCCCGCCGCGAGGGCCACCGCGTGGCGCTGAAGACGCTGCGCGAAGCGATCGGCTGAGATTCGGCACGAAGAACCCCCTCCCCGGCCCTCCCCCGCTTCGCGGGAGAGGGAGAAGAGCCACCCCGGAAGGCCGCAGCATCGATTCCGGCCGCGCAAGGCCCTCTCTCCCCCGAAGCGGGGGAGAGCTGGAGAGGGGGCTCTTCGGCGAGCGCCAAGAGACCCAGCGACAGAAAAACGCCCTCACCCTAGCCCTCTCCCAGAGGGAGAGGGGACAGGCTGTGCCTATGACCGGCTCTCGCGCCCTCCCAACCCGCACGGCGCGCCCCCTCTCCCCCTGGGAGAGGGCCGGGGTGAGGGCCTACCAGCCGCGAGAACCTAGGCGCTTCCGCGGCTCAGGCCGCCGCCAACACCCCCGCCAGGCTCTCCGCAGTATCCTTCGTCGGCTTATATTCGAGCCCGACCATGCCGGAATAGCCGTTCGCCTCCAGCCAGGCGACGCGCGCCTGCCAGTCGAGGCTGCCGGTGCCGGGCTCGTGGCGGCCGGGCGTGTCTGCGAGATGGACATGGGCGACGCGGTCGAGCCGGCCGGCGAGCACGTCCTCGATCGCCTCGCCCATCACCGCCGAATGGTAGATGTCGTAGAGGATGCGGATTTCCGGCCGCCCGACATCGTCGATGATATCGAGCCCTTCCTTGGTCGAGGGCAGGAAATAGCCGACATGATCGACCAGCGTGTTGAGCGGCTCGACGGCGAGCACGACGCCCGAGCCGGCCAGGATGTCGGCCGCCTTGCCGAGGCAGGTGGTCAGCGCGTCGCGCTGCTCGGCCCGGCTGCGGCCGGGGAGGTCGGCGCCGGCCTGGACGATGAGCACGGGCGCGCCGAGGCGGTGCGCCGCCTCGATCGACGGCTTCAGCCCCTCGAGGAACTCGGCATGCTTCGCCTTGTCGGTCAGCGGCACCATCGGCTCGGCGCAGAAGCCGGTAACCGGAAGGCCGGTCTCGTCCAGCGCGGCGCGGATCGCGGCGAGGTCCTTGCCCCGCCACAGCCAGAACTCGACGCCGTCGAGCCCGGCCTTCCTCGCATGGCGGATGCGGTCGGCGAAATCGGGCGCCTCGGCGGCGAACAGCCATTCGAGGCAGGCGGAATAACGCATGATGCAGGGCTCCGGGCGGATCAGATGCGGTAGTCGATGAGCACCTGCATGACCTCGGGCGAGCCCTGGTCGAGCAGGCGATAGCCGCGCGCCGCATCAGTGAGCGGCACGCGATGGGTGATGAAACTCTTCAGGTCGCCCGCATAGGCGTCCATGAACTCGCGCACGATGGCACCGCGCCGCGCCGTCGACCAGAGCGGTCCGAGGAACGGATTCACATTGCCGACCTGCGAGGAGATGATCCTCGGCCGGTTGTGGTGGAATTCGCCGGAAAGCGACAGGCTCTCGAACGTGCCGCCATACCAGGACATGGCGACCACGGTGCCGTTGTAGCCGGCGGTGCGGATCGCCTCGTTGAGCGCCGGCGCCGCGCCCGAGACCTCGACGACGACATCGGCGCCGCGGCCGCCGGTGAGGCTCCGCACTGTTTCGGCCACCTTGTCGGCGCCCGGCACCAGCACATGGTCGGCGCCGCCGGCCTTCGCGAGGTCGCGGCGAAGGTCGATGCCGTCGACGCCGATGATGGTGCGGGCGCCGTTCCGCTTCAGGAAGCGCACGACCATCTGGCCGATCACGCCGAGCCCGCTGACGACGACATCGGCGCCGAGCGGGATATGCGCGTCGAGCACGCCGTTATAGGCGGTGTTGAGATTGGCGAAGAAGATGCCGGTCTCGGGATCTTCGAGATCGCCGAGCGGCACCACCGCGCGGGCCGGCAGCACGGCATGGGCGCCGTGCGGGGCATAGGCGAAGACGATTTCGCCCTCCTTGCGGTCGGTCACCGCACTGCCGAGCCGCTCGACGCGGCCGACCATGGCGTAGCCGTAGCGCGCCGGCCAGGTCCAGTCCGAGCCGCCGTCGAGGAAGAGGCGGGTCTCGGGGTCCATGTGCTGGCGCCATTGCGGGGCGAGGCCGCGGAAGACGTTGAGCTCGGTGCCGGCCGAGATGCCAGAGACGATCGCGGCGAGCACGATCTCGTCCGGCCCCGGCTCGCGCAGCGGCTCCTCGCGGATCTCGAGGTCGCGCGGTCCGGTGAAATAGAGCGAGCGGGTCGAGCGGGGGTGGGCGCCGGAAATTGCGCTCATGGACTATCCTTTCACGCCGCCGGCGAGCAGGCCGCCGACGAGTTGCCTGCGGAAGATGAGAAAGAGGAGGATGGCGGGCAGGGCGATGATCGTGCCGCCGGCCATGACCTGGCCCCAGGAGAAGGAATAGGGATCGAACAGGCCCTGCAGCGCGAGCGGCAGCGTCTTGACGTCGGATTTCGAGATCAGCGCCAGCGCCATCAGATATTCGCCCCAGGAAAGGACGAAGGCGAAGGTGCCGACCGCGATGATCGCCGGGCGGATCAGCGGCACGACGATGCGCCACATCGCGCCGAGCCGGCCGCAGCCGTCGATGAGCGCCGCTTCCTCCAGCTCCTTCGGGATCGCGTCGATATAGCCCTTGAGCATCCACACCGCGATCGGCATGCCGAGAGCGAGATGCGTAAAGATCAGCGCCGTCAGCGTGTTGGTGAGGCCGATCTGGCGGATGATGACGACGAGCGGCACCAGCACCGCGAGGCTCGGCAGCATCTGCGTGCCGAGGATCAGCAGCGCGAAGAAGTTGCGGCCGCCGAAGGTGAAGCGCGACAGCGCATAGGCGGCCGGCATGGCGAGCGCTGTTGTGACGACCGCGACCGCGATGCCGACGATGAGGCTGTTCTTGAGCGCGATCAGGAACGGCTTCTTGGCGAGGATGGCCGCGTAGTGCTCGAAGGTGAAGCGGGTCGGGATCAGTCCGCCGCCGGTGATGTCGGTCTCGGGCCGAACCGAGGCGACGAACACCCAGAGGATCGGCACCAGCAGCAGGAAGATGACGACGATGGTCGTCGCGTCGAGCGCCAGCTCGCGCGTCGGGGAGCGATGGCGCATCAGTGCCTCCTCCTGAGCCGGAGCGTGATCAGCGAGGCGATGAAGAGCAGCACCAGCATCACGACCGAGATCGCCGCGGCATAGGCCGGACGGAGATCGAGGAAGACGGCCTTGTACATGGCGATGCCGACGAGGGTCGTCGCGTCCTGCGGGCCGCCCTTGGTCATGATCCAAGGCAGGTCGAAGGAATAGAAGGCGAGGATACCGAGCACGAGGCCGACGGTGACGATCGTGTTCCAGATTTCGGGCAGCGTCACATGCACGAAGCGCTGCACCGGCCCGGCGCCGTCGACCTCGGCGGCCTCGTAGAGTTCGTCCGGGATCGACTTCAGCGCGGCGAGGATGGCGATCACCAGGAACGGCGTCCCCTTCCAGCCCGAGATGAAGATGATCATGGCGAAGGCGCCGACCGGATCGTTGAGGATCGAGGAGTCGCCGGCAAGACCGAGGGCATGCAGCAGCGCATGGATCGGCCCGACACCCGAATCGAGCAGGAACCGCCAGCCGAAGCCGAGCACGATGAAGGGCGTCACCCAGGGAAGCAGGATGACCGCCGAGGCGGTGCGCGCCACCGCGCTTTCGCGGTTGAGGAGAAGGGCGATCGGCAGCGCCAGCGCCACTTCGACGACCACCGTGCCGATCGTCCAGATCCAGGTGCGCCCGAACGAGGCCCAGAGCGCGGTATCGGAAAGGAGCGTGCGGTAGTTGACGAGCCCGCCCCAGACCGGGGTCGGCCGTCGCAGCATGTACCAGTCCTGCAGCGACAGCCAGAGTGCGTAGCAAAGCGGAACGATGGCGATGGCGAAGGCGACGAAGACGGCCGGCCCGATCATGCCGTAAGGGAGGAGGCGGTCGGGCAGGATCTGCCGGCGCCGGGGGCGCGCCGCGGCCGGCCGTCTCGTCGTCTGGAGCGTCATCGCCATCAGGCCGCGCCGGTCAGCGGGCGAGAACGTCGTTGATGGCGGTGCAGAGCTCGGCCGTCGCTTCGTCGGTCGACTTCTGCCCGAGCGCCACCGCCTGCACGGCCTTCTGGATCGTGTCGACCTCGAGCTGGCCCATCTGCGGGATGGCTTCGCTCGGGGCCTGATAGGCCTTGGCGTCCTGAAGCTGCTCGACGAAGACCGGATAGGGGAACTCGGTCCACGGCACCTGCTTGGCGAGCGCCACATTGCCGGGGATGAAGCCGCCCTTGGTCGCGAGATTCTTCAGCGCCTCGCCATGGGTCGCGAACAGGATCCACTTGGCGGCGGCTTCCTTGTTCTCGGACGCATCCCACAGCACCAGCGGCCAGCCGCCGAGGAATCCGGAGCGGTTCTTGGCGCCGGCGGGCACGAAGGCGATCCCGACATCGTCGAGGAACGGCGCCTTGTCATTCTGCAGGTCCTTGTAGAGGCCGGGGTCCGAAAGGATCATCGCGAACTTGCCGTCGCGGAAGCCCTTGCGGAACGTGTCGCCATTCATGGTCGGCGCATCGGGATGCGTCGCCTTCTCCTTGTAGATACTCGTATAGACCTCGAGCGCCTGCTTGAACTCGGGCGTGTCGAAGCCGCACTTGCCCTCGTCGTTCAGCATGCGCGCGCCATAGCCGAGATAGGCGCTCATGAAGTTCTGGACGGTGAAATAGTCGAGGCTCATCGAGAGGCCCGCGCCATAGACGCCGTCCTTGGTGAGCGTCTTCGCGTCGGCGGCGAACTGTTCCCAGGTCTGCGGCGGCTTATCGGGGTCGAGCCCGGCGGCCTTGAAGAGATCCTTGCGGTAATAGAGCGCGCGGGTCTCGACATTGACGGGCGAGGCCCACCATTTGCCGGCTAAGTTGTAATAGCCCTTGTCGCCCGGCCAGACATTGGCGGCGAAGTCGTCGCCCGTCTCCTTGTCATAGGCGGCGATGTAGTCGTCGAGCGGTGCCAGCGCGCCGGCCGCCTGGAACTGCGCGACGACATTGTTGCCGAGCATCGAGACGTCCGGCAGGCCGCCGGCCGAGAGTGCGCTGACGAGGCGCTGCTGCTGCTCCGACCAGGGCACGATCTCCATGTTCACCTTGATGTCCGGGTTCGCCTTCTCGAACGCCGCGATCGCGTCGTTCCAGGCGGCGATGTCGGCGTCGCGGGTGGAGAACTGCCAGAACGTGACATTGGTCTCGGCCAGGGCCGGCGAAGCCGCGAGACCGGCGGCGAGCGCGGTGGCTGCGAGGAGCGCCTTGATGCGCATGGATGTCCCTCCGAATGGGTTCGGTTGGCCGCGACGGCGCGGCGGTGGCGTTTCCTGACGGCGCCTGTCTTTTCGCAGGCTGGATTGGGTGTCGAATGTTGATCGAACACCATATGTCATCGATGACACATAGAATTTTGTACAGTGCCGAACACGATCGGTCAACGACGACTGAAACGAGTGTCGACGAGGGTCAGTGCGCGACGGGCGCTGTGGACCGGCGCAGCACAAGCCGGCTCGGCAGAAGGGGAAGCTCTGGAAAATCCCCGGTCTCGATCGCCGCCAGCACGGCGCGGAAGCCGATGCGGCCGAGATCCTCCATCGGCTGCGCGACGGTGGTGAGCTGCGGCGTGAGATTGGCCGCGATCGTGTCGTCGAAGCCGATCACCGAGATGTCGTCGGGTACGCGGAGACCCGCCTCGTAGACCGCCTGCAGCGCGCCGGCCGCCAGGATATCGCAGGTCGCGAAGATGGCAGTCGGCCGTTCTTCAAGCTCCAGCAAGGACTTGGCGTGGCGGTAGCCCTCCGAGCTCGTGCCGCCCGCCTCGAGGCTGTAATAGCGGCCGAGCCGCATCAGTGCCGGATCGGGCGACAGCCCCGCCGCCGCGAGACCGCTCCGATAGGCCTCCAGCCGGTCCTCCTCGACGGTCGGTCCGGCGGTCGCCCCCCGCCCGATCAGGTCGGGATCGCCGCCGACAAAGGCGATCCGCCGATGTCCGAGCTCGACCAGATGGCGCATCGCCTCCAGCGCGCCCACCTTGTTGTCGACGCGGATCGCCGGCGCGGCCGGAGTCTTCGAGCGCTCCAGCTGCAGCGCCGGGATGCCGGCGGCGGCGAGCAGGCGCACATTCTCCGTCGCGATGGCATTGGTGAAGAGCACCGCGTCCACCCGCCGCTCGATGAAGCGCTCGATGCCGATCCGCTCGCGCTCGCCATCGCCGTTGTGATTGAAAAGAAACGTCTTGTAGCCGTGCTCCAGCGCTTCTTCCTCGGCCCAATGGGCGACATTGACGAAGAACGGATTGACGATGATCGCGTCCAGCATGTGGCCGATCGTGAAGCTGCGGCGCTGGCGAAGACCCCGCGCCATCGCGTTCGGACGGTAGCCGATCGCCTTCACCGCCGCCTCGACCCGGGCCCGCGCCTCGTCCGAGACATAGCCTTTCGCCTTCAGGACGCGGGCGACCGTCGCCGTCGAGACGCCGGCGCGTTCCGCGACCTGCATCAAGGTGGCCGATCTCGAGATCCGGTCGTCGTTCATGACCCGTCAGCGCTCTCCGAAGCTTCCTGTCATAGAGAAGCGCGGGCGGCGCGCAAGCCGGCCCCCCGCCGCGACAGCAGCGCGGCTCCACCCTCGACAGGGCGGCGGCGGCACATTATTCCGGCCGGATGATCCTGCTCGCCATCGACACCGCGCTGGAGAACGCCTCGGTCGGCCTCGTCGCCGGCGATCGGCGGTGGACGCGGGTCGCCACGATCGGCCGCGGCCATGCCGAAATCCTGATGGATGCCATCGCCGGCCTCCTCGCGGAGGCCGAAGTGGCGCCCTCCGCGCTCGAGCGGATCGCGGTCACGGTCGGCCCCGGCTCCTTCACGGGCCTCAGGGTCGGCATCGCCGCCGCCCGCGGCCTCGCGCTCGTGAAGCGGATCCCCGTCGTCGGGGTGCCGACGCTGATGATCCATGCCGCGCATGCGCTCGCGCTGATGGAGACGCCACGGCCGGTGCTGGCACTGCTGCCGGCCCGCGCCGACGAACTCTACGGTCAGGCCTTCGACGCCGACGGCACGCCGCTCTCGCCGCCATCTGCCGGCAGCACCGATGATTTCCTCACCGAGGCCACGGCCGGCGGCTTCGCGGTCGCAGGGGCAGGCGCCGCGCTCCTCGGCCAAGGTCTCGAGCCGGTCCACCACGATTCGGCGCCTTCGATCGACACGCTGCTCGACCTCGGCGCCCGGCTCGATCCGGCCTTCTTCCCGCCGAAGCCGCTCTATGTGAAGCCGCCCGACGCCGCGCCGCAGGGCGGGGCCAGGATCGCCCGCCGATGACTGATTTCCTGCTTCCCTTCCTGCCGCAGCCGCGCCTCGCCTATGACGAGCCGCAGAGCGAGACCGATCTCGAGGCCATGGTGACGATCCATGCCGAGGGGTTCCGCCGTGGCTGGAGCCTCGACGAGTTCGAGCGGCTCATCGCGGAGAAGACGGTGCGGACGCTGCTGCTCCGCCGCGAATCGGTATTCGGCACGCGGACGGTGCAGGGCTTCGTCATGCTGCGCATAGTCGCCGGCGAGGCGGAGGTGCTGACCGTCGCCGTGGCCGAGGCGCGGCGGGGCCGCGGCTATGGCGGCCGGCTGATGGAAGAGGCGCTGCGCCGCCTCTATGCCGACGCGGTCGAAAGCGTCTTCCTCGAGGTCAGCGAGGTCAACGAGCCGGCGCTCGCCCTCTATCGCCGCCTCGGCTTCAAGGAGGTCGGCCGCCGCAAGGGCTATTATGCCGACGGCGCCGGCGGGGCCACCGCGCTTGTCATGCGGTTGCAACTTCGCTAACGCCAGAAGCGGGCCGGGCTTTCGGGGGTCACGGAATGGAAGAGGCAGCGGCGGACCTGAACCAGACGCTCGAGGCGGCCTGCGCGGCGAAGGGCATGCGCATGACCGACCAGCGCCGCACCATCGCGCGCGTGCTCGACGCCGCCACCGACCATCCCGACGTCGAGGAGGTCTATCGCCGTGCCTCGGCCATCGATCCGCGCATCTCGATCTCGACCGTCTACCGCACCGTGAAGCTGTTCGAGGATGCCGGCATCATCGAGCGCCACGACTTCCGCGACGGGCGCAGCCGCTACGAGACGGTTTCGGACGAGCATCACGATCACCTCATCGACCTCCGGTCCGGCGCCGTGATCGAGTTTCGCAGCGAGGAGATCGAGGCCTTGCAGGAGGTGATCGCCAAGCGCCTCGGCTACCGGCTCGTCGATCACCGTCTTGAGCTCTACGCCGTGCCGATCGACGCCCGCGACAAGGGCAAGGGGTGAGCATCCGCCTCGTCCTGCTCGTCCTCGTGCTGGCGGCCGTGACGCTCCTGTTCCTGCCGTTCCAGCTGCTGGCGATGCGATTCGCCCCCCGTCATGCCGGGCTGCTGCCGATGCTCTGGCAGCGCGTCGCGCGCTTCATGCTCGGCATGAAGGTGCGGGTCGAAGGGGCGCCGGCGGAAGCGCGGCCGCTGCTTCTCGTCGCCAATCACGTCTCCTGGCTCGATATCGTGACGCTCGGCAGCGTGATGCCGGTCTCCTTCATCGCCAAGCAGGAAGTGGCGGGCTGGCCGGTCGTGCGCCACCTCGCACGGCTGCAGCGCAGCGTCTTCGTCGATCGGACGCGCCGTTCCGCGACGGCGGGCGACGGCGCGGCGATCGCCGCGCGGCTGGCCGGGGGTGAGGCGCTGGTCCTGTTCGCTGAAGGAACGACCGGCGACGGCGTGCAGGTCTTGCCCTTCCGCTCGGCGCTGGTCGGCGCGGCGGCGCGGGCACTCGGCGAGGGCTCGATCACGCTTCAACCGGTCGCCATCGCCTATACCGCGCTGCACGGCCTGCCGATCGGCCGGCTCAGAATGAGCGACGTCGCCTGGCATGGCGACATGGACCTCGCGCCGCATCTCGCCGCGCTCGTCTCGACCGGCGCCATCGATGCCGTCGTCTCGTTCGGGACGCCGGTCGTTCTGGCCGCTGCCGGCGACCGCAAGCCCGTGACCGCCACCGCGGAAGCCGAGGTGCGGTCCATGGTCCGCGCGGTGCGCGCCGCGCGTGGCCGTGCTGCAACGCCCGCCTGAAGGCGGCGTCGCCGCTATTCTCACGCGTGGCGAAAGGCGATAGAAGAAGGCTCGAAACCGCGCGGCACGCCGCCACCTCCTCAGCATCGCGGGATCAATGGCCGCACCAGAGACCAAGAAGCGCGTCTATATCAAGACCTATGGCTGCCAGATGAACGTCTACGATTCCGAAAGGATGACGGACGCGCTGGCGGCTGACGGCTATGCGCCCACCGACCGAATGGACGAGGCCGATCTCGTCCTGCTCAATACCTGCCACATCCGCGAGAAGGCGGCCGAGAAGGTCTATTCCGAGCTCGGGCGCATCCGCGTCATGAAGGAGGAGGCAGCACGGTCAGGTCGCAGCGTCATGGTCGGCGTCACCGGCTGCGTCGCGCAGGCCGAGGGCGCCGAGATCGCCCGCCGCGCGCCGGTGGTCGACCTCGTGGTCGGGCCGCAATCCTACCAGCATCTGCCGCGCCTGCTCGGCGAGGTCGCGGCCGGCCGCCGCGCCGTCGAGACCGAGTTCGCGATCGAGGAGAAGTTTGCCGCGTTGCCCAAGGCGACGCGCGCGCAGACGAAATCGCGCGGCGTCACCGCTTTTCTGACCATCCAGGAAGGCTGCGACAAGTTCTGTACCTTCTGCGTCGTGCCTTATACGCGCGGCGCCGAGGTCTCGCGGCCCGTGGCGGCGATCCTCGACGAGGCGCGGCGGCTCGCCGATGCCGGCGTGCGGGAGCTGACGCTGCTCGGACAGAACGTCAATGCCTGGCATGGAACGGGCGAGGACGGCCGCGTCTGGGGTCTCGGCGAACTGCTCTTCCGCATCGCCGAGATTCCGGGCCTCGACCGCCTGCGCTATACGACCAGCCATCCGCGCGACATGGACGACGCGCTGATCGCCGCCCATCGCGACCTGCCGGCGCTGATGCCTTATCTGCACCTGCCGGTGCAGTCGGGCTCCGACCGGATCCTCGCGGCCATGAACCGCAAGCACAAGGCGGCCGATTACATCCGTCTCGTCGAGCGCATTCGCGCCGCGCGGCCCGATATCGCGCTTTCGTCCGATTTCATCGTCGGCTTCCCCGGCGAGAGCGAGGCGGATTTCGAGGCGACGCTGCGCCTCATCGAGGAGGTCGGCTACGGCTCGGCTTTCTCCTTCAAATACAGCGCCCGCCCGGGGACGCCGGCGGCGCTGAAGGACGGCGCCGTCGAGGAGGCCGTGATGGCGGAGCGTCTCGCGCGCCTGCAGGCGCTCGTCGATGCGCAGTCCGAGGCCTTCAACCGCGCCGCCGTCGGCAAGGTCATGGACGTTCTCTTCGAAAAGCCGGGCCGCGGCCCCGGCCAGCTCATGGGCCGTTCGCCCTGGCTGCAGCCGGTCGCGGTCGAAGTGCCGCTCGAGCGGATCGGCACGATCGGCCGCGTCGCCATCGACGCGCTCGTCACGCATACCCTCGTCGGCACCCTTGTCGACATGTCCGCCGGCCCTCGGCCGGCCCCGATGGCCCACAGCGCGGAGACCGCCCCTTGACCGCACGCTCGACGACACCCGGCGGCCCGCCTGCCGGCCGCGTCTCCGAGATGTCGCACGCCTCCGACCTCGCCCATGTGGTGATCGGCTTCGACGACAACCGCCTTGCCAGCGAGCTCTTTGGCCAGTTCGACCAGAACCTCGCGATCCTCGAGAAGCGTCTCGGCATCGAGGCGGTGGCGCGCGGCAACCAGCTCACCATCCGCGGCCGTCCCGAGGCCTGCGCCGAGGCGCGGCTGGCGCTCGATATCCTCTATCTGCGCCTGCAGCAGGGCCATGAGATCGGCCCGGCCGATGTCGAGGGGGCGGTGCGCATGGCCGAGGCCACCGACGAGCAGCTGAACCTGCCGAGCCTCGAGCCGAAGGGCCGTCTCGCGATGGCGCAGATCTCGACGCGCCGCCGCACCATCATGGCCCGCAATCCGGCGCAGGACGCCTATATCCGCGCGATGGACCGCGCCGAGATGGTGTTCGGCATCGGCCCGGCGGGTACCGGCAAGACCTATCTCGCGGTCGCCTATGCCGCGGCGCTGATCGAGCGCGGCGACGTCTCGCGGCTGATCCTGTCGCGTCCGGCGGTCGAAGCCGGCGAGCGGCTCGGCTTCCTGCCAGGTGACATGAAGGAGAAGGTCGATCCCTATCTCCGCCCGCTCTATGACGCACTCTACGACATGATGCCGCCGGAAAAGGTGGAGCGCGGGCTGACCTCGGGCATGATCGAGGTGGCGCCGCTCGCCTTCATGCGTGGCCGCACGCTCGCCAACGCCGTCGTCATCCTGGACGAGGCGCAGAACACCACCTCGATGCAGATGAAGATGTTCCTGACCCGCCTCGGCGAGGGCTCGCGCATGATCATCACCGGCGACCCCTCCCAGGTCGACCTGCCGCCCGGCCAGATCTCCGGCCTCGCCGAGGCCGTCGATCTGCTGCGCGACGTGCAGGGCATCGTGCAGATCCGCTTCACCGATGTCGATGTCGTCCGCCATCCGCTGGTCGGCCGCATCGTTCGCGCCTACGACGCCGCGCCGCCGCGTCCGCAGCCGCCGGCTCGTCCGCCGCGGTCCGGAGGCGCCGCGTGACGGGCGCGGTCCCGATCGCCGTCGACCTCCTCGTTGAGGCCGGCGAATGGCCGGGCGAGGACAATCTCGCGGCACTCGTCGCGCGCGCCGTCGAGGCGAGCTTCACGGAAGGCCGGCTCGATGCCGTCGAGGGTTCGGAACTCTCGATCGTCTTCACCGACGACGAGCATATCCGCCTCCTGAACGATTCCTGGCGGCAAAAAGACAAGGCGACCAATGTCCTGTCCTTCCCCGGCACGCCGCCCGGCGCCACCCGTTTCGGGCCGATGCTCGGCGATATCGTGCTCGCCTGCGAGACCGTGCGCGCCGAGGCGGTGGCCGAGGGGATCGCATTCGACGACCACCTCACCCATCTTCTCGTCCATGGCTTGCTTCACCTCTTCGGCCATGATCACATGGAGGATGAGGAGGCCGAGCGTATGGAAGGGCTGGAAACGGCCATTCTCGGCCGGCTCGGGATCGCTGATCCCTATGCCGAGCCGGCGGCCTGAGGCGCGCGAGCGGCGCGACGAAGACGAAACCAGGAACCGATGACCGACACCGATACGTCCGGACAGGGCGCCGACAACGCCCCCGAACCCTCAAGTAGTCCCGCCTTCGCGCCAGCTGAGCGCGAGGCCGAGAAGCGGGAGGACAGCTGGTTCGACCGGCTGCGACAGGCGGTCGGCTTCAAGCCCGCCGGCTCGCTCCGCGACGAGATCGAGGCCGCACTGGAGGACGAGGACGCGGCCGCCGACTTCTCCGCCGAAGAGCGGCTGATGCTGCGCAACATCCTGCGCCTGCGCGACGTGCGCGTCCACGATGTCATGGTGCCGCGCGCCGACATCCTCGCCCTCGACCGCGACATGACCCTTTCCGAGGTGATCCGCGCGTTCCGCGAGAGCGGCCATTCGCGCATGCCGGCCTATCGCGAGTCGCTCGACGATCCGGTCGGCATGGTCCACATCAAGGACCTGATGGATTTCCTGACCGGCGCCGCCTGCGCCGGGACCGAGGGGGTCGACTTCGCCCGCGCCGACCTCTCGGTGAAGCTCGCCGACACCGATCTCATCCGCAGCGTGCTCTTCGTGCCGCCCTCGATGCCGGCGGCGACGCTGCTCTCCACCATGCAGCAGAGCCATGTCCAGATGGCGGTGGTCATCGACGAATATGGCGGCACCGACGGCCTCGTTTCGCTGGAGGACGTGGTCGAGATCGTCTTCGGCGAGATCGAGGACGAGCATGACGAGGACGACGCGCCGCGGATCACGCCAGAGGCCGACGGCGCGCTCGTCGTCGATGCCCGCGCCGATCTCGACGATCTCGCGGCCGCCCTCGGCACGCCGATCGAAGTCGACGAGGAACATGACGACGTCGATACCGTCGGCGGCCTCGTCTTCACGCTGCTCGGCCGCATCCCGGAAGCCGGCGAGCATGTCGCGCTGCCGGGCGGCATCGCGCTCGAGATTCTCGAAGCGGATCGGCGCCGCGTGAAGCGCCTCCGTGTCCGCCGCGAGGACGCCGCCGCCGCTTGACCCGGCGACGGCGGGACCGCAAGTCTCGCTGCGGTCCCCGCATTCCCTGATTCGCGAGCGACGCCATTTCGAGCCCGATGACCCGCCGCAGCCGGTTCGCCGCGCCGGCCGATGCCCTCCTCATCAGCTGGGGCTGGCGCCGGGCTCTCATCGGCATCGGCGCCGGCGCGCTGTCGGCGCTTGCGCTGCCGCCGCTCGGCTTCTTTCCCGTCCTCTGGCTCACCCTGCCGGTGCTGGTGCTCCTCGTCGATGGAGCAGCGCCGGCACCGCGCGCCGGCTTCATCGCCCGCCGCCTGCCCGCCTTCGCGGCGGGCTGGCTGTTCGGCTTCGGCTATTTCCTCGGTGGCCTCTGGTGGATCGGAGCCGCCTTCCTGGCCGATGCCGGCGCGTTCATCTGGCTGATGCCCTTCGCGGTGGTGGCGCTGCCGGCCGGGCTCGCGCTGTTCTGGGGCCTCGCCACCGCCCTCGCCCGGCTCTGGTGGCCTGAGGGTTGGCGCCGCGTCGTCGTGCTGGCCCTTGCGCTCGCGCTTGCCGAATGGCTGCGCGGCCATGTCCTCACCGGCTTTCCGTGGAATGCCTTCGGCTACACGCTGATGCCGCTGCCGCAGATGATGCAAGGGGCGTCCGTCGTCGGCCTCTGGGGCATGACGCTGCTCGCCTTTCTCGTCTTCGGCGCGCCGGCCATGCTCATGTCCGGCCGCCGCGCGCGTGTCGCCGACAAGCTCGCGGTCGCCGTGGTCGCCGTCCTCTTCCTCGCCAATCTCGGCTATGGCGTCATGCGGCTCACGGTCGCCGCGGACGCGAATGTCCCGGGCGTCGCGCTGCGCCTCGTCCAGCCGGTGCTGGCGCAGGACGAGAAATGGACGCCGGAGCGCGACAGCACGGTGCTGCAGCGCTACCTGACGCTGAGCGGCGAGGGCCTCCGCGACGGCGCACCGCCACCCTTCTCCATCCTGATCTGGCCCGAGACGGCGCTGCCCTTCTTCCTGACCGACCAGCCGAATGCGCTTGCGGCGATCGGCGCGCTGCTGCCGCCCGGCACCACGCTGGTGACCGGAGCCGCGCGCGACGAGCCGGGTCCCGATCCGGATGCCGAGGGCCGCGTCTTCAACAGCATCTATGTGATCGGCGAGGACGGCGTCATCCGCGACGCCTATGACAAGGTCCATCTGGTGCCGTTCGGCGAGTATCTGCCCTTCGACGGCTTCTTCTCCCGCTTCGGGCTGCATCAGATGGTGGCGCTGCCGGGCGGCTTCTCGGCCGGGCGGCGGCTGCGGACCATGGCGATCGACGGCGCGCCGCCTTTCGGCCCGCTCATCTGCTACGAGATCATCTTCCCCGGCGCGGCCACCGACAGCCGCCAGAGGCCGGCCTGGCTGCTCAACGTTACCAATGACGGCTGGTTCGGCGACACGCCCGGCCCGCATCAGCACCTGCAGCAGGCGATCGTGCGCGCCGTCGAGGAAGGGCTGCCGCTCGCGCGCGCCGCCAATACCGGCATCTCGGCGATCGTCGATCCCTATGGCCGCATCCGCGCGTCGCTGGAGCTCGGAAGGGCCGGCATCGTCGATGGCGGCCTGCCGGCTGCCCTGCCGCCGACGCTCTACGCACGGTGGGGCGACCTCGCTTTCCTGGCGCTGGCCGGCCTGGCGCTGCTGCTCGTTATTGTCGCAAGTTTCACTCCTGCTAAAACCCGGAATTGACAGGCCGGACGTTGCCCGCCATTTTGGCGCCGTGGGCCGGTTGGATGGCGCCGGAAGCATAGCCGTCCAGCAAAGACTGGAATCAGTTCTGGGAGCGACAATCGATATTCGCCGCCGGAACGAATTGTGCATTTCCGGGAGAAGAGAGCCCTCGATGGTCAATAAGAAAGTGCCGAATCCCATCGATGTTCATGTGGGAGGTCGGGTCCGGCTGCGCCGCATGATGCAGAACATGAGCCAGGAGAAACTCGGAGAGAGCCTCGGCATCACGTTCCAGCAGATTCAGAAATACGAGAAGGGGACCAACCGGATCGGCGCCAGCCGCCTGCAGCATATCGCTTCCGTGCTCCAGGTTCCGGTCTCGTTCTTCTTCGAGGACGCGCCTGGCGCACCGTCGGAGGTCGGCTTCGAGGAGTCCCGTCCGGCGGCCTTCGTGACGGACTTCCTGTCCTCGTCCGAGGGGTTGCAGCTCAACCGCGCCTTCGTCCGCATCAAGGATCCGCGCGTGCGCCGCAAGATCGTCGATCTCGTCCGCGCTGTCGCCGGCGACGAAGCCGAGGACTGAAGCGCACCCTTTCAGGCGTCCGGCGCTGCGGTGCTTGCGCGGCACCGCCGGACGTTGGAATCTTATTCCACTCGGGCGTGCATTTGCGCATCGGCCCGCAGTTGCGCTTGACCCCCCGCGCCATCCTATTAAAAACCTTTCCACATTCGCCCCGGGCCAGCGACCCGGCAAAAGATGCGGGGGCCCCGATTGTCCAGAACATCCTATCTCTTCACCAGCGAATCCGTGTCTGAAGGTCACCCGGACAAGGTTTGCGACCGTATTTCCGATGAAGTGGTGGACACGTTCTTCCGCATCGGCCCGGAGCAGGGATGGGATCCGAGCGTCCTGCGCGTCGCCTGCGAGACGCTCGCGACGACCAATCGCGTCGTGATCGCCGGCGAGACCCGCGGCCCCGCGGCCATCACGCAGGATGTCGTCGTCGAAGCCGCGCGCCGCGCGATCCGCGACATCGGCTACGAGCAGGAAAAGTTCCACTGGAACACGGTGAACATCGAAGTCCTGCTGCACGCGCAGTCGGCCGACATCGCCGTCGGCGTCGATGCGGCCGGCAACAAGGACGAGGGTGCCGGCGACCAGGGCATCATGTTCGGCTATGCCTGTTCCGAGACGCCCGAGTTGATGCCGGCGCCCATCTTCTACGCGCACCGTATCCTGAAGCGGCTCGCCGACGCGCGCCATTCGCAGGATACGCTCTCGCTCGGGCCGGATGCCAAGAGCCAGGTCACCGTGCGCTACGAGAACGGCAAGCCGGTCGGCGTGACGCAGATCGTGCTGTCGACGCAGCACGTCGATGGGCTGTCGTCGCATGACGTCCGCTCGATCGTCGAGCCCTATATCCGCGAGTCGCTCCCCGAGGGCTGGATCTCGCCGGCGACCGTCTGGCACGTCAACCCGACCGGCAAGTTCGTGATCGGCGGTCCCGACGGCGATGCCGGTCTCACAGGCCGCAAGATCATCGTCGACACCTATGGCGGCGCGGCCCCGCATGGCGGCGGCGCCTTCTCGGGCAAGGACCCGACCAAGGTCGACCGCTCCGCCGCCTATGCCGCGCGCTATCTCGCCAAGAACGTCGTCGCCTCCGGCGCGGCAGAGCGCTGCACCATCCAGCTCTCCTATGCCATCGGCGTTTCGCAGCCGCTGTCGATTTATGTCGACCTGCACGGCACCGGCAAGGTCGCCGAGGCTGCGGTCGAGCGGGTTCTGTCCGAGGTGATGGACCTCTCACCGCGCGGCATCCGCGAGCATCTGAAGCTCAACCGGCCGATCTATGCCCGCACCTCGTCCTATGGCCATTTCGGCCGTGCGCCGGAGGCGGATGGCGGCTTCTCGTGGGAGAAGACCGACCTCTCGGATCGGATCGCGGCCGCGCTTTGACCGATCCCGTCGAGGGCGGCCGGCGCGATTCCTTCTACGGCCGCCGCAAGGGCCATACGCTTCGCCCGGCCCGGGCGGGCGCGCTGTCGCGCGGGCTCGACGCCTATGCGCTCGATCTCTCCGCCGAGGCGCCGGCAAGGCTGGCCGATCTCTTCCCCGAGCCGGTTGAGGCGGTGGCGCTGGAGATCGGGTTCGGCGGCGGCGAGCATCTGCTGCATCGCGCGGCGGCGGAGCCCCAGGTCGGGCGGATCGGCGCCGAACCCTTTGTCAACGGCATGGCCAAGGTGGCCGCGGCGCTCGACGCCGAACCGCGCGGCAATCTGCGCCTTTTCGACCGTGATGCGGCCGAGTTGCTCGACTGGCTGCCGCCGGCGAGCCTCGCGCTCGTCGACCTGCTCTATCCCGATCCCTGGCCGAAGCGGCGTCACTGGAAGCGCCGCTTCGTGTCCGACACCAATCTCGCGCGCATCGCCCGCGTGCTGGCGCCCGGCGGACTCTTCCGCTTCGCGTCTGATATCCCATCCTATGTCGACTGGACGCTGCTCACGATAGGCCGCAGCGCCGATTTCGAATGGACGGCCACGGATGCCGACGACTGGCGGCAGCCTTTCCCCGGCTGGCCGGGGACGCGCTATGAGCAGAAGGCGATCCGGGAGGGGCGGCGGGGAACCTATCTGACGTTCCGCCGCCGCTGATCCTCTCGCGCGCCGCTCAGTTGCCGACGAGATAGGGCAAAGCGAGCAGCGAGCTCGAGGCGGCGGTCAGCACGACGAAGGCGGCGAGGCGCAGGGCGATGGATTTCATGGGACGCGGCACCGGGTGAGGACGTTCGGGATCGAACAACGGCGAAGGTGTCGAGAGGCTCCTTAGCAATGTATTGCCAAGATCGGAAGCAATCGAAATAAAGGCAGCCGGTTGCGCCGAAGCCACGCTTGTGCCGGTCGCCCGATGACGAAGCTTGCATTCCGCGCCCTTCCGGCCTATAGCGCTTGCATTCATCTCAAACGACCGGATCGTTGAGGAGTGGGCTTCGCGGCCCGCTCGCGAAGCCCCTTGCAAAAAGCGCATTGCAGATCGGACTTCGCTCTCATCGCCGGCCGAACCGTTCGGACGGACAGCCTTGGCCGAGCCACAAGCAGAGAATGACGCCCGCCTCGTCGTCGAGACCGGCATCGACGCGCGCATCGCGGCGATCGTCGAACCGATCATCGTCGATCTCGGCTATCGCCTGGTGCGCGTGAAATCCTCACGCCGCAACGGCATGACCGTGCAGATCATGGCCGAGCGGCCGGACGGCACCATGGCCGTGGACGATTGCGAAGCGATCAGCCGCAACGTGTCGCCGGCCCTCGATGTCGAGGATCCCGTCTCCGAGGCCTATCATCTCGAGGTCTCCTCGCCAGGCATCGACCGCCCGCTGGTCCGCAAGTCGGATTTCGAGCGCTGGGCTGGCCATGTCGCGCGCATCGAGACGTCGCAGCCGATCGAGGGGCGCCGCCGCTTCCGCGGCACGCTGACCGGCCTCGAGGGCGACGCCACCGGGCTGAAGCTCGAGGATGCGCCGGCCGGCGCGCCGGACCGCGTGACTCTGCCGCTTTCGCTCATCGGCGATGCCAAGCTCGTCCTCACCGACGCGCTCATCGACGACGCGCTGCGCAACCAGAAGGCCCTCGCCGACGGCGACGGCACCGATATCGACGATGTGACCGACGGAACCGCGGACGCCTGAGGCGCGCGACCGTCCAACGAGAACAGTGGAGACAGACGATGGCAGTCAGCGCCAACCGGCTCGAGCTCTTGCAGATTGCCGACGCGGTCGCCCGCGAGAAGGTGATCGACCGGCAGATCGTCATCGCGGCGATGGAAGACGCGATCCAGAAGGCCGCGCGCTCGCGCTACGGCTCCGAGACCGACGTCCGCGCCGAGATCAATCCGAAGACCGGCGAGATCCGCCTCCAGCGGCTCCTGCAGGTGGTCGAGCAGGTGGAGAATCCGGCGACCGAGATCGCGCTCGAACTCGCGACCGACCAGAACCCGGCCGCCCGCGTCGGCGACTATATCGCCGAGCCGCTGCCGCCGATGGATTTCGGCCGCATCGCTGCGCAGTCCGCGAAGCAGGTCATCGTGCAGAAGGTGCGCGAGGCCGAGCGCGACCGGCAGTTCGACGAGTACAAGGACCGCATCGGCGAGATCGTCAACGGCCAGGTCAAGCGCGTCGAATATGGCAATGTGATCGTCGATCTCGGCCGCGGCGAAGGCATCGTGCGCCGCGACGAGCTGATCCCGCGCGAGACGTTCCGCTACGGCGACCGTATTCGTTCCTATGTCTACGACGTGCGCCGCGAGCAGCGTGGGCCGCAGATCTTCCTGTCGCGCACGCATCCGCAGTTCATGGCCAAGCTCTTCGCTCAGGAAGTGCCGGAAATCTATGACGGCATCATCGAGGTGAAGGCCGTCGCCCGTGATCCGGGCTCGCGCGCCAAGATGGCCGTCATCTCGCGCGACGGCTCCATCGATCCGGTCGGCGCCTGCGTCGGCATGCGCGGCAGCCGCGTCCAGGCCGTCGTGAACGAGTTGCAGGGCGAGAAGATCGACATCATTCCGTGGTCGGCGGATCCCGCGACCTTCATCGTCAACGGCCTGCAGCCGGCGGAAGTCGCCAAGGTCGTGCTCGACGAAGAGGCCGAGCGTATTGAAGTCGTGGTGCCGGATGACCAACTGTCGCTTGCGATCGGCCGTCGCGGCCAGAATGTCCGCCTCGCCTCGCAGCTGACCGGCTGGGACATCGACATCCTCACCGAGCAGGAAGAATCCGAACGCCGGCAGAAAGAATTTCAAGAGCGTTCGACACTTTTCAACACGGCGCTCGACGCCGACGAGGTGGTCGGCCAGCTGCTCGCCTCGGAAGGCTTCGCCTCCCTCGAGGAAATCGCCTTCGTCGAGCCCGACGAACTCGCTTCGATCGAGGGCTTCGACGAGGAGACGGCGGCCGAGCTCCAGCAGCGTGCCCGCGACTATCTCGAGCGCATCGAGGCCGAGCATGACGAGGAGCGCAAGACGCTCGGCGTCGCCGACGAACTGAAGGAACTGCCCGGCATGACCAGCTCGATGCTGGTGGCGCTCGGCAAGGACGGCATCAAGACCGTCGAGGATTTCGCCGGCTATGTTCCCGACGACCTGGTCGGCTGGGCGGAGCGCGGCGAAGGCGAGACGAAGCGCCATGGCGGCCTGCTCGACAAGTTCGGCCTGTCGCGCGCCGATGCCGAGCGCATGATCATGACGGCCCGCGTCAAGGTCGGCTGGATCACCGAGGAGGAGGCAGCGGCCGAGACCGAGGAAGAAGCCGAGGAGACCGAGGCCTGAGCGAACGAACGCCCACGGGCGCACGGGTGATGGCGCGGCGGCGGGAACCGACGATCCGAAGCTGCGTCGTGTCGCGGCTGGCGATGCCGTCGGACCAATTGATCCGTTTCGTGCTCGACCCCGAGGGTCGTGTGGTGCCGGATCTCCGCCGCCGTCTTCCCGGACGCGGCGTCTGGGTCACGGCGCGTCGCGAGATGGTGGACGCGGCCGAGCGCAAGCGCCTGTTCGCGCGCGGCTTCAAGACGGCGGTGACCGTCGATCCCGGCCTCGCCGATCGCGTGGCGGGGCTTCTGGAGGACGGGGCCGTGCAGGCGCTGTCCTTCGCACGAAAGGCCGGCGAGATCGTCGCCGGTTTCGCCAAGGTTGAGGCGGCGATCGCCAAGGGCGGCGTCGTCGGCGTGCTGCAGGCGCGCGAGGCGGCCGACGATGGCCGCGCGAAGATCGCGGCGGCGCTCCGGCGCCGCCACGGACGTGCCGATGCCGTTCCGATTGTCCGTATCTTCCGATCCGAACAATTGGATTT